>CAYOCW010000059.1:0-11481 GCA_964402615.1 uncultured Cyanobium sp. | reverse complement strand
GAGTTTAAGGGTAAAGAATTAGTCCTGGGGGGAACAACAAACACGAAACCCAACATCATCGTAGTGGTCGTCCGAATGGGGGATGTAGCGGTAGGCCGAACGGCAGCCCCAGGGGAAGTGGACCCAAGAGCCGCCGCGCAGCAGCCTGTAGCTATTCTTATCAGCATTCTCGTCGATCCAAGGTCGCCCGTCATCGGGAGCCCCCTCGTAACTGTCGTGCCAGTGATCCGCACACCATTCCCATACATTGCCGTGCATGTCGTACAGCCCCCAGGCATTGGCAGGGAAGCTGGCAACCGGTGTGGTTTGTTGACGGTACTCACCCTTGAGACCATCGCTATAGCTGTAGCTGCCGTTGTAATTGGCCAGCTTCGTGGTGATCGTGGCGCCGAAATGAAACGGGGTGGTGGTGCCAGCCCGGCAGGCATACTCCCACTGCGCTTCGCTCGGCAGCGTGTAACGCCGACCGAAGCGTTGGCTGAGGCGGTTGCAGAACTCCATGGCGTTCAACCAGCTGACACGCTCCACCGGCCTGTTGGCTCCCTCGAAGCGGGAGGGTTGCGGGTTCAGCTCGATTGTCACCTTCGGCCAACCTGCCACCTCCTGCCACTGGGCCTGGGTCACCGGCGTTTGCCCCAGCAAAAAGCTGGCCAGCTGCACCCTGTGCTGGGGACCCTCATCATTAGCGCGGCCCGCTTCGTTGTCGGGAGATCCCATCTCAAACTGGCCCTCGGGGATTTGCAGCAGCGTCAGCTCCAGGTTCGGAGCCAGGGCTTGGCGGTAGCCGGGCACGCTGATCGGCTCGGTCTTCAGCTGCCAGCGCTCACCCTGACGCACGAGCCAACCCCGCTGGGTGGAGATCTGCAGCAAGGTGGGCCCGCGTTGTCGCGTGGCTGGTGGGGGCGCTGGCGGCTGCAGCCCCGAAGGCTCAACCGCTGCGGCTGGCGCAGCTTGGCTCTGGGGTTGTGGTGCCATTGGCGTGGCGCTGATCCCCAACTGCCGCTGGATCTCCGCCACATCGCTGGGGCGCAACTTGAGGCGCTGCTCCAACTCCTGCAACTCCTGCTGATCGTGATCCGTGAGGCTTGCTGTGCCGGCAGCATTGGCCTGTAGCGTTGATCGCAACGCATCGGCATACTTCTGCCGCTTCGCCTCGTAGTCGCGGAAGGGCTGGAACACCTCAGCCTCGATCTGCGCGGCCTGCACCTCCGGCAACGGCAGCTCATCCCGAAGCGCCTCCAGGTTGGCGCGGCCCAGCGGGGAGATCGATCCGTTTCGCCGCTCCATCAACCGCTGAACCTCACGGCGGTAAACCGCACTTGGATCCCGCCGCACCTGACAGATGCGGATGCGACGGCCATCGCGAGTCGGGAAAATTTGAGGGGACATCATCGGAGCGACCTCCTTGACCCGGCGTTGGGCGTAGTCATGCAAGTCTCCAGCTTCCAGATAGCCTCGATCTTGACGGTCCGCTGCGCCGGTTCGAATCCCTTCCACCAGGAAGCGGGTGTAAACGGAAAGGTCATCGCCCGCTTCCGGTGCCTGGGAGAGTTCGATCGTGTTTGAGGAGGTAAGCACCACACAACCCTCGCCGCCCAGCATGGCCTCGATCGCTATCGTGCCATCATCCTTAGCGGCCATCCCTTCCGCAAAGGCAGCGGCATGGCAACAATCAAGAATCACCACCTTGCGGCTGGAGCCGCTGGTCTCCATGTAGTCGTGTATGTCCCTGGCGGCCAGTGTGGTAGCAAGTAGCAAGTGTAAGTTGCCGTTTTCACGGATCTTGCAGCTGTCGGCGCTAGTCAGCCGCAGCTGGCGTTTGTTGTCACGGAAGCCGTGACCGGAGAAATAGAGCAGCAACAAATCATCGGCCTCTTTATTCTCATAAAGCCTCTCAACCGCACTGGCCAGGGCGGTGCGGCCAGGATTCGTCAACACCTGCAGATTCTGCTCCGGGAATCCCCCCAATTCCGGATCCAGCAGCACCGCGGCCAGCGCCGCCACATCCTTCTCGGCACTGGGAATCGGCAGCAGGCCTTCCCCATAGGTGCTGATGCCAATCAGCAGGGCGTGCTTGCTGGCCACGGCAGCTCAGCTACGACCCAGCCAATGTCTGCAGGCAGGCACCGGCCTGCAGCAACAACGCCTCCAGCACTTGCTGATCCTGGGCGGATCCCTCCAGCTCCAGCAGTTGCTCCACCCCATCGGGCCGCTTGATCGAGAGCTTCACCTTAATCACTGAGCTGATCGGCGCATCCGGCGCCGGCGGCGCTGGCTCCGCCCCATCGGCCCCCTTGCGGGACAGCCCCAACTTGATCGGCACGTTGAGCGGCACACCCCGCTCCTGGAGAAAGTTCAGCACCGTCCGCACCACCAGCAGCAACGCGTTTTCACCGTTGACCTCCGCGAACAGCACCCCCAGCAACCACGCGCCCAGCCCTTTGCTGCCAGGCTCCATGGCCTCGGAGCGGGCCGGCGCCGCCCGCACCGCCTCAATCTCGTTGAGATCGGCCACCAACCCGGCGATGAAGGCTTCCAACTCCTCGGGATTGCAGCGACCGCCCTCAGGGGCCTCCGTGAGCGTCAAGCTGAACAGCAGGGTATCCGCCATGGCCCAACCAGCTCGGGTCGATGCAGGCTACCGCCCTTGCCGCCGCCTGGGGCGAGGTCTCAAGCGTCCGTCTCGTCTCGCCAGGACCGCGGAGCGATCAGGGCGAGGAAGTCCTGGAATCGAGCTCGGTTGCGGTTGCCGGGATCGAGCAAGACTCAGGCGGCAAACAGAACTGTTCGCTGCAAGTTCTGCAGGCTTTCTCTCGGGCTCTCTGCTGCCCAAACCTGGCGTTTTGTTCACTCAGCTGCTCGGTTTAGCTCTTGGTTTGTTGAATCCTGATTGCGAGCGCGGTCCTGCGCGTCTCGTCGTCGGGATCGCGACGCCAGTTCAGCATCAACCACAAGGATTGCCAGGCAGGCAGCGCTGAAGCCAACACCCCATTGCGGTTGAAGGAGGATGCAGCGGCCGAGGGAGCCCGATTCTGGAGGCCCGCGGCAGGCCTCAAGAGATCACTGCCTCCCCCCGCCCGCTCGTTCTCACGTCCATGGCCACCGCCCCAGCCCCGCTGCGCTGCCATCTGCTGATCGGCCAGCCCGCCAGCGGCAAGACCACCCTGGCCGGGCTGTTGGCGCCGCTGCTGCAGGGGCCCGCTGGCGAGGCGGCGCTGGTGCTGAGCACCGATCGGCTGCGGCAGGAGGTGTTTGGCGATGCCGCCGTGCAAGGGCCCTGGAGCGACATCCAGGCGCTTTTGGAGCACCGGCTGCTGGAGGCGGTGGCGGCGGGGCGGCCGGTGATTGTGGACGCCACCCACGCCCGCCGGCCCTGGCGCCTCGCCCTCACCCAGGCGTTGGCGCTGCCGCGGCCGGTGGAATGGATCGGCTGGTGGCTGCACACGCCGCTGGAGACGTCGCTGCGCTGGAATCTGCGGCGCGAGCGGCGCGTGCCGGAGGCGGTGATCCGCGAGATGGCGGCAGCCCTGGCCAACAGCCACTTCGGCCCCTGCCGCGCCGAGGGGTTCGCCGCCATCTGCGCCCTGGTGCCCACCTTTGTGGAGGACCCCAGCCAGCTGGTGCCCCTGCTCGAACGGGAGCTGGCGGCCTTGGAGACGCGCATCCGCGCCGCCACCAACCGCGAGCGCAACCTGCAACGCCACGGCTACTCCAACCTGCTGGATCTGGAGCGGTTGCTCTATCTGATCCGGCTGCTGGCCACCTATCCCGATCTGGAGGGGCGCGATCCCGGCACGCGCGAGGCGCTGGAGGCGTTGGTGTCGCCGTTGCCCGAGGGGTCCCTGGCGGAGCGGGCGGCGGTCTTTCTGCGGCGTCTGCATGGCGCCTGCTATGGCGAGGTGGATGCGATCGGCGCTGATCTGCTCTGGCTGGAAGCCAATGGCTTCACCAGCGCCGTGGCGCAGCGGGGGCCGATCCAGCTGGCGCCCTGCCCGCCGCGGCGCGCCCGCCACCAGCCCAACCGCGGCGGCCTCCACGGCGGCCTGCCGCCGATGGGCGATGCCCCGGTGTTCCAGCGGGTGATGACGCTGCTGCGCCATCTCTTGCAACAGCCCTTCGATCACCCCAGCAGCAGCGGCGCCTCGCTGCATCGGCATCTGATCGAGGCCACCGCCAGCCTCCCCGGCGGCTACATGCCGGGGGAGGTCGACACGTTGCGCAAGGACATCGAAAAAGTCCTCACCCCCTACGGCTTCCGCTCCCGCAATGACAACGTGCGCCATGGCTACAGCCTCGGCACAGCGGTGCTGTCGGCGCCGCGACTGCAGGAGGTGTTCGCCGTGGTGCGCCAGGCCGCCGGCCGGCTCGGCGATCCCTGCGCCCAAGACCTGGTGGAGGAACTGCAGGAGCGGCTGGGCTGGGCCGGCCTCGATGGCGGCAAGACGCCGCCGCTGCGCAGCTATGCCCGCCACACCATTCTCGAACGTGGCCTGGAGCGACGCGAATCGCTGGCGGCACCACGCCAGGCCGAGCGCATCGAGGCGGCGATCTTCGCGCGCCAACGGGTGCTGCTGCGGCGCTTCCAGGCGGTCGGCAGCCATGAGGCCAACCGCGACGGCCAACCGGGGGACAGCGCCGCTGCAGAGCTGCGGGTCTGGCCGCTGCAGCTGGTGTTCCACGCGGTCGGCTGGTATCTGATGCTGGAGGACGACGCCATCGGCCACAGCGATGGCCTGATCCGCTGCGAACGGCTCGATCGCCTGCAGCTGCTGCGGGCGGAAACCTTGCTCGCGCGCTCACCGGAACGGCATCAACGGTCGCTGCAACGGCTCGAGCGCCTGCAACACCACTGCGGCGGCGTCTATTTCGGCGACAACCTGGAGGCCCAGCTGGCCTTGGCCAGCAACAACCCACGCCAACGGGCCAGCCAGCTGCAGACCTTGCGCTTCAGCTGCGCCCCCTGGGCCTTCGCGTTCCTGCGCGAGGGATTGGGTCGTTATCCACGCGAGCAAACCCGCCTCAGCCGTCCCTTGCCCGGCGAAGGCTGGTGGCACCATCCCCGCGCCCCCCACGTGCTGGAGCCCAATCCAGCCGACGACAGCCATCCCTACCCGGTGGAGCTGGATCTCCCCCGATGGACCCTGGCCCGCGATGTCGACCTGCGCCGCTGGCTGTTCGGCTTCGGGGCTGGCGTCCGCATCGAACAACCGACGGCCTTGCGCCACGAGCTGCTGGACCGCTGCCGGGCGGTGCTGGCCTTGCACGGCGAGCCGGTGGCGGCGGGGAAGGCGTCGCAGCCCGAGGCGGAAGCGGGGTCAGCCAGCGCAAGCCGAAGCTCCCAACCTTCGCCCGCTTCTCAGGCTGAATCGGGGTCAGCCCCGGAGCTGCCGCGTTACTTTCCAAACCGCTGGCGGCGGGGCTGAAGCGCAGGCGAGGCCAGCCCGGCTGCGGCGGGAGGACATCCCGTGGCGCAGGCGGTGGCCGGTGGAACGCCTGGCTTCAACCCACCTGCCGCGCCAGCTCCCGCAAACGCCGCTCGCGCAGATACAGAAACAGCGGCGCTCCGCAGGCGAACGCCAGGGTGAAGCAGCAGAGCAGCACCAGCCACAGCCCCCGCAAACGCAGGCGACGGCTTTCGACCACGATCCAGATCAGCACGGCGCTGGAGCCGATCGCCAGGTCGCGGCTGAGCGATTGGGCGGCGGGGTTCACATTCGCCAAGGCAACGAATTGGCCGATGTCGAAGCCGCCGCCGGGATAGGCCCGCAGGTAGTCGAGATTGGCCAGCCAGGGCAGCACCGCGCCGGCCACCGCCAGCGCCAGGTACAGCAACTCCAGCCCATGCGGTCCCGGACCCGCAGCGCCCGGCGGCAGCCCGGGGATGGACATGGCGGCGCTTGGACTGCCCTTGGGGTTGGCGTTGGGGTCTGCCGCAGGGGTTCCGGACGGGAGGGTTTCAGCCACGGGGGTGCTCGGAGCGGCGGGAGTGGAGCCCGCCAGCTTGCCGCCTCAGCGCAGCATTCGGGGCGGTCTGCTTGTCGCCGCGCAGCTGGGCCGCACCCCGTGAACGCCTCTCCCCAACCGCAGCCCCAGCCGCAGTCCGCGTCCCCAGACGGCTGGCCTTCAGCCGTTGGCGCCGGATGGACCGGGGGGATAGGGGCGGGGCGAGGCATCGGGAGCATCGGGATCCCAGAGCTGAACCTCTTGCTCCACCTGCCGCAGCAACGTCTCGCACCGCTCGGCGTAGGCCTGGCCGCGGCGATGCAACGCCACCATCACCTCCACATCCAGGTCGCTGGCCTGCAGCTGGCTGAGCACCAGCTCCAGCGCCACCTGGGCCTCCCGGAAGGAGAGATCATCGATCCCTTCGCGCAGGTCGGGCTGCGCCGGGCTGGCCGCGGCCGCCTCGCTCGGGGAGGTGGTCGCAGGCGCAGCGTCAACGGCCAAGGCGTCGGCTGCAGCGGGTTCAACGGCAGCGGCGTCGACCGCGGCAGGGGTGGACGCTGCGGCGGCGGATCCGGCTCCAGAACGGCTGCGGGGGCTGGGCATGGCGAAACGGCTGCAGCGGGGCGGTGGTGGAGCGGTGGTGGCCGGGCTCCAGCCTGCCCCAGCGGCCACCGGGTGATGCGTTGGGGTCAGCGCCTCGACCCCCGCTCAACCCGGCCCGTCCGCCTCCAGCCGGCGGCTCAACACGCGGGCCGTCAACGCACCGCTGAGCAGCTGCACCTGGATCAGCTCGCCCTCATCCACGGCCTGGGCTTGGCGCAGCAGCCGCCCCTGGCGGTCGCGCACCAGGCTGAAACCACGCTCCAACCAGTGGCTGGGCGACAGGGCCTGCAGCAGCCGCTGCCGCTGGGCCA
The DNA here is from genome assembly GCA_964402615.1 of uncultured Cyanobium sp. Taxonomy (GTDB): domain Bacteria; phylum Cyanobacteriota; class Cyanobacteriia; order PCC-6307; family Cyanobiaceae; genus Cyanobium. Next base: position 4,621 of record CAYOCW010000059.1, on the reverse strand, counting down.
GCCAATCGCGCTGGCGCTCCAGCAAGCGGCGCGGCTGCGCCTCCGCCAACACCAGCCGTTGGCGCTCCAGGCGCTCCCGGGCCCGTTGCAGCTGCAACCGCAGGCGTTCGCCCAGCTGGCGGCGGCGCTGCGCCAGCCCCTGCAACGCCGCCTGGCGATCCGGCAGCAGCGCCACCACCGCAGCCGTCGGCGTGGCGGCCCGGTAGTCGGCCACCAGGTCGGCGATGGTCACGTCGTCTTCATGGCCCAGGCCGCAGACCACCGGCAGCGGGAACGCCGCCAGGCAGCGCGCCAGCGCCTCGCCGTCGAACAGCATCAGGTCTTCACGGCTGCCGCCGCCGCGGGCCAGCACCAGGGCCTCCAGCTCCAACCGCCGCGCCCGCTGGGCCAGGCCTTGCAGCACCAGCAGCAGCCGCGCCTCCACCGCCCCCTGCACCGGCACCGGCACCACCAGCAGCCGGGTGGCGGGCCAGCGCTCGCGGGCGGTGCGCAGCATGTCCGCCAAGGCGGAGCTGGGCACGCTGGTGACCACGGCGATGCGACCCGGCAGCGCCGGCAGCGGACGCTTGCGGGCCGGATCAAACAGGCCCTCCGGCGCCAGCTTCGCCTTCACCCGCTCGAACTGGCGCAACACCGCCGTCAGCCCCGGCCGCACATCGAGGATTTGCACCGTCAGCGAGGCGCGGGCCACCCAGAAGTTGAGCTTGCCCACCACCAGCACGCCGTCGCCATCCTCTGGCAGGTAAGCCAACTTCTGCAGCTGGGAGGCCCAGATCACGCCGCCGATCGCCGCGTCGCCATCGGTGAGGGTGAGCCAGAGGTGGCCCTTCTTGTTCTGGGGGCGACTCACGGTGGCCTCCAGCAGGAAGCGCGGCGCAAAACCACGCTCCAACAGGTTGGCGATGGCGCCATTCAGCTCGCTGACGCTGTAGCGGGGCAGGGCCTGGCGGGCGTCGGGGAGCTGGTGCATCGGGCCGGAGGACGGGGCAGAACAGCGGACGCAAGCCAAGCCGCCTTGACTTCCGAGCTTGGCGGATGGCGGCGCGGCGGGGGAGGCGGATCGCCAACCAATCGGGCGGCGGGGGCGGCAGGCTGGGGCGCCATGACCCAGCCGTCCCCTGCCGCCGCCTTGCGCCCCCAGCTGCTGGAGCGGTTGGCAGCCCCCTGGCCCCGCCAGCCCGAGCTGGTGCTGGTCACCGATCTGGATGGCACCTTGCTGGCCGGCCCCGAACCCTGGAGGCTGCGGCTTTACGGCTGGCTGGGACGCCAGCGCCAGCGGGTGGTGCAGGTGTTCAGCACCGGCCGCGCCCTCGACTCGGTGGGGCGGCTGCTGCAGCGCGAGACGGCGCTCGGCCTGCCCCGCCCGCATCTGGTGATCAGCGATGTGGGCTGCACCGTGGCCTGCGGCCACAGCCTGCGACCGCTGCCGGAGCTGGTGGCCCCGATCGAGGCCCGCTGGCGGGGCCTGCCAGAGCGGCTGCTGCCGTTGCTGCAGCGCATCCCCGGCCTCGAAACCCAGCCGGTGAACAGCGATCGTCGCTTGGCCTACCTGATCGATCCGGCGGCGATCGACCGACGCCATCTGCAGGCGCTGGAGCGGCATGGCGTCGACTGCCTGATCTCCGGTGATCGCTATCTCGATGTGCTGCCAGCCGGCATCAACAAGGGCAGCACGTTGCTGGCGCTGCTCCAGGCCCTCGGCCTCGATCACCGCCTGGTGGTCACCGCCGGCGACAGCCTCAACGACCTGGCGATGTTCGAAACCGGCCTGGCGGGGGTGATGGTGGCCAACGCCGAAGCCGACCTGCGCCAGCGGCTGCCGGCACTGACGCGCACCTTCGCAGCCCGGGGCGAGGGCTGCGCCGGCATCGTCGAGGGCTTGCGGCATTTCGGCTACGGGCCGCTGCTCGACGCCCGCTTCCTCTCGGACCCCTGGCCCGCGGCGCTCAACCCTGGCGGGCCAGCCGAGCCTTGGTGAGGGCGGTGGGCTGGGCCGTGAGCGGATCCTCCGGCCAGGGGTGGCGCGGGTAGCGACCGCGCAGCTCGCGCCGCACCTCGGCATAGCCCTGCCGCCAAAAGCGCTCCAGGTCGGCGGTCAGCGCCGCCGGCCGGCCCGCCGGCGACAGCAGTTCCAGGGTCAACGGCAGGCGACCATCCAGCAGCGTCGGCGTCTGACGGCAGCCGAACAGCTCCTGCAGCTTCACCGCCAGCAGCGGCTGCGGCTCGCCGTAGCGGATCGCCACCGCCCGGCCGGAAGGCACCGTCCAGGTTTCCGGCAGCAGCCGCTCCAGCTCGGCCCGCAGCTCCCAGCCGCAGCCGCTCCACAACGCCTCCACCAGGTCGAGGGCCTGCAGATCCTGGCGGCTGCGACAGCCCTCCAGCTGGTCGCCCAGCCAAGCCTCGGGGTCGGCCTGCAGCGTCTCCCGCCGCCGGTCCGGCCAGGGGGCGCCCAGGTGCCGATGGGCCAGCTCCAGCCGCTGGCGCAGCTCGCGGCTGCGGCGATTCCAGGGCAACGCCTCCAGCCCCAGCTCCGCCAAGCCCTGCAGCAAGGCCCGCCGCACGGCGGCGCCCTCCGCGTCGGGCCAGGGGCTGCGCTCCAGCACCAGGGCGCCAAGGCGCAGGCAACGCTCGCAGCGCACCCGCTCGGCCGCCCCATCCCAACGCACCTCCGGGCGCAACTCCCCCTCCAACGCCGCCCGCTCCAGCAACGCCTGGCGCGGCAGCGGCGCCGCCAGCAGCACCCGCGCCTCCGCCCCCTGGCCGTCGACCTGGGCAATCGCCAACGCCTCGGCGCCCGCCAGCGGATCCCGGGGCGCCACCACGGCACCGCGGCCGCCGCGCATCAGGAAGCGGCCATCGCCCTTGCCGCGGTTGAGCGCCAAGCGCTCCGGATAGGCCAGGGCCAGCAGCTCCGCCACCAGACCCGGCTCCGCCGTCCGCTCTAAGGCGGCCGTCAGCGCCGGCCCGCCCGCGTCGGCCGCCGCCCGCTCCGGCCGCAACGCCCGCACCTGGCGTTCCAGCTGCCGCTGCTGCAGGCGATGCTGGCGCGCATCGCCATGGCCGCGGCGCAGGGCATCGAGCCGGGGCAGCAGATCGCAGCCCACCTGTTGGCGCTCCAGCACATCGCGCTCGCTGAGCAGCACCGCCAAGGCGCACCCCAGCGACAGCTGACCCAGGCGCTCGGCCTCCAGCAGCAGGTGGGCCAGGCGCGGCTGCAGGCCAAGCCGGGCCATGGCGCGGCCGTGGTCGCTGAGGGCGCCGTTGGCCTCGCGGGCCCCGAGCTGGCGCAGCAGCTCCCGAGCTTCAGCCAAGGCGGCGCGTGGCGGCGGATCGATCCAGCTCAGCTCCGTCGCATCGGCGCAGCCCCAAGCCAGCAGCTGCAACGCCAACGGCAGCGGATCGGCCTCGAGGATCTCCGGCGTGTCGAAGGCGGGGCGGCGCTGTTGATCGGCGGGCGACCAGAGGCGGATGCAGCGGCCGGGGCCGAGGCGGCCGGCCCGACCGCGGCGCTGTTCGGCGCTGGCCTGGCTGGCGGGCACGGTCACCAGCCCATCCATGCCGCTGCGCGGATCAAAGCGGTTGCGACGGCTCAGGCCGGCGTCGATCACCAAGGTGACGCCAGCGATCGTCAGCGAGCTTTCGGCGATGGCGCTGGCCAGCACGATCTTGCCGGCGGCGCCGCGGGCCGGAGCGATGGCGCTGGCCTGGGCCGCCAGCGTCAGCTGGCCGTGCAACGGCGTGAGCTCCAGCGGCTCGGCCCAGGCACAGGCGGCGATCGCCCGCTGGCAGCGCTGGATCTCGCGCAGGCCCGGCAGGAACACCAGCACGGTCTCTGCGGATCGGCGTGCGTCCAGCCAGTGGCCCTCCAGGGCGCGCAGCAGCTGCCGCTCCAGCGGCTCCTCGGGCCGGGGCGGCTGATGCAGCACCTCGACGGGGTGGCTGCGACCTGCGCTGGTGAGCACCGTGGCGTCATCGAGGCGACGGGCCAGGGGTTCGAGATCGAGGGTGGCCGACATCAACAGCAGTCGCAGGTCGGGGCGCAACAGCTGGCGGGCCTGGCGCACGAGCGCCAGGGCCAGGTCGGCTTCCGCCTGGCGCTCGTGCAGCTCATCGAAGAGCACCGCATCGACCCCCTCCAGGGCTGGATCGGCCTGGAGCTGACGCAGGAACACGCCGGTGGTCTGCACCTCCAGGCGGGTGGCGGCGGAGCAGCGGCTCTCCAGCCGCACCCGATAGCCCACCCGGCCGCCGGGGGTTTCCCCCAGGGCCGCAGCCAGGCGCTGGGCGGCGCCGCGGGCCGCCAGGCGGCGCGGCTCCAGCAGCAGCAGCTTGCGGTCCGGCGGCAGCACCTCCAGCAGGGCCAGGGGCACGCGGGTGGTCTTGCCGGCGCCGGGGGGCGCCTGCAGCAGCAGGGTGACGCCGGACTGCAGGGTGGCGCGGATCTGCGGCAGGAGCGGATCGATCGGCAGCGGCTCAGCGATCACCGGCCCGGGTTCAGCGTCAGCGCACGTGGCGAACGCCATCCACCGGGTGATAGGTCTCGCCGGTGCACTCCTCGAACACGATCGCCGGCAGGCCGGTTTCGAACATGGTTTGCAAGGCTTCTTTGAGGTAAGGGCTC
>CAYOCW010000058.1:0-11544 GCA_964402615.1 uncultured Cyanobium sp. | reverse complement strand
GGCGGCTTTGACGCCAAGCTCACCCACGTGCGCGGCGAACGCATCGCCAGTGGCGGCGACTTCGATGAGGCCACCGGCGCCCTCAAGGCTGGCAGCCGCGTGCATCTGCTGGAGGAGGAGGAGGCCCGTGCCCTGCGTCAGGCCGCCGCCGACGGCGCCTGGACGGTGAGCAGCGTCGAGGAGAAGCCCACCGTGCGCAAGCCGGTGCCCCCCTTCACCACCAGCACGCTGCAGCAGGAGGCAAACCGCAAGCTGCGCCTCTCGGCCCGAGAGACGATGCGCACCGCCCAGGGCCTCTACGAGCGCGGCTTCATCACCTACATGCGCACCGACTCGGTACACCTCTCCGACCAGGCGATCCAGGCGGCTCGCAATTGCGTGCGTGAGAAGTACGGCGCCGATTACCTCAGCCCCCAGCCGCGTCAATACGCCACCAAGGCGCGCAATGCCCAGGAGGCCCACGAAGCGATCCGCCCCGCCGGCGAATCCTTCCGCACCCCTGCCGATTCCGGCTTGGACGGCCGCGACCTGGCGGTCTACGAGCTGATTTGGAAGCGCACGGTCGCCTGCCAGATGGCCGATGCCCGCCTCACGATGCTGGCGGTGGATCTGGAGGCCGCCGCCCGGTCGTCCCTCGGCCCCGCTCGCTTCCGCGCCAGCGGCAAACGCATCGACTTTGCCGGTTTCTTCCGCGCCTACGTGGAGGGCAGTGATGATCCCGATGCGGCCCTGGAAGGTCAGGAAGTGCTGTTGCCGGCCCTGGCGGTTGGAGACACGCCGGCCTGCCTCCAGGTCGAGGCCCTGGGCCACCAGACCCAGCCGCCGGCCCGCTACAGCGAAGCGGCCTTGGTCAAGATGTTGGAAAAGGAGGGCATCGGCAGGCCCTCCACCTATGCCTCGATCATCGGCACCATCGTCGATCGTGGTTATGCCACGCTCCAGAACAATTCCCTGATTCCCAGCTTCACCGCCTTTGCCGTCACCGCGTTGCTGGAGGAGCATTTCCCCGATCTGGTTGATACCGGTTTCACGGCTCGGATGGAGACCAGCCTCGATGAAATCTCCCAGGGGAAGTTGCCCTGGTTGCCGTATCTAGAGGGGTTCTATAAGGGCGAGCAGGGACTGGAAACCCAGGTGCAGCGGCGCGAAGGCGACATCGATCCGGGCGCCTCCCGCACAGTTGAGTTGGAGGGGCTGCCTTGCGTGGTGCACATCGGCCGCTTTGGCGCCTATCTCGAAACTCGTCGTGTCGCAGAGGACGGCAGCGAAGAGCTGCTCAAGGCCACCCTGCCCAATGAGATCACCCCAGCCGATCTCGACGCTGAAAAGGCGGAGTTGATCCTGCGCCACAAGTCCGAAGGCCCGGAGGCGATCGGCGTCGATCCGGAGAGCGGCGAGAGCGTCTACCTGCTGTTTGGTCAGTACGGCCCCTACCTGCAGCTGGGCCAGGTGAGCGAGGCGGTGCCCAAGCCGAAACGCGCCTCCCTGCCCAAGGGCGTCAAGCCTGAGGAGATGAGTCTGGAGGCAGCCCTAGGTCTGTTGCGCCTGCCGCGTCAGCTGGGAGAACATCCGGACGGAGGGCGGGTGCAGGCGGGCCTGGGCCGCTTTGGTCCCTACGTCGTGCACGACAAGGCCAAGGGGGAAAAGGAGTATCGCTCCCTCAAGGTCGAGGACGATGTGCTGACGATTGGGCTGGAGCGGGCCCTGGAGCTGTTGGCCCAACCCAAGCGCGGCCGGGGTGGCCGCACCGCCCTCAAGGATCTGGGCACTCCGGCCGGCGCTGAGGAGCCGATTCAGCTTTTCGATGGTCCCTACGGCTTATACGTGAAGCAAGGCAAGCTCAACGCTTCCCTGCCGGAAGGCAGCAGCGCTGATGCGTTCAGCCTCGAGCAGGCGGTGGAGCTGCTGGCCGCCAAGGCCGCCAGCACCAAGGGCTCCCGCGCCGCTGGAGCGGGCCGGGGCCGGGCTGCGGCCACCAGCAAGGCTTCCACAACCAGCGGCAACAGCAGCCGGGCAGCCGCCAGCAGCCGCAAGCCTCCGGCCACCACCAAGACCGGCCGCCTGCGGGCAAGTCCGGTGCGGGTGATTCGGGCGGCGGACAGCTGATGGTGCAGGTTGGCCGCATCCAGCGTCGGACCGAGCCACGGGCCTGGGCCCTCGCCCTGGTTCTTCACGTCGCCCTGTTGAGTGGATGCAGCGGCACTCCCTTTGCGGAACGCCTCTCGCGCAGCTTCCCCAACGCCACGGAGCCAACGGCTGGTGACCTCGGGGCGGAACCGGTGGCCGCCAGCAGTGGCCTCGCCAAGCGCCCGGTCGCGACGACAGCGGCGCCGGCGAGCGCGGGCCCGGTCGGAACGACCGGCGCCGGCCAGGTCGCATCCCCTGCGCCGGGAGGGCGAACGGGCGTTGGCCGGGCCGCTCCGGCGGGGCCGCCAAACGGCAAGCCGCCAGTCAGCGAGCCGGCGGGATCGGCCGGCAAAGCGGCGGCGTCCGCCGTTCGCTCCGCCGCGTCCACCGCTGCAGCGGCCGGGGCTGGCGGCAAAGCACCGAGCGCCGTCCAGGCCCCTCCTCGCTCCGGCAGCGTCGCGCTGTCCGTGCCCAGCAACCCCGTCCCCTATCGCGTCACGCTCCGCCTGCCGAGGGCCGATCCCGCTGCGCCGGCCGAGGTGGTCACCCGCGCCCTGCGGGCTGCCGGTGTGCCCTTCGAGGTGGAGACGATCGAGCGGATGCAGCCCGCAGCTGCTCCCGTCGACGGTCGCCAGCCGATGCCGGCCCCTCCAGCGACGGTCCGCTGAGCCGATGGCGACGCCCATGCCAACCTCCAGTCCTGAGCCGAGCGGACCCCCAGGCCAGCCGTCGTCGCCCCAGCCGCTGGCGGCCCCGTCGCCCAGCCGTGGGCGCCCACTCAGCCATCGCCAGGCCCGCCAGCTGATGGACACGGCCTACCTGGCCGCCGCCACGGCCCTGCTCTGGGCAGGGCTGTATTTCCTGCCGATCGGCAGCCCCCTCTTCCGCCTCGCCCTGCCCTTGCCCCTGATCCTTTTGCAGTTGCGGCACGGCGGCCGTTGCGCCGTGGAGGGCGTGGCGGTGTCGGTGCTGCTGTTGATCGCCCTGATGGGGCCGGTCCGCGGTCCGCTGATGCTCTTCCCCTTCGGTCTGCTGGCCCTCTGGCTGGGCTGGGCCTGGCGGCGCGGCTGCAGTTGGTGGCTGTCGCTCTCCCTGGCGGCGCTGATCGGCACCGCCGGCTTCCTGGTCCGGGTGGCGGTGCTGTCGGTGCTGGTGGGAGAGAACCTCTGGGTGCTGCTCATCTCCGTCGCCGCCGGCCTGCTGGATCGCCTCGCCGGCTTGGTGGGGTCGGCGGTCAGCTTCGATCTGGGCGTGGTGCAGTTGGTGGCCGTGGTGTTGCTGTTGGTCCAGAATTTCCTCGTGTCGCTCTGTCAGCACGCTGTGGCCTACTGGATCTTTCCGCGGTTGCAGGCGCCGATCCCCGAGCCGCCGCCCGCGTTGCAGTCGCTGGTGGCGCTCGACCCGCTTTGATCGCCCCGCGGCGGATCAGCGGCTCCGAAACCCTCGCTCGCGTGTGGTGCGCCGATTGGCGTCGCCGCTGGCCTGCGACCCGGGTGCTGCTGCTGCTGGCCGCCACCGAGACGGCCGCCGTCGAGGGGATCTCGGCGGCCGGTGCCACGGGTCCCGCCCGTCGCTTCACCGCCGCTGCCGACGCCGAGCTGCTGCTGCTCGGTCCGCAGCAGCCGCGACCCCACGCCCTGCCGCCACTGCCGGCGGGAGTGTCGCCCGCCTTGATCAGCCGGGTGGTGGTGGACCAGCTGGGCCTGAGCCCGCTGGTGGTCGATCTGGGCTGCCCCGTGGCGCCCGCCGTGCCGCACCTGCGCCCAGCGGCCGCCGCTGCCGGGGGGCCGGCTCGCTGCCTCAGCGGTGGTGACGCCATGGATCTCGCTCGGGTCGAGGCGTTGCTGGCCCTCGGGCAGGCTTGGGCCCGGCGCCAGGCGCGCCGCCAGCCCGCCGCACCGCTGCTGGTGGCCGAATGCGTGCCCGGTGGCACCACCACCGCCCAGGCGCTGCTCACCGGCTTGGGCGTCGAGGCGAGCGGCCTGGTGAGCGGCAGCTTGCGGCGCCCCGCCCATGCCCTCAAGGCTGACCTGGTGGCTCGGGGGTTGGCGGCGGCGGGCTTGCTGGGGCGGCGGTCCGATGCCGTTGCCTGGACCGAGCGCGCCGCTGGGGCCCGGCGGGTGGTGGCCTGTCTGGGTGATCCGATGCAACCGCTGGCGGCGGGGCTGGCGCTGGGGGCGGCGGCCCACGACCTGCCGCTGCTGCTGGCCGGCGGCAGCCAGATGGCGGCGGTGCTGGCCCTGGCCTTGGCCCTGGCGCCCCCCGCCCTGCGGCCGCGCTTGCAGCGCTGGGTGGGTCTGGCCACGACCGGTTGGGTGGCCCGCGAGGTCGACAGCGATCTGGCCCTGCTGTTGCGGCGCATCGGCGAACGCTGGGAGGTGGAGCTGTTGGCCCTTGCCGCTGACCTGCACTTTCGCGGTGCCGTTCATCCGGCCCTGGCCGACTACGAGCGGGGTTATGTGAAAGAGGGGGTGGGTGCTGGCGGTCTGGCGCTGCTCTGGCAGCTCAGCGGTCGTGATCCGGCAGCCCTGGCTCACGCCTGCGACCGGGCCTGCCGCCAGCTGCTGGCCGAGGAGCCTGAGGGGGGGCGGCCGTCCGGGATGGGGAGGGCGGCCGCAGCGGCGGCCCCTTACGGTCCTGAAGGGAGTTGAGCATGGCTGTGGGCCAAGCATCGGACGATGGCGATGGCGGCGGCACCCTCAGTCGCCGGTCCGTGTTGGTGCTGGCGGCGCTGACCGGCGCGGGCTTGCTGGCCGGCTGCGAGCGCGGCGCCATGGCGCTGTTGGCCAGCCGCGGCGACATCGCCAGCGCTTGGGCGGCGCAGCTGCCCCGGCCCTGGAGCCTCAAGCTGCTGGAGGACCCCCAGCAGGTGCTGGCCCAGCGCGCCGAGGCCCAGCTGCTGCAGCTCAGCGACGGCTGGGCCAGCAGCCTTGACCCCGCCGCGCTGGCGCCGATCGGCAGCAGCGCGCTGTTGGCTCGGCTGGACCCGGCCGCCCATGCCCCCGGCCGCCTGTTCGCCAGCGAGGGACCGGTGCGGGCCTGGCCTTGGTCCGTCAGCCCCTGGGTGATCGTGTTGCGCAGCCGCTTCGATCTGCTGCGCCACCGGGCCGAGGGCTGGAACCTGCTGCTGGATCCCAGCCTGGCCGGCAAGTTGGTGCTGCCCTCCAGCCCTCGGGTCAGCATGGCCTTGATGGGGGAGGATCCCGGCCGCCTGGCCCAGCTGCGGCGCGCCGCCATCGCCTGCGACGAGCCGAATGCCCTGAATCTGCTGCTCACCGCCAGGGCCGAGGCGGCGGTGCTGCCCCGCCAGCGGGTGGTGCCGCTGCTGCGCCGCGATCCGCGGATTGCGGTGCTGCTGCCCGACGACGGTGCGCCGTTGAGCTGGAATCTGTTGCTGCGCGGCGGCAAGCCATGGCCGGAACCGCCGTTGGACTGGTTGGCGGCCGTCTTGGAACCGCCGCTGCTGCTGCAGGTGTTGCGGGCGGGCTGGGTGCCGCCCCTGCCCCATGGCCTGCTGGAGCAGGTGGCCACCGGGCTGCCGCAGCCGCTGGCCCGGTTGTTGGTGCCGCCGGAACAGGTTTGGCGCCGCTGCTTCAGCTTGCCGCCGCTCGAGGGCCCGGAGCGCCAGCGGTTGCAGCGGTTGTGGGATGCCAGCGCTCCGCCTCCCGCTGCGGCGGCCCGTTGAGCTGCTCCCCAGCCCCGCATCCGCGACGGCCGGTCGCCTCAACGCTTGGTTTGGGGTCTGGCGCCTCAGAGCGGCGGAGCTGGAAACGCAGCGCGGCCCGATGCCCGTCGGGCTAAGCCCAGAGCCGGCGTCGTGGTGCTGCCGCCAAGCGGCGGTGGGTGTCGGCCAGGAGCTCGGGGATCGGCAGCTCCAGGGGACAGCGCGGCAGGCAGGCGCCGCAGGCCTGACAGGCGCTGGCATCCCGCTGTTCCCACCAGTGGCCGGCCCGGCCGATCAGGTTGTAACGCTCGCTCGCGAAGTCGACCATGCCATGGCCCACGGCTAGGTTGCGCAGCCGCAACAGCGCCGGGATCGGCACGTCATTGGGGCAGGGCAGGCAGCGGCGGCATTGCCCGCAGCGTTCGGCACCGAGCCGCTCGCGCCCGGTCCGCTCCAGCTGCTCCAGTGCCTGGCGCTCGGCGGCGCTGAGGGGAGTGGTGGCGCCCGCCAGCTCCGCCGCCAGGTCGAGATCCTGCGGCTGGACCGCGCCGATGCTGAGGCTGGTGATGCCCTGGGCCAGCAGGAAGCGATAGGCGAGCCGCAGCGGTTCGAACGGCTGGCAGTCCGCCACCAGTTGCTCCGGAGGGGCGTACAGCCGGCCGCCTTTGTCGGCGGGCGAGATCGCCAGCACGCCCATGCCAGCGGCCAGGGCCGCCTGCGCCAGCGGCAGCCGCTCCTGGTCGAACAGATGCAGATGCAGGCTGCAAAAGGTGAAGCGTCCGCTGGCCAGGGCTGCGGCGATCAGCTCCGTGGAGCCGTGGCTGGTGAAGCCCACCTGCCCCACCAACCCGTCGGCCAGGGCCCGCTCCAGCAGCAGGGCTCCGGGACCGCTCAGGGCCCAGGCCAGCTGCTCTGGCGTGTTGAGGCCATGGACCGCCAGGTTGTCCAACCGCTGCACCCCCAGCCGTTGGAGGCTGGCCCGCAGCTGAGTCAGGCCCTCCTCCAGGTCGGGACCGGGCAGCAGCTTGCTGGTGATCACCAGCCGTTGGCGGGCGGCCGGATCGCGGACGGCCAGCCGATCGAGCGCCTGACCGAGGAAGGCTTCGGCTGGACCGTAGCTGGGTGCGGTTTCCAGGTGGTTGATGCCGGCCTTGAGGGCAGCCGTCAGCACCTCCTCCATCTGGCCGGGATGGTCGAGGGCCCGCATCGTGCCGAGGGTGAACGGCGTCACGGGTCGGCCACGGCCAAAGGGCCGACCGCCGGGGCTGGACGTGGAGAGCGGCGGGCGATCAGGCGCGGGCGTGGGGACCTCCTGCCGACTCGCCGCCGCCTTCCGGCGCGGCTGGACCCTGGTCGGGATCCTCGGGAGGTGCGGGGCCCGCGTCCTCCGTGGGGGGTGGCGTGTCGGCGTCTTCGGGGGGCTCGGGCATGGCCTTGCCGAGGTGGCGAATCAGTTCGGCGGGGCTGGTGCGCTCCAGGAAGCGGCGGAAGTCCTCCTGGTCCACCGCGTCGGCCTCAGCATCCACGGGGATGGAGGCATCGGCCACCACCTCCTCCAGCATCCAGATCCCGGTGCCGGTGCGCAGGGCCAGGGCGATGGCATCGCTGGGGCGGGCATCCAGTTCGTGGGTGGTGCCGTTGGCGGCGTTGAGCTTGAGCACCGCTCGGAAGGTGTTGTCTTCGATGGCGTGGATGATCACCTTGTCCAACGTCAGTTGGCCGGCGTTGATCAGGCTCACCATCAAGTCGTGGCTGAGGGGCCGGGGCGGCTTGATGCCGTTGAGGCCCGCCAGGATGTTTTGGGCCTGAGCCTGATCGATCCAGATCGGCACCTGGCGCCGCGCCGAGGGATCGCGCAGCAGCACGATTGGGCTGCGGCTGGCAGCGTCGAGGGCAATTCCTGCGACCCGCATCTCCACCATGGCCTGCTTCGCCTCCGCGACGCTCAGGGCTCTTGTTCGATTATGGCTGTGACGATCGGCGCGGAGGTAGCGCGGCCATGTTCACCGGTCTGGTGCGGGCGCTGGGCCGCCTGGAGAGCTGCCCCGGCGGCGTGCGGATCACTCCGGCAACGGGCGGACGCTTCACAGCGGCCGCGATCGAGTCCCTCGGTCATCTGGCCCTGGGCGACAGCGTCGCCGTCGACGGTGTTTGTTTGACGGTGGCGACGCTGCGTGGCGACGGCGGTAGCGGCGGCTTTCAGGCGGACGTCAGCGAGGAAACCTTGGGGCGCAGCAGCCTCGGCCAGCGGGCCGCGGCGCGGGCCTTGGTGAATCTGGAGCCGGCGCTGCGGCTGATCGATCGCCTTGGCGGCCATCTGGTCAGCGGCCATGTGGACGGGCTGGGGAGGATCGTCGATCTGCGCCGCAGCGGTCCGGCCTGGTGGCTGGAGATCGCCTGGCAGGATCCGCGCCATGGCCGTTACATCTGCGAAAAGGCGAGCGTGGCCGTCGATGGCATCAGCCTGACGGTGGCGGATTGCAGCCCCTCCGGAGAACGGTTTCGCATCGCCGTGATCCCGCACACCTGGCAGTCCACCACCCTGGCTCAGCGGCGGCTGGGGGACTGGGTCAATCTGGAGGCGGATCTGCTGGCCAAGTACAGCGAGCGCTTGCTGGCGGCTCGGGGCCTGGTTGCGGCGGCTGCCGCGTCCGATGGCGACGGCCTGGTGGCGCCGATGGTCCCGCAAGCGGGGGGCGCGGCGGCCGCCACCGAACCGCAACCGCCGCTCACGGCCGATTGGTTGGTGGAGCGGGGCTGGTGACTCAGCGGCCCTTGAGGCCTTCCACGGGCGTGGAGTGCGCCCCGCGCGATGTCAAGCCCGGGGCCATGGCCGCCATCCCTTGGGCGATCTCCAAACGCGGCGGCAGCGTTGCCAGCGGAGCTCTGGCTTGTCAAGGTTGCCCCAGCTCCCATCGCCGCCATGACGTTCTCCGACAGCTCCCTGCGCCGCAGTGCCGCTGCCTTGCGCGGCTTCACGATGTTCGAGGGGGTGTTGTTCCTGGTGCTGGGCATTCTGGCGCTGATCTTTCCCGTGCTCGCCTCGAAATGGGTTACGGCCATGGTGGCCATTGGCTTTTTGGTCGGCGGGTTGGTGGGCCTCATCAACACACTCAACCGGGCCCGGCGCCTGCGCGGATGGGTGACCTTCTGGCGACTGGTGCTGGCGGTTTTGTTCACCATCACCGGTATCTGGATGGTGCATCAGTTGGCTGCAGGACCCCTCACCGCCGTCGCCCAGGTGGCGGCTCTGGCCTTTGCGATCGGTGTGGTGTTTGTGGTGGAGGGCCTCGTGGGCATCATCCTGTCGCTCTCGAATCGCCAACTGCGAGGCTGGGGTTGGGGCCTCAGCAACGGCCTCGTCACCCTGCTGCTGGGGCTGCTGATTCTCTCGATGAAGTTCTGGAATTTGCTCTGGGTGCTGGGGTTGCTGGTGGGGATCAGCTTCCTGTTCACCGGCATCGACCTGCTCAGCTTCAGCGCCAGCTTCCACCCGGATGAGGAGTGAGGGCGGGGCTGGCGGGCGGTTGGAGCTTTACTCGTCCTCCATTTCAAAGGCGCTGAATTCCGCATCGATGGGCTCGCCATCGGGCGGTTCAGCCGCTTCGTTGAGCTCGGTGGACTCCGAGAGGGGCAGCAACAGGATCGAGCCGGTTTCGTATTGGAGCTCGATCCGAAACTCTTCTCCGGGTTCCAGGCCCATGCGCCGGGTGTAGGCCTGGCCGATCAGCAGATTGCCGTTGCCATGCACACGGGTACGGAACACGGCCTGGCGGCCCTTGCCAGCCGCACCGTTGCTGCTGGTGCTGGAGGGGCCTTCGGGAAGCTTGTAGCCCTTGGCGGCGATCAGCGCCCGGAAGAAGCTCTTCTTCAGCACCCGGCCGCTCGGACCCACGTAGCCACAGGCCCTGGCGATTTGATCTTCAGGGCGACTGCTGAGCGAGCGGGCCTTGTCGAGCAGGGCTTTGCCTTGCAGCATCGCCGGCGTGGTGGTTGCTGTGGTGGTTGCTGCGGTGCCGGAGGCTGTTGCTGCGGCGCCATCAGCAGTGGCAAAATCTGGAAAAACCATCAACCTTGCGTCGGCATTTAGGGCTCCTTGCGAGTGTGCCGGGCATTGGCTTGACTTCGCAACGGAAATGGAACCACGCGCCAGTGGAGATCTGGCTGTGTAGGGAATGAATCTACAGGAGCAAGCCTACCGGGATCGGCCGCGGCAGATGGCTGGGCTGCCCAGCCTGATCAAGGGCTCTTGGTCAGAGCAGATAGAGGATGCCGTAAAGCACCACCCAGATGCCGTCCACGAAGTGCCAGTAGAGTTCGGCGGCTTCAAAGCCGAAGGGCTCGGAGGAACTGATGCGCCCCTGGGGTCGGGTTTGGAACCAGACGATCAAGATGCAGATCACTCCGAGGGTGACATGCAGACCGTGGAATCCGGTGAGCGCGTAGAACGTGCTGGCGAAGAGGTTGTCGGTCAGACCGAAGGGCAGGTTGAAGTACTCCACCATCTGGCCGACTAAGAAGGCGATGCCCAGGGTGCCGGTGACCATGAGCCAAAGCCGGGAGGCCGGCCGATCTCCGGCCATCAAGCGCTTACCGGCACGATGGAAGGTGAAGCTGCTGATCAGCAGGAGGGCGGTGTTGAGGGTGGGGAGCAGCAGCTCACGCTCGAAGTTGGCCCCAGGTGGCAGGGTATTGACGGCCCGGAAGGTCAGATAAGCGGCAAAGAAACCGGCGAAGGTCATGCCATCGGCCACCAGGAAGGTCGCCAGGCCGAAGAGACGGGCGTCGTGATGCTGGTGGTCCGACACCGCTTCGTTCGAGCCATGCTGAGACGCTGGGCTGGCGTCCAGGGCAGTGGCGGGGCTGGATCCAGGAGCGAGGCTGGTCATGGTTCGGAGCGACGGCGGTGCAGGAGGCTGGGGGTGGTGGGACGAAGCTGGCAAGAGAACGCGCCTGGGCGCGAGTGCATGGCTAACCGGCAGCGGCTGCAGCAGCAGCTGTGGCTGCGTGCTGAGCTGATTTCAGCTCCACAACTGGCGGGCGGTGATGCTGTCGAGGTCGATGCGGTTTGGATCAACGCCATAGCCATAGGGCTCCTTCACCAGGGGAGCCTCTCCTTTCCAATTCTCGACCGGTGGCGGGGAGCTGGTCAGCCATTCGGGCGTGAGCGCTCGCCAAGGGTTGTCACCGGCGATCGGGCCTCGCACCATGCTGTTGATCACGTTATAGAGGAAGGGAAGGGTGCTGATCGCCATCAGCAGGGCACCAACGCTGCTCACCTGATTCCAAAGGGTAAACTGAGGATCGTATTCTGCGACGCGGCGAGGCATTCCATTCAGGCCCAACCAGTGCTGAGGCGCAAAGCAAAGATTGAAACCGATAAATGTAAGTGCACAATGCAATCTACCGAGATTTTCATCTAGCATTCTACCGGTAAACTTGGGGAACCAATGGTAAACCGAAGCAAAGATAACGAAGACCGTTCCCCCGTAGACAATATAATGAAAATGGCCGACCACGAAATAGGTATCATGCACGTGGATGTCGAAGGGGACCTGGGCTAGCGCGACCCCGGTGATGCCGCCAAACACGAAGTTAAAAATAAAGCCACAGGCAAAGAGCATTGCGCTATTCAGAGAGATCTTGCCACGCCAGAGAGTTGCTAGCCAGTTGAAGAATTTGATGCCGGTCGGAACGGCGCTTAAGGAGGTGGCGATGGTGAAGAACAGGCGCATCCAGGGGGGAGTGCCGCT
>CAYOCW010000057.1:0-11753 GCA_964402615.1 uncultured Cyanobium sp. | reverse complement strand
CGGTGGTCCCCGGATCATCTATCAGGGCAACGAGATCGATCTCTCACCCCCCTGGACCCGGGCGACGATGCATGAGCTGGTGCAGCAGGCCACCGGCCTCAACTTCAACAGCTTCGCGGATCGCTCCAGCGCCGCCGCCGCCATGGCCGCTGCAGATTTGCAGGTGCCGGACAGCGCCGACAGCATCGGACGCTTGCTGGTGGAGGCCTTCGAGCAGCGGGTGGAAACGTCGCTGCTGCAGCCCACGTTTGTGTGCGACTACCCCGTCGAGACCTCGCCCCTGGCACGGCCCCACCGCAGCAAGCCCGGCCTGGTGGAACGCTTCGAGCTGTTCATCGCCGGCCGCGAGACGGCCAATGCCTTCAGCGAGCTGATCGACCCGGTGGATCAGCGCCAGCGTTTGGAGGCCCAGCAGGAGCGCCGCCGCGCCGGCGATCCAGAGGCCCAAACGGTGGACGAGGACTTTCTGCATGCCCTGGAGATCGGCATGCCCCCCAGCGGCGGCCTGGGCATCGGCATCGACCGGCTGGCGATGCTGCTCACGGACAGCCCCTCAATCCGCGATGTGATCGCCTTTCCGCTGCTGCGCCCGGAGCCGTTGCGCAGCGACGAGCAGGCCGGGGACTAGCGGGGTGAGCAGCCGCTGCCCCCGGACTTGCGCCGCCCCCCGGGGTGATCATCGCTGCGACTTCGGCGCATCAGGGCCGGTGCCGGTGCGATGGGATAATGGGACTGCGTCAGCAGTTTGCCCCAACCTGGGGTTCGTGGTCCATGAGTGGTGAGCGCGTCGGATTTCGCTTCAAGCACGCTGATCCGGTGGTGAAGCGCAACCCCCAGGGGCGTTCACGCCGCGGCTGGGTCATGGAGCCTGTGGAGCAGACCACCAGCCGGGGCACCAAGATGCCGGCCTATCGCATCCGATGGCGTGACAGTGAGCGGCCGGAGATCGTGCTGCAGCACATGCTGATCGCGGACCCCGATCCCACCCCGCCGCCGGAGGGGGTGAGCTTGGTGCCTCCAGCCCCGAAGGCCTGAACCAGGGCCATCCTTCAGCTCCAGCCCCTCAGCCGATAGACCGCCAGCCCCACCAGCTCCTTGAGGCTGCGGGTGGTGTTATCCAAGGCCTCGGCATCGGGCAACAGGCCTTGCAGCAGGCTGGCGAAGCTCTCTTGGCCCGGGAGTTCCACCACTTGAAAATCGCAGGCCACGGGAATGATCGTGACGCGGGTCAGGCGCCGGGCGGTGGCCACGGCCCGGGGCAGATGGGTGGCGCTGGTCACCAGCAACAGTCGGCGCCAGCCCCGCCGCTGAGCTAGGGCATCCAGGGACTGCAGTTCTTCCACGGTGTTGCGGCCTGCACCGTTGGACACGATCTTTGCCGCAGGCGCTCCCAATTCGATGGCCAGGCGGCTGGCCAAGCCCCCCTCTCCAGGGGTGGGATCCTGCTGGCGCAGGCTCACCGATCCGCCGGACACGACCAGCCAATCGGCCTTGCCCTGGCGCAACAGCCGCACGGCGGTCAGCAACCGATCGCCCGCCTCGCTGACCTCCACCGCCTGGCGTGGCGGCAAGGGGGGCCGCAGTCCTCCACCCAGCGCCACCACCGCATCGGCCCGGGGAAGCGGCTGCGGCATCAAGGCCAACGCTTGCCGCTCCAGCATCTGGTTGAGCGCCCGGCTGGCGACGGGCATCGCCGCCAGCCACAACAGGCCGAGACCAGCCGCCCCCAGCCAGGGCGCCCAGCGCTGGCGGCGGCCCAACAGGGCGGAGGCCTGCAGCAGCAACGACAGGCCAAGCGGGTAGACCAGAAGGGGCAGCAGCTTGGAGAGCAGGAAATCCATGGCAGGGGATCCCGGTCGATGACCGGACAACCTGGTGCTGAGCAGCAGTCTGTCGCGGTGCCAGCTCCAGGCCCCGACAGAAGGGTCGGGAGCTCAGTCCTCCGCGGGGGCGTCCTTGGCTTGCAACTGCGATTCGAGCAGATCCTCCGCCAGGATCAGCAGCGAGATGCCCATCAAAGCCAGGGCCATGCCCCTCTGACCGTCGCCGGCCCGTTCGAGAGTGCGCGAGGCTTCGAGATGCTGCGGCCAGCTCAGGCGCATGCCCGTAGAGCAGAAATCCTGATGATCATCCAAGCAAACGCTGATGATCCAGCGTGAGTTTACGCCTTGAAACACTGACCCAGGCCGCTTCCGGTAGCGATGGACACGCTTGCCATGGTTCATGCCGATACCGTTCGTCCCAGGTTTTTTTGCTGAGGGTCATGACATCAGCCATCGAACTGACAATCGGACAGCAATTTGAAATCGAGCGCCTCAACCGTGTCATCGACGAAACCGCCGATCCTGAGCAACTGCGCCAGCTCGCCAAGCAACTGCTTCAGGCCTGGCACACGCAGAAGGCTGCAACCAACTGGATGATCAGCCAGCACGCCGGGGCGCCACGGCCGTCTGATCTCTGAGCGGCAGGCATTCCCCGCCCCGCCGCATTGCCGCCCTGGTGCCGCTGGTGCAAATCGGCACGGCGATGCGGCTCAGGAGCTGAGGCGACGTCGCAGCTCCTCCAGCTCCAGCCGGGTTTCAAAGGCGCGCCAAGCGGCCTCCAGATCGACCGTTGGATCCGGCGGCGGGGGAGAGCTGGTCGCCGAGGTTGCGGCGCTGTCGCGCACAGGGTGGGCAGCCGGTGCCGTCGCGGCCGCTGGCGGCGCTGACCGGGCTGAACCGCCCGCCTTGCTGAGCGCATCCAGATCCGCCTCAACGGCGGCAAAGCGCTGGCCGAGCTCCGCCAGGGACTGCCAGTCGCGACGACCCTGCTCCATCAGCTGATCCAGATAGGCCCCGGCCCGCGTCGCCAAGTCCGCGGCGCCCGCGGCGCTGGCCTTGTCGCGGCGCTGCTGCCAGCAGCGGACCTCCGCCGCCAGCTCCAGCAGCCGCTGCCGCGTCGCCTGCGCCCGCTGCTGCAAAGCCAGCCGCTCTTGCCGCAGACTGCATTGACGCTCGCGAGCCTCCTGTTCCGCCAGCAGCTCCTCCTGGCGTGGATTGGCCTGCAGAAAGCTCTCCAGCTGCTCCTGCAGCCGCGCCTCCAGCTCCTCCAGCCAGCTGCGGCTCACGGCTCGCTGGCTCCAGGGGCCTCTAGAGCAGGACCAGCGCTGGCCCCACTCGGGCTCGGGGCTGAGGTGATCAGGGGCGCTTCGATCTCCTCCTGCAAGGGTGTGATCGCGGCTTCACGAGACCGCAGCAGCAGCTGGGTCAACCGGGCGATCGCACCTTCGCTCAGGCTCTGCTCGCTGATCCGATCAAAGGCGCGGCGATAGAGCGCCTCCAATTCGTCGATCAGATGCTCGCGGGTGGCCCGCATCGCCTGGCGCTGCTCCTCCCTGCCCATCCGGTTTGGCTCCGACTCCTCTGAGTCTGCCTGCACCAACCGCACCGGGTTGCGCGAACCACTGGAGCAGCTCGGCGACTTAGCGCTGGATGCAGCCCCTACGATCGCGCCACTCTTGTCGTTGCGCCGATTCCGATCATGGCTGCTCATTCCGCGGGGATCAGCGCAGGATTCGCCGCAGCGGTGGGCCAAACGCCCCTGATCCGCTTGCGCCATCTGAGCGAACTGACCGGTTGCGAGATTCTCGGCAAGGCCGAGTTCATGAACCCCGGCGGCTCCGTGAAGGATCGGGCGGCGCTGGGCATCCTGCGCGCCGCGGCCGCGAGCGGCGCCCTGGAACCCGGTGGCACCGTCGTGGAGGGCACGGCCGGCAACACCGGCATCGGCCTGGCCCACCTCTGCAATGCCATGGGCTACCGCTGCCTGATCGTCATTCCGGAGACGCAATCAGCCGAGAAGATCGCCCTGCTGCGCAGCCTCGGCGCCGATGTGCGCACCGTGCCGGCCGTGCCCTACAGCGACCCCAACAACTATGTGAAGCTGTCGGGTCGCATCGCCGCCGCAACGCCCGGCGCCGTCTGGGCCAACCAGTTCGACAACCTCGCCAACCGGCAAGCCCACCACGACAGCACCGCCGTCGAGATCTGGGAGCAGTGCGAGGGGCGGCTCGATGCCTGGGTGGCCGCCACCGGCACCGGTGGCACCTACGCCGGCGTGGCACTGTTCCTCAAGGAGCGCGATGCGGCGATTCAGTGCGTGCTGGCCGATCCCCATGGCAGTGCCCTGCACGCCTGGGTGACCCGGGGCGAACTGCGCTCCGAGGGCAGCTCGATCACCGAAGGCATCGGCAACAGCCGGGTGACCGCCAACCTTGCCGATGCGCCCATCGATGCCGCCGAACGCATTGACGACCAGGCTGCGCTTGAGACCATCTACGAGTTGCTCTGGCGGGAAGGGTTGTTCATGGGCGGATCCGTGGGGATCAACGTGGCCGCGGCGGTGCAGACGGCCCGGCGTCTTGGCCCCGGCCATCGCATCGTCACCGTGCTCTGCGATGGGGGCGATCGCTATCGCTCGCGCCTTTACGACGCCGCCTGGCTGGCCGGACGAGGCCTGCGCCAGCCCGAGCGGAGCGCCGCGGCGGAATCCCGATGACCGACACCGCGATCACTCCGGGCCAAACCATCGGCGAGCGCTACCGGCTGGAACGCTTGCTCTCGCCCAACTCCAGCAGGCGTCAAGGAGAGCTCTGGCTGGCCCGCGACCTGCTGGCCGGCGAAGCGCCCGCGGTGTTGCGCCACCTCGGCCCCGCTGCGGATCAAGAGCGGGCCCGCCAGATCTGGAGCCGCCTGCAGGGCGTGCTCCACCCCCAGATCCCTCGCTTCGGGGCGGCGATCAGCGAGGCGGATCAGCTCTGGCTGGCCCGCGATTGGCAGAACGGCCGCACCTACCAGGAGCTGCTGGAGGCCCGTCGTGAGCGCCAGCTGGTGTTCGGCGCCGGCGAGGTGCTGCTGCTGCTGCGCCAGCTGCTGCCGCTGCTGGTGGCCCTGCACAGCCAGGGGCTGCTGCACGGCGATCTCTGCCCGGCGAATCTGCTGCGGCGCGACAGCGACGGTCTGCCGATGCTGCTCGATTTTGGCCTGGCGCGACTGCAGGGCAAAGCTGCCGTGGACGCCGACGCGAACGGCCCGCCCCCGGCCGCCACTCCCGGCTACGCCCCAGCGGAACTGTGGCGCGGGGAGCCGGTCCAGCCTTGGATGGATCTGCATGCGCTGGGGGTGGTAGCCCTGGTGCTGCTCAGCGGCGATGACCCCGGCGCCCTGGTGGATCCGGTGAGCCTGGCCTGGCGCTGGCCGGCGGCGCTGGATCAGGAGCCGGCCTTGCAGACCCAGCTGGAGCGGTTGGTGAGCGCCGATCCGCAGCGGCGCTTCCGCAGCGCCAGTCAGGCGCTCCAGGCGTTGCAGGAGTTGCCGATGCCCGATAGCACCGGGCCGGTGCCGCGGGCGGATCGCACCCTGGCGTTGCTGCCGCAGGAGGTGTCGCCGGAGGAAGCCGCCGCCCTGCGCGACCACGGGGCCGCAGCCGCGTCGGCAGACGAGCCCCAGAGCGCCGAGGCGCCAACGGCTCCTGCCGGCATGGCCGAGCCGGCTGCAGCGGTGGTTGCGGCCGGCGCTGCGGCCTTGGCGGACAGGGCCCCGGAACAGGATGATGGTGGCGCCGCTGACCAGGGCGAAGCCTGGTCGCCGCGATCCAGGCCCGCCTACGTAGAACGGGAGGAGGCGGCCGAGGGAGGCTTGTGGCCGGTGCTGATCGCCCTGGTGCTGTCGGCGATCGCCGGCACGGCCCTGGGCTGGTGGTGGTTGGGCCGTCAGCAGGCGCCGGAGGCACCGCGCCAGGCCAGCAGCCTGCTGGATTCCAGCGCCAGCCTGCCGCCCTCCGAGGTGGACCAGCGCCAGCAACTGCTCAACCGCCTGCGGGCGCTGCAGGTGGACCGCGGCTGGTTCCTGCAACTGGTGGATGCCGCGCTGTTGGCCCAGTACCCGGAGCAGAAGGGCCGCCTACCCGGCGCCAGCGCCGAGGACGCGCCGCTGCGCAAGGTCTGGAATGAGTTGGCGGACGACTGGCTGGCGCGGGTGGAGCAGCTGCCCCTGGCCATTCGCAGTCGCCTTGGACGCTTGGGGACGGGGGACTGGGAGCGCAGCCAAAAGGCTTTGCTGCGGCAGGGCATCAACTCGGCGGTGCTGGAGCAGCTGGTCAGCGGCAACGCCCAGAACCTCCTGCCCGGCGCTGCCGGCAAGGGCATTCCACCCGAGCCCTACCGCCAGCTCTGGTACGCCGCCGCCGAGCAGACCCTTGCAGGCCTGCGGGTCGATCCGATCGTGGCCGGCTCTGGCGTGGCCCAGATCGTCTCCGCCGACGTGCCCGCCAATGGCGTGCGCCTGTTCCCGATCCAGTTGCCAGCGGGCCATTCGCTGGCGCTGGGCGTGAACGGCTCGCCGCTGGTGCAGATGACCGTGTTCGATGCCACCGGTAAGCAGCTGGAGGCGCGGGGCCCGCTGCGCGTGTTGACCCTGCCGGGTCAGACCGCTTCGCCGGTGCAGCTGCTGGTGAGCAATGAAGGGGTGGCAGCCGCCTTGATCCGCCTGTCGCTGCGGGCGGATCCACCGCCGCCGACCGCACCCCAGTCCCGAGATGCGGCCCCGGGCGCCCAGCTGGTGCCGCTGGATGCGCCGCAGCAACCCGGAGCAAACGGCGGCAGCGCAGACACCGGCAGCGCAGACACCGCCAACCCGACCGGCAACCCGCCACCGACGCCGCCCTCCGCCCCGCTGGCGCCACCAGCGGGGGCACCCCTGTCGCCCCCGGCCTCGGTCCCGCCCGCCAACGGCCCCGAGGGGCGCGCCCCCTGAACGACCGCCTCGATTCCGCTCTGGATCTCGCCCTGTGACTGCTGACACGCCCTTTGCCGCGGCGGCTGAGCCGCACCCGCCCGCCCGCGTTGCCGCTGGATCTGCGGCTGGGCAATCGCGCACGCCGCTGGTGATCGCCACGGGAAATGCCGGCAAGCTGCGGGAGTTCGCGGCGCTGCTGGCGGCCCTGCCGCTGGAGGTCCGCCCCCAACCCGCCGGCCTTGAGGTGGAGGAGAGCGGCAGCACATTTGCCGCCAACGCCCGCCTGAAGGCGGAGGCGGTGGCCCGAGCCTGCGGCTGCTGGACCCTGGCGGATGATTCCGGCTTGGAGGTCACCGCCCTCGGCGACGCCCCCGGCGTGATGTCAGCCCGCTACGCCAGCAGCGATGCGCTGCGGATCGCGCGGCTGCTGGCGGAGCTGGAGGCAGCGGGCCGGCAGCGGGCTGCCGCCGGGCTGGCGGAGGACCGCAGCGCTCGCTTCTGCGCCGCCCTGGCGGTGGCCGACCCCGACGGCGTGGTGCGCCTGGAGGTGGAGGGCTACTGCGCGGGGCGGATCCTGGAGGCGCCGCGGGGGCTGGGCGGCTTCGGGTACGACCCGGTGTTTCTGGTGCCGGAGCTGGACCGAACGTTCGCCGAGCTGGGCAAAGAGGAGAAGGCCGGCATCGGCCATCGCGGGCGCGCCTTCGCGCAGCTCGAGCCGCTGTTGCGCCAGCTGCTGGCTCTGCCGGCGCAGGGCTGAGCGGCGCTGTCGGGATGCTCAGCCCAGGCCGAGGTCGCCGACGCTGCTCACCCAGCGCTGCACGCTCCAGCGCACCAGGCCGCTGCGCACCATCGGATCCTGTTGGATCAACGCCACGGCCGAGGCGTGATCCGCGGCTTCCAGCAGCAGCAGGCCGCCGCCGCCGGGGCGATCCTCCCCATCCACCAGGTAGCCGCTGCTGATGCGGGTGCCGGCGGCCCGCAACCCCAGCACCCAATCGCGATGGGCGGCGCGGTGTGACGCCAGCTCGGCGGCGGGACGGAGGAAGGTTTCGTGCTTGACGAACCAGGGCATGGCGGCGGTGGCCGGGCCGCGGGTGGGGCGCTGCACTGGAGCGTAGGCAACGGATGGCCGGCGGCGCCCTGTGGCTCTGCTGCGCCGGGGCGAGCCGCCCGGCATGGATGCGGATCGAGGGCTGGCCAGCGCCGGGCGGCGACAGCGTTGATCTGTGGCTAAGACAACTCGTCCATCAGCTGGATCGAGGATGCCGTTCTGCCAGGCCAGGACCCGGGCCAGGACCCAGGCCTGGCATGACCGCCCAACGCGATCGCCCGTCCGGGGGCTGGAGCTGGGGTTGGCGGCCCTGCTGGCGCTGCCGATGGCGACCCTGCCGCCATGGACCGAGCGGTGGACTCGACCTCTCGCCGCCCGGGCTGCGGAAGCCTCCCCGCACGCCCCCCTGAGCGCTTCGCGGTCGGGGACCGGGAAGGGGAAGGCGACCCTCCCCAAACCCTCAGCCGCCGGAACCGCCGCCAAGGCGACGACGAAGGCTGCGACGACCGAAGCGGCGGGCGGCTGCCGGCTCAGCTTCGGACAGATGCAAGGCGTGGCGCGAGGCAACGTGCTGCGCTTGCGGCAGGGCGATTGCGTGATGCAGTTCAACACGCTGCGCTGAAGGGCAGCGTCGCCGCCTGGGGCCCAGCCGTGCCGGGCCCGACGTTGAGCATCTGAGCTGGGCTCACGCCCGTTGCCGCGAGGGCGGTGGGGCCACGAAGCTGCCATGCAGCCCGTGGGGGATCGCCAGCGGCAGCTCCAGCACCGCCTGCTCCGCCAACGTTGCCGCATTCAGAATCACCAGGTCGCTGGCGCAGCGGGCCCCGTTCCAGACCGGCACCAGCACCCAGCCGGCGTCTTCGGCCGTGGCCGGGTCAACCTCGGGGTGGGGCACCAGCATCGGCTCGCTAACAAAGCCCCGCGGTGCCGCGCTCCAGACCCGTTGCTCACCGCTGCGCAGGTCGAGCTTGGCGATCGCCTGCAGCGGATCGTTGCCCTGGGGCCGCTGCGCCACCGCCATCCAGGCGTAGCGAGCCTCCAGTCCCTGGCGGGCCGGATGCACCATCGCGAACTCACAGCAGCGCTCGCTCAGCAGGGTGGTCTGTACCGTGCCGCGCTCGGGATTGAGGCGGCAGCGCTTCATCAGCCCCTCGGGGATGGCATCGAAGTCGGTCTGGCGGAAGTCGTCATCGGGACCGACGCTGGGGAAATCGGCGTAATGGATGCTCTCCACCACCAGCTCGTCGCCGTCTTCCCAGGCATTGAGGTGGTGGAACACGAAACCCTCCGGCGCCGGCACGATCCGCGGTTGCTCGCCTGCCCGCGGGCTGCCCGGCCGGGGCACCAGCCAGAACTGCCCCTGGGCGCCGGGCCTGGACTTCAGGCACTGGGCCGCTCCCTTCTGGCCGAGCACGTAGGGCAAGGGGTTGAAATCGAGGGCGTTCTGCAAAAACACCGCCCAATTAGGCGTGATGGCGAAATCATGCAAGAAGGCGAAACCGCGGAAGCTGTCGCGCCGCTCCGCCAGCAGCTGCCCCGCCTGGACGCCATCGGGGCCATCGGCGCTGGCGAACTCCAACAGGCGGATCGTGCTGCTGGGTCCGGACTTGAGACAGAAGGTGACCAGACGCGGCTGGCCGTGGTGACCCGGATCAAAGCGGGGGTGAGCGCTGAAGGCTTCGCCCTGCTTGAGCACGCCGTTGAGGGTTGTGAGCCCGCGGGTGTCCAACGACTCGGGATCGAGGGCGTGGGGGCCACCGGCCTCCCAGAGGGCCAGCAGGTCATCCCCCAGCCGCACCACATGGGTGTTGGCGATGTTCTTGAGCCGCAGATCGAAGGCGTTCGCCAGGGGACCGCCGGGCTTTTGGGTGCCGAACACACCGCGATAGAGCAACCGCCCGGCCCGTTCCTCCGCCAACCAGCCCTCGGTGCGCACGAAGCGGTTGCGCAATGTCGCCCGACCGTCGGCGAAGCGAACCGCGGCGATCATGCCATCGCCATCGAAGGGATGGTGGAACTCCACCCCACCGCGCTCCAGCTGGCCCGGGCCGTTGCGATAGAAGGTGCCCGCCAGGGCCGCTGGAATCTCGCCGCGCACCACAGCCAGCGGCACATCATCCAGCTCGACGCTGACATTGCGGTAGGCGCTGACCCAGTCAGCCCGCTGGAAGCGATCACGCTGGACCGCTGGCGCTGGGCTGGCGGCCACGGCGGAGGAAGCGGAAGGGGTCATCGCGTCAGAAAGCAGGGGACGCCGGATCGCGTTCCGGCGTCCCCATCATCACGTAACGCAATGTGACGCTGTGGCCAATCCGGTAGCGGTCAGTCTTGGCAGGGGCGCTGCGCGGGCAGGCAGGGGAGCATGGGACCCTCGCAAGGCACAACCGCAGCTGGCGCTGCAGCCTTGTGGGGCTGATCGACCCGGCAGGGGGATTCGGCGGCGCGGCCGGGGGCGGCGAGGGCGAGACACAGGAGCGCAGCGGCAGCGGCGGGGACGACAAGGCGTGGCATGGCTGGCGCGATTGCAGAGATTCCAACCTAGCGACGCTTGGGCGTTGGCAAGCGCGGCCCTGCAACGCCCGACCGGCCGTCGCGCCAGCGGTAGAAAAAGCTCAGCCTTGGGCTCCCGCCCGCTCCAGCACGCCCTTGCTGCTGGGAACGGCACCGGCGCGGCGCGGATCGGGCTCCACCGCCATCCGCAGGGCCCGGGCGAACGCCTTGAAGCCGGCCTCGACGATGTGGTGGGAGTTCACGCCATCCAGTTGGCGAATGTGCACGGTGAGACCAGCATTATTCGCCACCGCCACAAAGAATTCCTTCACCAACTCGGTGTCGTAGCTGCCGATCTTCTGGGCTGGAATCGTTAGCCCAAAGCTCAGGTGCGGCCGGCCGCTGCAATCCAGCGCCACCTGCACCAACGCCTCATCCAGCGGTGCCAGGAAGTGGCCAAAGCGATGGATGCCGCGCCGGTCGGCCAACGCCATCGCCAGCGCCTGACCCACGGCGATGCCCACATCCTCATTGGTGTGGTGGTCGTCGATGTGGGTGTCGCCGCGAGCCTCGATCTCCAGGTCGATCAGACCATGGCTGCTGATCTGGTGAAGCATGTGGTCGAGGAACGGCACGCCGGTGTTGACGCGGCAGCGGCCGGTGCCGTCGAGGCCGAGGTTGACGCGCACCTCGGTTTCGCCGGTGACGCGGTGGATCGTGCCGGTCCGCGCCGGCGTGGCGGAGCTGCCGTTCTGCATGGGGGACGCGCCGAGGGGCGCCGGTACGGGGGCTGCCCGATCATCGCCAACGGGGTTCTTCGGGATCGCCCATGGCCTGGGATCCAGGCTTGGGTTCTGCTCCAGCAGGCGAGCCGATCCAACGCCGCACGAGATCGCCGTAGGCGTCGATGCGGCGATCGCGCAGGAACGGCCACCAGCGCCGCACCGTTTCGCCACGCCCCAGGTCCAGATCCAGCAGCAGCTCGGCTTCAGTGTCGAGCGGCGCCTGGGCCAGCAGCTCCCCCTGGGGTCCGCAGGCGAAGCTGCTGCCCCAGAACTGGATGCCCGGCCCCGCCGCCCGCGGGTCGTGTTCCCAACCGACGCGATTCACCGCCAGCAACGGCAGGCCGTTGGCGATCGCGTGGCCCCGCTGCACCGTGATCCAGGCCTCGCGCTGCCGTTGGCGTTCGGCCGCGTCGTCGCGGGGATCCCAGCCGATCGCCGTGGGATAGAGCAACAGCTCCGCCCCAGCCAGCGCCATCAGCCGCGCCGCCTCCGGATACCACTGGTCCCAACAGATCAACAGCCCCAGCACGCCGACGCTGGTAGCGATCGGCCGGAAACCCAAATCCCCGGGCGTGAAATAGAACTTCTCCTGAAAGCCCGGATCATCCGGGATGTGCATCTTGCGGTACATCCCGGCGATGGATCCATCGC
>CAYOCW010000056.1:5388-12099 GCA_964402615.1 uncultured Cyanobium sp. | reverse complement strand
AGAAACTCGCTGTCGTCATCGAACACCAACCCGCCGGTGTCGACGACGCGGAACTGGCGATCACCCCAGAAGGCATCCTGGTAGGTGCGATCACGGGTGACGCCGGGTTCGTCGTGCACGATCGCCTCGCGGCTGCGGCACAACCGGTTGACCAGGGTGGACTTGCCCACATTGGGCCGCCCGAGGATGGCGACGACAGGGAACGCCAAGGCAGAAATCTCGCTGCGACAGCCGAAGGCAATGTCTTGACCCTACCGCCTGCCCGGCGGCGACCGTTCCGACGACCGGATCGCCCGGGCCGGGGACGCGGGAGCCGAGCGCATGGGGCCGATCCAGGCGCCAGCAGGGCTGGGAGGGCTGGGAGGGCTGCTGGTGGAGCTCACAGGCACAGGTTGACAACCGAGCGATGCGAGCCCAGCGCTCCGCGATGGGGAAATCGTGGCCAGCCAGCCGGCGCGCCCCGCGCAGGTTCGCGTTGGCGAGAGAACGGTTGTACGGCCTGGGCCGGTGCTGCCGATCCACCCTGGCCCATCCGTACGCATCACGGCGGGATAAGACGCCGATGCAGTCGTGCTTGAACCGAGCCTGCTTCCTTTCAGACGAGATCAAGTTGATCATGGTCGAGCGGTTATCTTGATATAGCTCAAAATTGGCGATCATTCGTCTTTCTATGGCCGCGGTAAATTGGGGCTCAGGCGGGTCAGCAGAGTTGGATGAAAGATCAGCTGTTTCATCTACGCCAGGTTTGCGAGTCGGGCTGGACTGGCGATGTTGCCTCGTGTCGACAAGACAGCGAGGAGGTTGATTTCTGTATGCTCGGGGACCTTGGTATCAGCGGGAAGCGGATATTTAACTGCATTCAGGCTGGCTGAATCAAGCAGTATCCTTCCTGCACCGTAGTCTCGTATGATGTCAATGCCATCGACAATCATGCCGTCTTCTTCGAGCGGATCGCTGTCGCGGCGTTCGAGCACGTCAAGAACGGCTCGCCGCCTTCCTTCGGGGCGACCGCCACTGCAGGCATTTACACGCTGGCTGCCGGCAGCTCGATCAATCAGACCATCTGGAAGCCCATCGCTGTGACGCTGCGCCGATCGGGTTTGCGGTGACAGCTTCCGGAGAGCTCCAGCAGTGGTTCCAGCAGGCGGATACGACCGACTGGCTCAGCCAACCCGTGGCTCTCGAGGCCCAGGACGAGAGCGTGGCTGAAGTGTGGTCCTACTTCGCAGCTCCACGCCTTGGAGGGTTTGGTCAAGCGCAAGCTCGAAGAGGCGGAGCAGAGTGAGTTCGCCGGCAAGACGCTCAGGGAGCTTTTGGGGCTCCTGCCGGAGAAGAGCGTCGAGCGCTCAAAGGAGATTACGGACTTCGGGGCGCACAACATCATCCTCACGGCCTTCGCTGACCACGCCGACGGCTCCACCATCCCACCGACGGATCCTGACGGACTCAGCGACGCCCAGATCCAGTCCCTGGAGAAAGCGTACGCCAGCGCTGTTTCACAGCTGGAACAGCTGCGTGCCTCGGGCATCGGCGAGCAGATGCTGGAACTCTTCAAGCCCTATCTGGATGATCCCAGCAAGGTGCTTGACATCAGCATCGGCGATCTATTGAAGGTCGTGGCGAAGGCGCTGGAGTCTGCGTTCGATCTGGCCGAAGGGCTTGTTAAGGCCTTCTTCGCGACGGTAGGCGAGTTCATCCAGAACGGCCACGACTTCCTACTGGCGCCCTGGGACATCCCCCTCATCACCCCGCTTTACAAGCGCATCACCCAGCAGGCGGGCGTGGAGAGCAACCTGACAGTCCTCGGCGTCTTCAGCCTGATGCTGGCGGTGCCGGCAACGCCCGCCATGAAGCTCATCACTGGCCACGCTCCTTTCCCAGACGAAGCCGCGCTCGCCGAGTTCGAGGCCGCCTACACGGTCAATTCGCTGCGCCAGAGTGCCGACATATCCTCGCTCTCACGGGCCGCGACGGGCGGGGAAATCGTGTACCGCAGCGGCGCTGCAACCTGGGTGGCGGTACGCGCCGTTGCGATCGCATTGACGGGAGCATTAGGGATGATCAGTGATTTTCAGGCGCTTGCTCTCCAGAAGGTGCCACTGGGCCGGGCAGCGATCGGCAACCTCGGGAGTGGCGTCGAGCCGGGTCCGCTCAACCTCAATGCCCTCACCGCCATCGGTTGTGCCGTGTCGAGCGGCGTTGTTTGGGCGACGCAGTGCCCCTGGCTCATTGACTGCAATGCTGGCAACTTCGATATCTCCACGGCACAGGGAAAGGCTAACCTGATGTGGGTGGGGCGGAGCTTCATTCAAATGAGCCGCCTCTTGCTCGCGATCGCGACCAGCCGCACGGAGGCCCAAGTGTTCGAAATCGGTCCGTGGCTCGCGTCCGGAGTAGGCCTCGGCAATTTCGTGCTGAACGGTTCGGAGTGCTACCTGCGCGGCGCGACCGTTGCCGAGTGGCTCTCGCGCTGTCTTCCCGCCATCCCCGAGATGTCCCGGTTCGGACTAGACGATGAAATCGCGATCCAGACCAAGAGTAATTCGGTGAAATTCGTGATCATTTCGGAGGGACTTCTCGCAGGTTTCGGAGTGTTGGCTTCCTGGAAAGTTTTGTACGATATCCAAAAGAGTTGATCGCGTTCTCGCTGGGAACTTCATCTCGCATGGGCGCGCGATGATCGGCGCAAACCCTCAACCTGATTGACATCCGACAGAGGGCCGCATCCAGATACCATTGCGGCCATGTCGGGGGATTGAGGTGGATGACCTGATCGAGACGGCAAAGACTCACTGCCGCGCCAAGGTGGAGCATCCATTCCGCGTGATCCAATAGCAGTTCGGCTTTCAGAAGACCCGGCTAAGGGGCATGCTCAAGAACCGCCTCTATCTCACGCGAGGCCGTTCAGTGTTACGCCTTCCCGCTCAACGCATCTTGGCGCAATGCATCAGGGATACTGCCATTTCGGTCTCGCGCGATCTGGGGTCTGGATGGGCAGCCATTCATGCCCGCTCCCCGCGCCCTGCTGCTCCCGCAACGCCTCCACCCCGTCTTGCCCCCAAGTCCCCTGGGCCCCCACTGCCCCAGCGCTCTCCCGATGCCCAGCACGAACCCCAGCCCCAACCCCAGCGGCCCGCCGCAGCCGGGCCTGTCCGCGGCGCCTTCGGACGTCGCGCTGAAGCCACCCGTGCAGGTGATCGCCATGCATGGCTGGGGCGGCGACAGCCGCGGCTGGGACCCCTGGTTGGCGGCGACGGCCGGCTTGGGCTGGAGCTGGAGCTGCGGCGAGCGGGGCTACGGCCAGCTGGCACCGCGTCAGCCCAGCTGGCAGCCCCGGGGGAGGCGCTTGCTGATCGGCCATTCGATGGGGCCCCTGCTGGTGCCTCCAGCGCTGCTGGCCGAGGCGGAGCTGGTGGTGCTGCTGGCCAGCTTCAGCCGCTTCGTGCCTCCCGGGTCGGCCGGCCGCCGCCTGCAGACCGCCATTCAAGGCATGGGCCAGCGCCTTGAACCCCATCATCCCTTCGAGCCTGAGGAGCAGCAGGCCCGACGCGCCCGGGAGTTGCTGCAGGAGTTTTTGGTGCAGGCCGCCGCCCCAGCCCCGGCCCCCCTGCTGCCGGTGGGGCCGGCCGACAGGCCGATCGGGGCGGCGGGACGAGCCTTGCTGCGCCACGACCTGCAGCGGCTGGCCTCCTGTCGCGATTTGCCCGACGGTTTCCCCGAGCAGCGGCCGGTGTTGATCGTCGAGGCGGGCTGCGACCGGATCGTCTCGGAAGAATCCCGGGCGCTGCTGCGCCAGCGTCTGCCCCAGGCGGCGCGGCTCGTGCTGCCCGAGGCGGGTCACGCGCTGCTCGATCCGTCCCTGATTCCGGCCGTGCTGGAGTGGGTGCAAGGCCAGCTCTCGCCATGAGCGTCCGAGCCGGGGCACAGCCGAGCGGTCGCCGCTTCGCCTCCCCCCGATCCGCCATCTCCAGTCCCGCGCCGCCTCGCGCTTCAACACCGAGCCCGGTGCCCCAGGCCTCTGCGGCCTCGACCTCCGCCGCGCTGCCCCTGGCGCTGCCTGACGCCGCAGCCTTCAGCGCCCGGGTGCGCGAGCGCTTTGCCCGCCGCGCCGACCGCTATGCCGAGCAGGCGCGGCTGCAGCGGGGGGTGGCCTGGCGGCTGGCCCATCTCTGCCGCGACCTGCCGCTGTTGCCCGGTCCCTGCCTCGACCTGGGCGCCGGCACCGGCCTGCTCAGCCAGGCCTTGACGCAGCTGCTCCCCGACCTGTCCATCCGTCAGCTGGATCTCTGCCCGCAGCTTCTGGCCCGCAACCCGCTGGCCCGGGCCGACGGCGCGGCGCTGGTCTGGGACCTCAACCTTGGCCTGCCGCCCCGGCTTGCTCCCGCCTCGCTGCTGGTGTCCAGCTTTGCGCTGCAGTGGTTGGAGGATCCGGTGGCGGAACTGCAGCGCTGGTGTCTGCAGCTGCGGTCGGGCGGCTGGTTGGCGCTGGCCCTGCCCACGGCCGGCAGCCTCAACGGCTGGCATCAGGCGGCCCGGGCGGCGGCCGTTCCCTGCACAGCCCTGCCGTTGCCGGCGGCGGAGCGGCTGATCGCGGTGGCCGCATCCGGGCTGGAGCTGCGCCGCCACCAGATCCTGCGCTTCACCTCCAGCGCCGCGGATGGCCGCCAGGCGTTGGGCCGGATCGATGCCCTCGGGGCTGGCGCCAGCCGCGGCCCCCGGCTGACGCCCGGCCAGTTGCGGCGGCTTTTGGCCCACTGGCCCCAGCGGCCGGCCTGGTGCTGGGAGGTGCTGCTGCTGCTGGGGAGGCGGCCATGAGCCTGCGGTTGGTGATCGCCGGCACCGACACCGATGTCGGCAAGACCGTGGTCAGCGCCCTGGTCACCTTGGGGCTCGGGGCCCGCTACTGGAAGCCTGTGCAGTGCGGTCTCGACCCCGCAACCGGCGAGGGGGATCGGGAGCGTGTGGGCCGGCTGGCGGACCTGCCGCCGCAGCGGCTGCTGCCGGAGGCCTATCGCCTCCAGGCGCCGGTTTCACCCCATTGGGCGGCCGAGCAGGAGGGGCTGAGGATCGACGACCAGCATCTGGAGCTGCCGCCGGGCCCGGGACCGCTGGTGGTGGAGACGGCTGGCGGGCTGCTGGTGCCGCTGCGTCGCGACCGCCTGCAGATCGACCAGATGGCCTCCTGGGGGTTGCCGGTGCTGCTGGTGGCCCGCAGCGGCCTGGGCACGTTGAACCACACCTTGCTGTCGCTGCAAGCCTTGGCTGGTCGCGGCCTGCCCGTGCTGGGGTTGGTGCTGAATGGCCCCCTGCATCCCGACAACCCCTCCACCCTGGAGCAGCTGGGGCAGGTGCCGGTGCTGGCCCAGCTGCCCCCGCTGGCGCCCCTCAACAGCGCGGCATTGCGACAGCAGTGGCAGGGCAGCGCCTTGGCCCGTAAGTTGAGTTCCTGAGCCGAGGCCGATGCACAAGCGCGATGCGGTGGTGAGCGTGGTGGTGCTGCTGCTCTGCGGTGGCCTGATGGTGCTGTTCACCGACATCGAGGTGAGCGTCGTGCATTGGATCAACTGCGGCCCGATCGGCGGCGCCGGCGAACGGCGCTCCGAGCTCTGCCGCTGAGCCCCGGCCGAGCCCAGTCCGACGCCGGGCCACGCGCCGGCTGTGCTGCTCCTCGGGGCTGGCCTCCCCGGGGCGGAGCGGTTCGGCTGCGGATGATGCTGCGGTTGGCATCGTATGCACAGCAGCACCGATCTGCCTCGCCCGGGCACCCCCGGCGATCCGCTTGCGCACGCCTCGATGGCCAGCCGTCACCACGCCTTTTATCAGACCCTGTTCGCGGTTTGCCTGCTGGTGCTCGCCACCCTGGCGTTGCCGGGCCGCTGGAACCGCCTGGCCTCACCCGGCTATCTGTTGCTGGCGGTGACGATGATCGTCGGGCTCGGGCGGACTGGCCGTGAGGAATCGTTCGCTAGTCCGGCCCGCCTGGCCTATCGCGTTGTGGGCCTCTTCACCGTGGTAGCTGGTTTGGTGTGGTCGCTGACGCCGCTGCAGCAGCGCGACAGCGGCATCCCGTTGATCCTGCTCTGGTCGCTGTTTGGCGTCTGGAGCAGCCTGCGGCTGGTGCGCAGCCTGGCGGCGGAGCGGCGGGTGACCCAACCGGTGATCACCGGCGCCTTCGCTGGCTATTTGATGCTGGGGCTCACCGCCGGTTTGCTCTGCTGTGCCCTCGAAACGATTCAACCGGGAAGCTTTCGCGACAGCGGCGGCAGCGCTGCCGGAGTGCTGCTCGGCCAGCCCAACAGCACAGCGCCGGGCCAACCGGTGTGGACCCTCAATTTCGTGCGCCTTACCTACTTCGCTTTTGTCAGCCTGACGACGGTGGGCTATGGCGATGTGGTGCCGGCCACCGCCCAGGCCCAGATGCTGGGCATCCTGACCGCCACCCTCGGCACGCTCTACGTGGCGGTGGTGATGGGGCTGCTGATCAGTCGCCTGATCGCCGCCGAGGCCAACGAGCCCTGACGCCAGGAATCCAGCCCCTCTCCAGGCCGCGCCTCAATGCCCTGAACGCGCATCTTGCGGATGAAAGCGGCTTCTGCTTCGGTGCCAGCCAAGGCGCCATCTTCAACGATGATGATGCGATCCGCAACGTCGAGAATCTTGTTGTCATGGGTAACCATGATGATGGTGGTTTGCTGCTCACGCGCCAATTGC
>CAYOCW010000056.1:0-5288 GCA_964402615.1 uncultured Cyanobium sp. | reverse complement strand
GTGAGCCCGAAGCCGAGCGCCAGCCCCAGCAGGCGATGATGGGAACGGCTTGGCCAGGCGAGGGCGGGGCGGGGATACCAGGGCTGTGGGTGCTGCAGCAGGGGCGGACGATTCAAGGGATGGCGCGGTTGCGCGGCCTCTGCGAGGCAAGGTCCGTCGATGCGCCTCGCCTGTCAGCGTTGGCCCGCGCTTCCCAGAATGCCCCCATGGCGCCGGGGGGCTGGGCTTGCTCTGTTTCATCCACACCGCCGATTGGCAGATCGGCAAACCCTATCGATGCGTCGACGACGCCAAGAATCGCTATCGGCTGCAGCACGAGCGCATCGCCGCCATCGAACGCATCGGTGCGGTGGTCCGTCAGCAGAACGCCGCTCTCGTGCTGGTGGCGGGAGATCTGTTTGATTCCTCCACCGTGGCCGCGACCGCGGTGCTGGAGGCCCTGGAGGCGATCGGCTCCCTGGGGGTGCCGGTGCTGGTCATCCCAGGCAACCATGACCATGGCGGCGCCGGCGGCATCTGGCATCGCGACGACCTGCAACGCCATCAGCCGGCCCTGGCGCCCAACCTGCGCCTGCTGTTGGAGCGTCAACCGCTGCTGCTGGATCAGGCCGTGTTGCTGCCCTGCCCCCTGCTGCGCAACCAGGACAGCAGCGACCCCAGCCAGTGGCTGCGCCAGCTCGACTGGAGTCGCCTGCCCGCGGATCGCCCCCGCCTCGTCCTGGCCCACGGCGGCGTGCACGGCTTCAGCGCCCGCAACCTCGGCGACGACGACGAAGCCCCCGCCGGTGCCAACAACCTGATCGATCTCCAGTCCCTGCCGCTGGACGAGATCGATTACATCGCCCTGGGTGACTGGCACAATCTCAAGCATGTGTCGCCTCGCGCTTGGTACTGCGGCACGCCGGAGCCGGATCGCTTCGATCAGGGCGATGACAACCAACGCGGTCAGGTGCTGCTGGTGCGGGCCGAGCGCGGCGCTTGGCCCCAGGTGGAGAGCCACGCCACGGGCCGCTGCCGCTGGCACAACCTCGCCGTTCACTTCCACGGCGACGACGACCTGCCCCGCTTTGGGCAGCTGCTGGAGTCGCTGCTCGGCGGTCGGGTCGCCCGCGATCTGTTGCGGCTCGAGGTGAGCGGCAGCCTCAGCCTCGCCGGCCATCGTCGCTACGAGCAGCTGCTCGATGACCTGCGCCGGCGTCTGTTGCGGTTGCGGCTCAAGGGGGAATGCCTGCCGGCTCCGGAAGCCGAGGAGCTGGAGGCGCTGGTGGCGCGGGCGGAGGATCCGCTGATCGCCCGGGTGTCCGCTCAATTGCAGCAGCGCATCGCCACCGCTGCCGATCCCGCCGCCACGGCCCTGGCCCGCACGGCCCTGGCCGAACTGTTTCGTTTCACCACCAGCGCCTGATCCCGATGCGATTGCTTCGCTGCCAACTCCAGAACGTGCGGATCCATGGCGACCTGACGCTCGATTTCGCCCCCGGTCTCACCCTGATCGGCGGCGCCAATGAGAGCGGCAAAAGCACTCTGGTGGAGGCCCTGCATCGCGCCCTGTTTCTGAAGGCCTCGGCCACGGGCGCGCCGGTGGAGGCGCTGCGCTCCAGTCGGCATCTCGGGGTTCCGCAGGTGCAGCTCGGCTTTCAAGCCCGTGGCGACAGCTGGATTTTGCGCAAGCGCTTCAGCGGTGCCAGCGGTCAGGTGAGCCTGGCGGCCGAGGGCGCCGGCCGCAGCTTGCAAGGCCCGGCGGCAGAGGACGAGCTGGCCCGGCTGCTAGGGGTGGCGGAGATGGTGGGCAGCAAGCAGGCGAAGACGGTGCTGCCCCAGCGCTGGGCCCATCTCTGGGTGTTCCAGGGGGGCGCCGGCGACAACCCCCTCCAGGCCGGCAAGGCCAGCTACGACGCCGACACCCTGCTCGCGCAGCTGGAGCGCAGCGGTGGTGCCGTCCTGCAGCAGTCGCCGCGCGATCAGCAGGTGATGCAGCGCCTCCAGGACGCCTTGGACGCGACCTACTCGGCGCGGGGCCTGCGCAAGCATTCCCCCCTCTGGCAGCGGCAGCAGGAGCTGCAGGCGGCCAGCCAGGCCCTCGATGCCGCCCTCGAA
This sequence comes from uncultured Cyanobium sp., assembly GCA_964402615.1. Taxonomy (GTDB): domain Bacteria; phylum Cyanobacteriota; class Cyanobacteriia; order PCC-6307; family Cyanobiaceae; genus Cyanobium. Next base: position 3,191 of record CAYOCW010000056.1, on the reverse strand, counting down.
CGCCTGCAGGCCTACGAGCAGGCCGCCGAGCGGCTCGAACGCTTGGAAACCGAGTTGGAGCGGCTGCAGAGCCGCGAGCTGCCGGCGCTGCAGGAGCAGCAGCGGCAGCGGCAGGCGGAGGTCGAGGCGCTCAGCCGCCTGCAGCAGAGAATCGACCTGGCCCAGCAGGGGCTCGATCCGATTCGCCTGCGTCACGACGCCGCTGACAACCTGCTGCGCGAGGGCGATGCCCTGGCGCTCCAAATTCGGGACGGTCAGCAGCGGCTGCTCGATCTGGAGCAGGCCGAACAGCGGGCCCGGGAGCAGGAGCAGCAGCTGCTGGCCGCGCTGGAGGAGAAGCGGTGCCAGCGCGAGCGGCTTGACGCCCAGCGTCAGCAGCTGGAGCCGCGCCAGCAGCTGCTGGCCGATCTGCTCGATCAGGCCCGCCTCAACGACGATCGCCAGCGCCTCACGGCAGCCCTGGAGCAGCAGCGACAGCGGGCGGCCACCCGCTTGGGGCTGGAGCGGCAGCTGGCGGCTCTGGCGCCGCTGGATCGGGCCGGCTTGCAGCGGTTGCGCCTGCTGCAGCAGCGCTGGCGCGATGGCCGCACCCGCCAGGAGGCCCTGGCGGCCGGGGTGACCCTGCTGCGGGCTGACCAGCCGGTGCGCCTCGATGGCGCCGTGCTGGCGGCGGGCGAGCAGCGCCTGCTCAGCTCCGTGTTCGAGTTGCAGGTGGGCGATGGCGTGGCGTTGCAGATCCGCCCCGGCGGCGGCCAGGCCCTGGAGGAGTTGCAGCAGCAGTGCCAGCGCGATCAGGCGGCCCTAGGCGAGGCGCTGGCCCGGCTGCGGCTGTCCTGCCTCGACGAGGCCGAGCGACTGCTGGAGCAGCGCTCCCAGCTGGAGCAGCAGCTGGCGGCCCTCAGCGCCTCCGCCAACGCCGCCGCGGGCTGCGCAGCGGACGCCGACCTGACGGATCAGCTGCAGGTGCTGCAGGCGCGCGCTGCCGATCTGGAGCGCCGGCTGCTGGAGCAGGGCGCCTGCCGCCAGGCCTGGGAGGCGGAGCGGGGGCAGCCGCTGCCGGCGGAGCTGGTGGGCCTGCAGCCGCTGCAGCGCCAGCTCGGCGAAACCGTGGTCCAGCTCGGTCGGGCGCAACGCCAAGCGGAGACGGAGCTGCAGCAGGCCCAGGCCGATCTGGAGCGGTTTCGGGCCGGCCGACGGCAGCAGGAGCTGGAGCTGCCGACCCGCCGCACCGAGCTGAGCGAGCGGCAGCAGCGCCTGACGGACCTGTTGCGCCAATTCGGCAGTCGCGAGGCCCTGGCGGAGCAGGTGGCCCGGGAGAGGCAGCAGCTCATGGCAGCGGAGCAGGACCTGCAGCAGCTGCAACAGGAGCGCTTGGCCCGGGCCGGTGGCGATCCGGCCCGGGCCCTGCAGCAGCTGCAGAGCGCCAGCGAGCGGGCGCGGCAGCAGCTGGAGCACCTGCTGGATCAGCGCGGCGCCGCCAAGCATCAGTGCGACAGCATCAGCCGCGAGGATCCCCACGCGGCGGTGGAGCAGGCCCGGGTCCAGCTGGAGGCGGCCGAGACGGCCCATCGCCGCCTCCAGCAGATCTGTGAGGCGCAGCAGGAGCTGGCGCGGCTGTTCGAGGCGGCGGTGAGCGATCTCTCCAGCCGGTACAGCGACCCGCTGGCCCGCTCGATCGACCGCTATCTGGAATCGCTGGATCTCGGGCCGACGCAGGTGAAGCTGCGCTACGACCAGGTCAGCGGCTTTCACGGCCTGGAACTGCGGCGCGGCGCCGACTTCTTCCCCCACGACCAGCTGAGCGGCGGCATGCGCGAACAGTTGGCCGCGGCCCTGCGGCTGGCGATGGCGGATGTGTTGAGGCAGGCCCATGAGGGCTGCCTGCCGCTGGTCTTCGATGATGCCTTCACCAACGCCGATCCCGCGCGGATCGATGGCGTCAAGCGGATGCTGGCGGCGGCGGTGGAGCGGGGTCTGCAGGTGATCCTGCTCACCTGCGACCCGGCCAGCTATGGCGGTGTTGCCGATCGCTGCATCGAGCTACCGCTGCCGGCCGTTTGAGCGACGTTCGGAGCGACCCCGGCGCCTCAGTCGGCCAGGATCCTGGGACCGCGGGAGAAGTCGCCCTCGCGCTGCGGAGCTAATTCCAGCAACGCTTCCCTCGCTTCGGTGGGTTCGACCCGGTCCTCGCGGGTCACATTCAGCACCTCCACGGCGCGGGTGGTGGGCTCCACCCCCTCGGTGTCCACGGCCTGGAGCTGGGCGACGTAGTCGAGGATCCGCTCCAATTGGGTGGTGTAGGTGGCGATCGCCGACTCCGGCAGATCCAAACGCGCCAGCTGGGCCACCTTGCGCACGTCGTCGGCGGTGATGCGGCTCATGCGGATTCGTTGACTTAGGCCAGAAGGCTTGAGCTTAGGCGTCCGCGGCAGCGGGCCTTGACGCCTCCATCGCGCACGACCCGCCTGCCAGGTCGCCGCCAAGGCCGCGCCAGGCCGCATCGCCTCAACCAACGTTCGGCTTCAGCCACCGGATGGCTGCGCGTTGCCGGGGTGTCACTCGCCCAGGAAGCGCTCCAGATCAGCCGCGAGGGCCGTGGCGGCCAGATCGAGGAAGCGTTCGCCGTGATCCGGTTGCGCGAGGTAGGGATCGGAGCCCATGCGTCCATCCGGGTGGCGGCGGCGGAAATCCTCAGGCCCATGGATCGGCCCTGCCGGGGCGGGATCCTCCAGGGGCTGTTGCTTGGCCACCAGGCTCGGCTCGAGATGGAGGGTGAGGGCGATCTCGCTGGGGGTGGCGTGGTGCCCTTCCCGCTCGCCATACAGGCTGCGGGCTTCTTGCATCACCGGCCCGGCCATGAACCAATTGGCCAGCTGACAGCGCAGCCGCTCGGCGACGGGCAGCCCGCGGGAGGCGGCGCTGCTGTGGACCTGGGCAAAGGCGGCGCGGCAGGTGGCGATGTTGCCGCCGTGACCGTTGATCACAAAGATGCGCTCGAAGCCGTGTCGCGCCAGCGACAGCACCACGTCGTGCAGCACTGCCAGCAGAGTGGAGGGCTGCAGGCTCACCGTTCCGGCGAAGCCCAGATGGTGTTCGGCCATGCCGAAGTTCTGGGCGGGGGTCACCAGCACGCCGGTGCGGCGGCCTACCTCCAGCGCCACCGCTGCGGCGGTGAGGGCGTCGGTGCCGAT
>CAYOCW010000055.1:0-12206 GCA_964402615.1 uncultured Cyanobium sp. | reverse complement strand
GGCCTGCCCGCCAAGCAGCACTACCGCAAGTACCGCATCCGCAGCAGCAGCATCCATGCCGGCCATTCCGACGACTTCATGGCGATGGCCGAGGTGATGCGGCGGCGCTTCCGGCGCTGGGCCCAGGCCAAGGCCGAGGGAGGGGATCTGGAAGCCCTGCGCCGTCGCGGCGGCTCTGCCCTGCAGACCGACGGCATGGGCGACTGGCCTGATGTGGTAATGATCGATGGTGGCAAGGGCCAGCTTTCCGCCGTGATGGCAGCGCTGCGGGAGCTCAACCTGCACGGCGAGCTCACGGTCTGCTCCTTGGCCAAACAGCGCGAGGAGGTGTTCCTGCCGGGGGCTCGCACGCCGCTCGAGAGCGATCCCGACCAGCTGGGCGTCGCCCTGTTGCGGCGGCTGCGCGACGAGGCCCATCGCTTTGCCGTCTCTTACCACCGACAGCAGCGGGGCGAGCGGATGACCCGCTCGCGGCTTAGCGACATCCCCGGCCTTGGCCCGAAGCGCATCAAGGAGCTGCTCGCCCACTTCCGCTCCGTCGACGCGATCCAGCTGGCCACACCGGAGCGGATCGCCGCGGTGCCCGGCATGGGGGCAGCCCTGGCCCGCCAGGTCTGGGAGTACTTCCATCCGGAATCGGACACCCCGCCGGAGGACGAGCCCCCGTCGCAGGCCGCGGCGACGCCGGAGCCGGCCTCGGCCGCCCTGGAGTTGGTGCGCTGATGCCCCGGTTCCGCATTCCGATCCCTGGTGCCCTCCTCGTCGCGATCGGCCTGGCCCTGCTGCTGCTGCTCTGCCCCCTTGCCACCGCCGCCGCGCCGGGGGTGTGCGTCGGTCCGGTCTGCGGCGATGGCTGGCAGCGCAGCGCTCGCTACCCCTGGCGGCTGCAGCTGCAGCTGAGCGACCAGCGCGGGCAGCGGGAACGGCTGACGGTGGACTGCCGCAACGGCCAGCTCAGCCCGGCGCTGGGTCCGGTGGACCGCGGCTATGGATCCGCCGTGGCTCGGCGAGCCTGCCGCCTGGCCTGACGCCGCTCCGCCGTCCCGCGCCAACCCCGCTTCACTAGCCTGCAAACGCTTCCGCCCGCACCATGCTGTCGGCCCTTCCCGCTGCCCTGGTCCTGCCCGCCTCGGCCTATCTGTGGTTCAAGACCCTGCACATCGTCGGGGTTGTGGTGTGGTTTGCCGGCCTGTTTTACCTGGTGCGATTGTTCATCTATCACCGTGAAGCCGATGAGCTGGAGCCGACGCTGCGCAGCGCCTTTCAGCAGCAATATGGCCTGATGGAACGGCGGCTGGCCAACATCATCACCACCCCGGGCATGGTGGTGGCGGTGACCATGGCGATCGGCCTGCTGGTGGCCCAGCCGCTTTGGTTGCAGCAGGGCTGGATGCACGCCAAGCTCGCCGTGGTGGCCCTGCTGCTGGCCTATCACGCGCTCTGTTACCGCCTGATGGGCCAGCTGCAGCAGGGCCGCTGCGGCTGGAGTCCCAAGCAGTTGCGCGCCCTCAACGAGCTGCCCACCCTGCTGCTCGTGCTCGTGGTGATGCTGGTGGTCTTCAAAAATCAGTTCCCCACCAGCGCCGCCACCTGGTTCCTGGTCGCCTTGGTGGTGTTCATGGCCGCCTCGATTCAGTTCTATGCCCGTTGGCGTCGCCTACGGGCCGCACGTTTGGCGGCTGAGGCCACGGCCTGATCCCGATGTTGCGCGACGCCGCCCTCCGCCATCCGCTCACGGCGGTGCTCCGATCCGTCGGTCCGCAGAGCTGTCCCAGCCGCTGCAACTTTCACTGCCACACCCTCTGCAGCGACGGCAGCCTCGATCCCCTCACCCTGGCCCAGCAGGCCCTGGACCTCGGCCTGGAGCAGCTGGCAGTGACCGACCACCACAGCCTGGCGGCCCATGGCCCCATCGCGGCCCTCTTCGCTGAACGGGTGCAACGGGGGGAGGCGGCGCCAACCCTATGGCGCGGCGTTGAGATCAGCTGCCTGCTGGAGGGTTGCCTTGTGCATGTGCTGGCCTTGGGCTTCGATGACGACCACCCCTCCCTGCATCCCTATCTGCAGGGGGCTGCGGTGGTGGGACCAAGCCTCCAGGCCGGGGCGGTGCTCCAGGCCATCCAGCAGGCTGGTGGCCTGGCGCTCCTCGCCCATCCCGCCCGCTACCGCCTGCCCTATCCGCGGCTGATCGGCGCCGCCGCCGACCTCGGTTTCGACGGGGCCGAAGCCTGGTACGACTACAGGATGGAGGGCAGCTGGCAGCCCTGCCCCCTGGTCTGCCCGGCGATTGCCGCCGACCTGGCGCGACGGGGCTTGTTGAGCAGCTGCGGCACGGATTCCCATGGTTTCAACCTGTTCACCCGTTAGCACTGTTCCGGCTAGGGTTTGCTGACGCATTCCTCGTCTGTCCCGATGGGTCTGTTCGATCGCCTCCTCGGCAAGCCTGCTTCCACGATCAAGGTGGCCGGCCAGGCCGAAGCCAAGCCGCAGCAGGATGAGAAGGCCTTCTTCCTCGATGCTGACGCGTCCAGCAGCCTGGGGGATGTGAAGTTCATGCGGCGTTCCAACACCATCCGTCGCACCTTCCCCGGCAACGCCGATAGCCCCGGCGAAAAGGAGCTGGTGGCAGAGGTGGCCTCGATGCAGGCCAAGGTCGAGAAATCCTCCCCCGGGCTCGGCGGCAGCAGCGCCCAAGAGCAGGACATCAGCCTCACCGGCGGCGTTCCCAAGCCGGTCAAGAAGACCTTTGCCCAGCAGATGTCCGCAGCCGAGCTGGAGCAGCGCATGAAGGGCTCCGCTGTGGCGGTCAACGCCCCCGGCGCCAAGGCCGGCCCAGCCCGCAAGACCAAGTCGGAGGACGATGGCGGACCGTCCGTCGGCAACGGCGCCGCCAGCCGCCCCGGTTCGATCGACCCCTGGAAGTCAGCAGCCCGCGACCTCAACAGCTGAGCCCGCGGCAGCTCGCTGGCCCAGCACGCCTCGGTGACCGAGGGGCGCGGCTCCCCTGACCAGGCCGCCGCGCCACTGTGCCGCCGCGTCCATCAGCGCCGCCGCGTCCATCAGCGCGCTTCGATCCAGCCATCGCTCAGGCGCACCAGATCGCGCAGCCCCTCCAGCTGCTCCGGCCGCGCCCCCTCCCACAAGCCCCGGTGGTGGGCTTCCAGCAACCGTTCCGCCATGTCCCGCAGCGCCCAGGGATTGCTCTGGCGCAGGGTGTCGACCACCGCGGCATCGCCCAGCCAGCGGTCCGTGAGAGCCCCGTAGCTCCAGTCGGGCACGCGGCCGGTGCTGGCGTCGTAGGCGAACAGATAGTCGAGGCTGGCGGCCATCTCAAAGCCCCCCTTGTAGCCATGGCGTCCCATGGCGCCGATCCAGCGGGGATTCAACAGCCTTGAGCGCAGCACTTTGTCGAGCTCCTGTTCCAGCCGCCGTAGCCGCGGCCGGGCAGCGCGGGAATGGTCGCCGAACCACAGCGCCGGCCGTTCGCCACGCACCGCTTCGATCGCGGCGCTGAGGCCTCCCTGGAACTGGTAGTAGTCGTCGGAATCGAGCAGGTCGTGCTCGCGGTTGTCCTGGTTGTGCAACACGACCTGAACCGTCCGCAGGCGCTGCTCCAACCCCTGCCGGTCCGGGATCGCCTCGATCGCCTGGGGATCGGCACCCGGCTCGACCAGCGGGTCGTTCGCCGTCGCCGGCATCGCGCCGTAGCGCCAGGCGCTCCAGCTCAGATAGGCCTCGCCCAGATCCTGCCGCCGTTCCCACTGGCCGCTGTCGATCAGGGCCTGCAGGCCGGCGCCATAGGCCCCGGGCTTCGAGCCATAGATGCGCGCTGCGTGACCCTCCTGCCGCGCCAGCGCCGCCAGCGGGTTGTGGCTCTCCGGCTCCTGCAGCGCCGCCACCAGGCGACAGGCCTGGTCAAACCAGGACACCAGCTGGGGAAAGGCGTCCCGGAACAGACCCGAGATGCGCAGCGTCACATCCACCCGCGGTCGCTGCAGCTGCGCAAGCGGGATCGCCTCGATCCCCACCAACCGCCGGGTGGGCCCGTCCCAAACCGGTCGCACGCCCATCAGGGCCAGGGCCTGGGCGATGTCTTCGCCACCATTGCGCATCGTGGCGGTGCCCCACACCGACAGGGCCAGGTGGCGCAGATCCTCACCCTGGTCTTGAAGATGCAGCTCCAGCAACAGCTCGGCGCTGCGCCGTCCCAGGTCCCAGGCGGCCTCGCTGGGCAGCCCTCGCAGGTCGACGCTGTAGAAGTTGCGGCCGGTGGGCAGCAGCTCCGGCCGGCCGCGGCTGGGAGCGCCGGAGGGACCGGCGGCGATTCGGCCACCGGCCAGGCCGTTGAGCAGGGCCTGCCGTTCGGCGGCGGCGCTGTCCAGCAGGCGGGGGATCAGCTGCTGGCGCAGGTGCTGCAGCACCGCCGGCCAGGCAGAACCCGTCCGCGATTCGCCGGCCAGGCTTGGCGGCCCCGGGCGCGGCGGCCCTGGCGCTGCCGCCATGGCCAGCTGCAGCTCCGTGCTCACCAGCCTCAGGGCGTGGGCTTCGAGCAGCTCCACCGCATCACCGACCCGCCGCCAGGGCCGCCGGCTGGCGCCCGCCTCGCCCCGGTTGGCCGCAGTGGCGGCATCCGGCTCCGCATCGCTGTCGAGAGCCGGCGTCGCTGCCGCCCCTGCAGCGGCGCCCAGCCGCCCGGCGGCCAGCAGCGCCGCCAGACGCTCCCGGTCGCCCGCCGCCAGCTGATCCTCCTCCGCCGCAGCCCAAGGATCCAGCTCCAGACCCAGCTCCCGAGCCAGGGCCTGGGTGAAACCGGGGAGGCCGGCCTGAGGCGCCCGGGCCAGGCAGAGCAGCAGCTCCGCCAGGAGGCCTGCGGGGGGCAGGCTACCGAAGGTGTGCAGCCCGAGACGGATCTGGGCCTCCTTGAGCTCACAGAGGTAGCCCTCCACCGCAGCCAGTCGCTGCTCCAGATCGCCACCGCCGTCAGGCAGTTCCAACCGGTTCAGCTGCCGCTCCAGCTCCTGGCGCAGCTGGGCGCAGCGCTCGCCGCCCAGCTGGCTGGCTTCCCAGTACTCGTCCAGCAGGGCCTCCAAGCGCTGCAAATCGCCATGCAGACCGGCCCGACCCAGGGGCGGCGTGAGGTGGGCGATGATCACGGCCTGGGCGCGCCGCTTGGCCTGGCTGCCTTCGCCGGGATCGTTGACGATGAAGGGATAGAGATGCGGCATCGGGCCAAGGGCCCACTCCGGGAAGCACTGGTCGGAGAGCCCCACCCCCTTGCCCGGCAGCCACTCCAGGTTGCCGTGCTTGCCCAGATGCACCACCACATCCGCCGCAAACTCCTGGCGCAGCCACAGGTAGGTCGCCAGGTAGGCGTGGGTAGGGGGCAGATCGGGGCTGTGAAAGGTGGCGGCGGGGTCGCGGTCATAGCCACGCTCCGGCTGCAGCAGCAGGGCCACATGGCCGTAGCGGAGGCCCCGGATCGCAAAGGCGGGGCGACCGTTCGGTCCCGGCTCCAGGCCGGCATCGGCGGCGGGGGGGCCCCACTGGGCTTCGAGGCGTTGGCGACCAGCCGCTGGCAGCCCCCCGTACCAACGCTCGTACTGCTCCAGGGGGAGGTGGTCGAGCGCCGCCCGGTGACCGCTCTCGGGATCGTTCGTCCGCCCGGACAGCAACGCCTGAATCAGGGCATCCCCGCCCTGGGGCAGCGGAGCCGATCCGAGGTTGTAGCCCGCCTGGCGCAGCCAGCCCAGGATCAAGGCGGCACTGGCAGGCGTGTCAAGGCCCACGCCGTTGGCGACGCGGCTGTCACGGGTGGGATAGTTCACCAGCATCAGCGCCAGCCGCCGCTCGGCGGCGCTGCGATTCGCCAGCCGCACCCAGGCCTGGCTGAGTTGCGCAATCCAGTCCAACCGCTCCGGATCGGGCCGGTAGGTCAGCAGGGCTGTGTTCAGTTGGTCGCTGATGGCCTGCCGCTCCTTGAAGGCCCCCACGCGGGTGGTGAGGCGTCCATCCAGCTCCGGCAGCGCGATCTGCAGGCTGAGATCCAGGGGCCCCAGGCCGATGCTGCTGGCCTGCCACTGGGCGCGGCTGCGGGCGCTGCAGAGCAGCTGCAGCACCGGCACGCCCAAGCGGTCCCAGAGGGGAGCGCCGAGCCCCGCCTCCTCGAAGCGCACCGACGCGAAGCTGGTGGTGCAGAGCACCAACCGCACCCGTTCGCGTTCGAGCAGATCGGCCACCCCCCGCTGCACGGCGGCCTCCCGCAGACTGCTGACCCACAGGGCCCGTGGCGCCAGGCCCCGCCGCCGCAGCGCCGCCAGGGTCGCCTCCACCAGGTTCAGATCGCCGGCCTGGCGCCAAGCGCGGTAGACGATCAGACCGATGCGATCACCGGGCTCCTCGCGCCAGTCGTGGGGCTGCGGATCGGGAGCGGCCTGGGGGATGGGCAGGGCGGGCGGACGGTCCTGCAACAACGCGGCCAACACGTCGAGAACCTGGCCGAGGTTGTCGGCGCCGCCTTCCCGCAGGCAGGCGGCCAGGGCCCGGCAGAGTTGCGGCGACTCGGTCCCCAGGCTCGCCAGGGTCTGATCCTCGTCGGCGGTGCCGGCCAGCACCAGCAGCCGGCGTCCCGTGCCCTGGCACGCCCAGTCGCGCAGGCATTCGAGGCCGTAGCTCCAATGGCCGCGACCACCCAGCAACCGCACCAGCAGCACACGGGTGTCCCGCAGGCAGGTGCGCACGTAGTGGTCGAGCACCGCCGGATGGGAGAGAACCGCCAGATTCAGGGCTCGCAGCTCGGCGCCGAGCCGATCGGGGCGATCCCGCAACAGGCCGGCGATGCCGACCAGATCCGTGTCGGCACTGCTCAGCAGCACCACGGGGGCAGGGGTCTGCTCCACGAAGCTGGGGCCGCCTTCAGCCCCGGGGTCGCCGGGGACTGTCGCCAATCGATGCATGACTCCATCCTGCAGGTGCGGTGAGAAGATCGGAGCACGTTCCCGCAGGTCATGCACAAATTTCTTCCGTATGCCTGGTTCGGCGGCCGCTGCGTGCCGTTCGAGGAAGCGAAGCTGTCGGTGGCCACCCATGCGCTCCACTACGGGACCGGGGCATTCGGTGGCATGCGCGCGCTGCCCAACCCCCAGGACCCCGCCGAGATGCTGCTGTTCCGGGCGGATCGCCATGCCCGCCGGCTGAGTCAAAGCGCCCGGCTGCTGCTCACCGATCTCAGCGAGGACACGATCCATGCGGCCATCCACGCTTTTCTGCAGGCAAACCGCCCCAAGACACCGATCTATCTGAGACCCTATGTGTATACAAGCGACCTAGGTATTGCACCGCGTTTGCATGATATTCATACTGACTTCTTGATTTACGGCATTGAGCTCGGCGATTACCTCTCCCCGGATGGAGTCAGTTGCCGTATCAGCAGCTGGACGCGTCAAGAAGACCGTTCACTGCCACTACGAGGCAAAATCAGTGGTGCCTATATCACCAGTTCACTAGCCAAAACAGAGGCGGTTCGCAGTGGTTTTGACGAGGCTCTCTTGCTGAATAGTCGCGGCAAGATCAGCGAAGCAAGCGGCATGAATCTTTTTCTCGTCCGTGATGGTGTCCTGATCACTCCTGGCGTTGATCAGGACATTTTGGAAGGGATCACGCGAGCCAGCATTCTGGAGTTGGCGGCAGCCCTGGGCATCCCGACCCAAGAGCGGGCGGTGGACAAGAGCGAGTTATTTGTCGCCGACGAGGTCTTCCTGACCGGAACGGCGGCACGAGTCACTCCCGTGCGCCGCGTCGAAACAACCGATATGCCCTCACAACGTCCCGTGATGGAACGGTTGCGTGATCGTCTGACGGCGATCACAGAAGGGCAGGATCCAGACTATGAACACTGGGTCACCCGCATCCGCCTTGAGCCCTGAGCAAGGCCATCAACCGTCATCCGATCACCATGTCTCGTCCTGGATTCCTCGAGCGGCTCTACTCCCCAGAACGACCGGTTTTGGTATTTGACGGAGCGACAGGCACCTCCCTGCAGCAGATGCAACTGAGCGCCGATGACTTCGGCGGTGCGGCACTCGAGGGTTGCAACGAGAACCTTGTCTTTACCAACCCAGAAGCGGTGCAGGCTGTGCATCGTCAATTCCTGGAGGTGGGCTGTGATGTGATCGAAACTGATACGTTCGGAGCCACTTCTGTGGTGCTCGCCGAGTACGGGATCGAAGATCAAGCCTTTGCCCTGAACCAGCGCGCCGCCGAGTTAGCCCGGCAGATAGCGGATGAGTTCAGCACGGCTGAGCATCCCCGATTTGTGGCGGGATCGATTGGACCGACCACCAAACTTCCCAGCCTGGGACATATCAGTTTTGATCAGCTACGCGCCTCCTTCCAAGAACAGGCCGCTGGTTTATTAGCCGGTGATGTCGATCTTTTCATTGTTGAAACCTGTCAGGATGTGCTGCAGATCAAGGCAGCCCTGCAGGGCATTGAGGCTGCTTTTGCCGCCGCTGGAACCCGCAGGCCGCTGATGGTCTCGGTGACCATGGAGACGACCGGCACCATGCTGGTTGGCTCCGATATCGCTGCTGTCGTGGCAATTTTAGAGCCATTCCCGATCGACATTCTCGGCCTGAACTGCGCTACGGGGCCCGAGCAAATGAAGGGGCATGTTCGCTATCTTGGCGAGCACAGTCCATTTGTTCTAAGCTGCATCCCCAATGCCGGCCTGCCGGAGAATGTTGGTGGCGTCGCTCACTATAGGCTAACGCCGGTCGAGATGAAGATGCAATTAATGCACTTTGTCGAAGACTTAGGTGTGCAGGTGATCGGCGGATGTTGCGGCACGACGCCAACGCACATTGCTGCGCTTGTGGACTTGGCTCGTGAGCTCAAACCAGCGGCGCGGACCGTTCGCCACCAGCTCCCAACTGCGACAGCCGACGACAGCGCCAGCGCCAGCGCGACAACAGAAGCGGTTCGTCCCGCCCTCGGCTATGAACCCTCCGCAGCCTCAATCTATGGCACCACCAATTACCATCAGGACAACTCTTTCCTGATCGTTGGCGAGCGTCTCAATGCCAGCGGTTCGAAAAAGGTGCGTGAGCTGCTCAACGCCGAGGATTGGGATGGCCTGGTGGCGGTTGCCCGCAGTCAGGTCAAGGAAAATGCCCATCTTCTTGATGTCAACGTCGATTACGTTGGTCGCGATGGGGTCAGCGACATGCAGGCCCTGGTCAGCCGGCTCGTCACCAATGTCAATCTGCCGTTGATGCTCGACTCCACCGAGTGGCAGAAGATGGAGGCGGGATTAAAAGTCTACGGTGGGAAGTGCCTGCTGAACTCCACCAACTACGAAGATGGTGATGAGCGCTTTTTCAAGGTGCTCAGCCTCGCCAAAGACTACGGTGCTGGCGTGGTGATCGGCACGATCGACGAAGACGGAATGGCGCGGACAGCCGCACGCAAGTTTGCAATTGCCGAGCGGGCTTATCACGATGCCCTGCGTTTTGGCATCCCAGCGCGAGAACTGTTTTATGACCCCTTGGCCTTGCCGATTTCGACCGGCATCGAGGAGGATCGGGCCAATGGCTTGGCCACGCTCGACGCGATCCGCATGATCCGCCAGCGGCTGCCGGGAGTGCACGTCATCCTCGGCATCAGCAACATCAGCTTTGGTCTCTCGCCAGCGGCTCGGATCGTGCTCAATTCGGTCTTCCTGCACGACTGCTGCGAAGCGGGAATGGATGCCGCGATCGTCAGCCCAGCGAAGATCCTGCCACTGGCCAAGATCAGCGCAGAACAGCAGCAAGTGTGTCGTGATTTGATCCTCGACCGGCGACGCTTTGAACAGGATGGCAGCCGCTCGGTTTGTGTCTATGACCCGCTCACGGCCCTGACCACGCTGTTTGAAGGCGTCTCCGCCCGGGAGGCTCGCAGCAGTGGCCCCACCCTGGCAGAATTGCCGGTGGAAGAACGGTTGCGCCAACACATCATCGATGGCGAGCGCATCGGCTTGGATGCGGCCCTGGAAGAAGCCCTGCAGCGCTATGAGCCGCTGCAAATCATCAACACCTTCCTGCTCGATGGCATGAAGGTGGTCGGCGATCTGTTCGGTTCCGGCCAGATGCAGCTGCCCTTTGTGCTCCAGAGCGCTGAAACCATGAAGGCGGCGGTCGCCCAGCTGGAACCGCACATGGACAAGCTCGATGCCGTAGCCAGCAGCAAGGGCAAGTTTCTGATCGCAACGGTCAAGGGAGATGTGCATGACATCGGCAAAAATCTCGTCGATATCATTCTTTCCAATAATGGTTATTCAGTTGTCAATCTTGGAATCAAGCAAGATGTCGAGGCGATCATCGCTGCCCAGCGCGAGCACCAGGCCGACTGCATCGCTATGAGCGGTCTGCTGGTGAAATCAACAGCATTTATGAAGGATAATCTCACCATCTTTAATCAGGAAGGGATCACCGTCCCCGTGATTCTTGGCGGTGCGGCTCTCACCTCAAAATTTGTGCATGGCGACTGCCGGGCCGCCTATCGCGGCCAGGTGGTCTACGGCCGGGACGCCTTCGCCGACCTGCGCTTCATGGATGCCCTGATGGCGGCCAAGGCCCGCGGTCGCTGGGACGATCAACAGGGCTTCCTCGACGGTCCTCCCGAGGGGCTGGGGGTGGCACTAGGTCTCAAGGTTTCGGCCCCCGCCGACGCTGAGCTGCAGGCCGCTCCTGCATCTGCACCTGCACCTGCCACCGCCTCCGCTCCTGCCAGCCGCGAGCGATCGGCCGTGGTGCCCGCCGAACCGGCGCTGCAGCCACCCTTCTGGGGCAACCAGATCCTGGATGAAGGGCAGATCCCCCTGGCCGAGGTGGCGGCCTACCTGGACCGCAACGCCTTGTTTGCCGGCCAGTGGCAACTGCAGAAAGGCAGCAACCAGAGCCGTGAGGCCTACCAGGCGATGCTGCAGGAGCGGGCCGAACCGGTGCTGCAGGAGTTGCTGGCACGCGCTGCCGACGAGGGTTTGCTCACCCCGCGGGTGGCCTACGGCTATTACCCCTGCGGTCGCGATGGCAACAGCGTGGTGGTTTTTGATCCCCGGGGCATGGCGCCAACGGCGAGCCCCGCCCTCGCCACCACCATCCTCGGTCGCTTCGAGCTGCCACGTCAGCGAGGCGGCAACCGTTATTGCATTGCCGACTTCTATCGCGACCTGGAGATGGGCGAGCCCGCAGTGCTTTCTGCCAGCGACGTGTTGCCGCTGCAGGCCGTCACCATGGGGGAGCGGGCCAGTGAGCATGCTCAGCAGCTCTTCCGCAGTGATCGCTACACTGATTATCTCTACTTTCATGGCTTAGCGGTACAGATGGCGGAGGCGCTCGCCGAATGGACCCATGCCAGGATCCGCAAGGAACTCGGCTTCGCTGAGCAGGAGCCCAACACGCTGCGCGATGTCCTGGCCCAGCGGTATCGCGGCAGCCGCTATTCCTTTGGCTACCCGGCTTGCCCAGAAGTGGCCGACTCTCGCCAACTGTTGGCGTGGCTGGACGCCGAGCGGATCGGCCTGAGCATGGATGAGAGCGATCAACTGGAGCCCGAACAAAGCACCACGGCCCTGGTGGCTCTGCACAGCAGGGCTCGTTATTTCAGCGCCTGATCCCAGCTGGCCGCCAGCCTATGCCAGGCTGCTGTCTTCCCTGCCCTCAACCCATGGATCTCTCCGGACCTGGAGCCATTGATGCGGCGATCGCCGCAGGAGTGGATCTGGACGGCACGCCGATCCCCGCACCGATGTTGGCGCTCTACCAGGAGGTGATGGAGCTCGAAAACAATCGGCCCCGCAGCGGCGTGCTCAAGTCAATGCGCAATCGGATCGTGCGCAGCGGTGCCAAACACCTCGACCAAGAAACACTGGACAGCCGCCTCCAGGCAGCAGGCTGGGACGGACTGAAGGGCAAGGAGATCGCCTTCTTCTACGGCTGAGCCCGCAGGACCATCTGCGCCCGTCGTTCCATCTCAGCTGCAGAGCTCCTCAAGGGCGTCGATCACATCCTGCTGAAACTCCTCGAGTTCATCAGAATCGCTCAGGTCGATGCCCTCACCAGCCGCATTCTGGGTCAGCTCCTGAAAGTGGAAGGCCCCTTCGCCATGGGCGAGGAACTCCATCGCGGAGGGTTCACCGCTCTCCTTGTAGGCGTCGCAGAGGGCCAGGA
>CAYOCW010000054.1:7709-12443 GCA_964402615.1 uncultured Cyanobium sp. | reverse complement strand
TCCACCGGCACGCCCAGCAGGTCGCTGAGGCGGGCGGCCACCTGGGTGAGGCGCAGGCCTTCGTTCACGCCCTTGGGACGGCCGAAGTGCGCGGCCAGGATCACCTTGGCGCCGTTGTCGCGCAGGTGGGCGATCGTCGGCAGGGCGGCGCGGATGCGGGTGTCATCGGTGATGGCGCCGCTGTCGTCTTGCGGTACGTTGAAATCCACCCGCACCAACACGCGTTTGCCGCGCAGGTCTGCGGCGCCGAGACTGGCCAACGTGCGCTTTGCCATGGGTGGGGAGGGGAGAAAACGGGCCGGAGCTTAGCCGGCCGGCCGTTCGCAACCCCTCGGAACCCCCTGGCGGCTGGCGTCGGCCGGCGCTAGCGCTAGGACAGAGTGACCATTGGCAGCACCATGTTCGAAACCATTCTGTTTCCGATCGATCAGAGTCGCCAAACACTGGAGACAGTGTCCGTGGCGCTGCGGTTGGCCCAGCAGCACAACAGCCGCATGGTGTTGCTTTCCGTGGTGGAACCGGAGGCGGAGGCCGGCGCGATGCATGATCCGGCCGCCGTGGCCCAGTTGCTGGAGCAGGCGCGGCAGCGCTTCTCGCAAGCGGGTGTCGCGGCCCAGGTGATCGAACGGCAGGGCAAGCCCGCGTTCGTGATCGGCGATATCGCCGATGAGGTGAATGCCGATTTGATCGTGATGGGCACCCGCGGCATCACCCTGGCCGAGGACCAGCAGAGCACCGCCGCCCGGGTGATCCAGCTGGCGCCGTGCCCGGTGCTTGTGGTGCCCTGATGGCGTCGCCTCCACAAACCAGCCCCCCCGCGGACGCCGTTCCCGATGGCGGCGTCGCGCCGACAGGGCGCTCGGCTGCCGCCGCCGGCCGCCACGACCCCGGCCTCAGCGCCGCGGCGCCACCGATCCAGTGGTATCCCGGCCACATCGCCAAGGCGGAGAAGGCCCTGGCCGAGCCGCTCGCTCGAGTCGCCCTGGTGATCGAGGTGCGCGATGCCCGCATCCCGCTGGCCACCGGCCATCCGCGCCTGCAGCGCTGGATCCGCGGCCGCCAGCACCTGCTGGTGCTCAACCGCCTGGACATGGTCACCCCCCAAGCCCGCCAGGCCTGGACCGCGTGGTTCCGCGCCCGCGACCAGAGCGTCTGGTGGTGCGATGCCCGGGCCGGCAGCGGCGTGCGCCAGCTGCAGCAGGCGGCGGCCCGGGCCGGCGCGGCGCTCAACAGCCGCCGCGTCGCTCGCGGCATGCGGCCACGGCCGGTGCGGGCGCTGATGCTCGGGTTTCCCAACGTCGGCAAGTCGGCCCTGATCAATCGCCTGGTGGGCCAGAAGGTGGTGGAGAGCGGCCGCAGGGCTGGCGTCACCCGCAGCCTGCGCTGGGTGCGGCTGGGCCAGGACCTCGACCTGCTCGATGCCCCCGGGGTGTTGCCGCCGCGGCTGGATGACCAGCGCGCCGCCCTGCGCTTGGCCCTCTGCGACGACATCGGCCAGGCGGCCTACGACAGCGAGGCGGTGGCCCTCGCCTTCCTGCAGCTGCTGCGGGTCTTGGCGCCCGATCCGGCGGCGGGTGTGGCGGCCGAGCTGCTGCCGCAGCGCTATGGGGTGGATTGGCCCGGGCCGGCCGACCCGGCGGTCGCAGGGTCCCTCGCCGCTGAGGCCGGCAGCGGCAAGGACAACAGCGGCAAGGTCGGTGGCACCCGGGAGCTGGAGGCATCGCGCTGGCTGCAGGCCGCCGCCGTTCGCCACAGCAGCGGCGACACAGCCCGCATGGCCCAGCGGTTGCTCGATGATTTCCGCCGCGGCCTGCTGGGGCCGATCGCCCTGGAGCTGCCCTGAGCAGGGATCGGGCGGAGCTGTTGTTCCGCCCGATCCGCATGGGGGAGGCTGCGGCCTGAACCCCGC
Organism: uncultured Cyanobium sp.; assembly: GCA_964402615.1. Lineage (GTDB taxonomy): Bacteria > Cyanobacteriota > Cyanobacteriia > PCC-6307 > Cyanobiaceae > Cyanobium. The sequence goes on along the minus strand of CAYOCW010000054.1, from coordinate 10,534 downwards.
CGGCTCAGCCGCGAGGACGCGGCCGACCGGAGCCAAACACGGCCTCGCCCTACGGCGCCGGCGCCAGCGGGCGCCCGCCGCTCAGGAGGCGTTGCCGAAGGCCACCTGGCAGGCGGCATTGAGCAGCTCAGCCTCCGGCTGGGAGGCGGGCGGCAGGCCATTGAGCAGGCCGGCGTTGCAGTCGGCGCTCAGCTGGTAACTCGTGCCATTGGCGGTGGCCACGAAGCTCACGGTTGCCTCACCGCTGGGCTGCACGCTGCCGAACTGGAGCTGATAGCCGCTGTTCGGCACCACGATGTAGGACACATTGGTGCTGATGGCGTTGTTCACGGCGTTGTTGATCATCGCCGCCGTGGCCAGGCTGGCGATGCCCCACAGCGCTGCATTCGCCGCCCACCAGCCCCAGGGTGGCTGGCTCCAGCCGCCGTACCAGCCCCAATTCCAGGGGCGAGCCACCCCCCAGCCGGGACGGGCCCAGCCCGGGCGGAGGTTGACGGTGTTGATGTTGACCTGGCGGTTCCAGCTGCGGTTCACGTTGACGTTCACGTTGCGGTTGCCGCTCCAGGCGCCGCTCCCCACCCGATCGGGTCGGCCCAAGCCGGCACCGGGCGCAGCGGGGCGGGTCAACGAGCCGGCGGGGGGCAGGGCCAGCGCCGGACGCTCCGCCGGCCGGTTGAGCGAGGGGTTGCCGACGCGGTTGAGCCGGTTGCCCTGGCTGAAGCCACCGGCGGGCGTGAGGTCACCGCGGCTGAAGCCGCCACCGCCACCGCCCCCGAAACCGGTCTGCGGTCGCGACAGTCCGCCACCGCCGCCAAACCCGCCACCGCCGCCGAACCCGCCACCGCCTCCTCGCATGCCACCGCCACCCGGGACTCCGCCACCCGGGAAGCCGCCGCCGCCGCCCCGGAAGCCACCGCCGCCGCCCCGGGCCAGCCGGGCCTCAGCGGCGGGGCCCCCGGGCGGGAGCGAGCCCGCCAAGGCCCAGGCGGCGGGGATGGGCTGGACCATCAGTCCAGATGCCAGCAGCGCCAAGGCCGAGCCTGGAGCGTTCATCAGCGCGCCTCCAGCGCCTTGCCGACCAGCTGGCAGCCGCCGTCGTAGCAGGTGAGCTCGATGCGCCCGTCGCTGCCGAAGAGGGCCTGCACCAGATCGCGGCCGCGGAAGTCGGGCCGTTGCTGCAACAGGCTGTTGAGGTAGTTGGGGTTGACCACGCACAGCTCTCGGCCGTTGACGCAGAGCGTGTTGGCTGAAAACCGCACGGCGGCATTGCGCAGTGGTTGCCAGCCGCTGCCGCTCTCCAGGCTCATGCGGGCCGGCTGGTCGGTGATGCGCAGGGTCTTGGTGATCGGGCCGATGCGGTGGCGGTACAGGGTGGCGCCGGTCTCATTCAGCGCCTCCACCGTGCAGGGCACAGCGGCAGCCCCCTGCAGCGAACAGGTGGTGGTGATGCTGTAAAGCACGCCCGCCCGGGCGGGAGCCGCGGCCAGGCCGAGGCTGAGGCCGGCTCCCGCCAGCAGCGACGCCAGCCACCAGCACGGCGGACTGAGCCTCGCCAAGGGCGGGGAGGGGCGCGAACGCATGGGCAGCGGCGACGGGCTGTTTCGGTGTTAGGGCGCTATCACGCCAGGATCCGCGCTCCCCCCCGAAGCTGACACAAAGCGACATCCGACCGGGCCAGGCCTCCGGACCGGGAGCCGCTTACCAGGGCCGCTCCCCGCCGTTGGCATGCCAGAAGCGATAGCCGTAGTAGCCGCCGGAGCTGTTGTCGTCGATCGAGCCCATGCGCCTGGGGTGCACCGTGTCGCCCTGGCGCAGGGGCGTCTTGGCGAGGCCGGTGAGGCCGTTCACCCGCACGCAGCCGGCGTCGATGAACCCAGTCCCTGAGCTCGGCCCTGGCATCCTCCGCGGTCAGGCTCGACAATTCGGCAGATCCCACCGTCTGGATGGCGGAATCCACCACTCCCATGCCATCCGTGCCCGCTCCCGCCCAGCCCGCCGCAGAGTCTGCCAGCGCCGCCTCCCCCGCCTCGCTGCTGCGCCAGCGGCTCACCCACGGCCATGGCCGGCTGCTGGTGCTGCTGGCCATGGCCGTGGTGTGGCTGATGGACACCCTGCTGGTGGACCGCATCAAGGCCCACCACCTGGCGACCAGCAGCTTCACGCCGATCCTCAGCGGCATCGAGCACATCAGCACCGTCGTGTTCGCGGTGGTGACGGTGGGCCTGGGGCTGTCGCTCTATCGCTTCGGCCAACGCCATCTCGTGTTCTGGGGTCTGTCGTATTTGGCGGTGGCGCTGGTGCAGGTGTTCGCCAATGTGCTGAGCATGGTAATGACCGCCAGCCACGTGAAAGGCGAAGGCCTGCTGAGCCTGTGGGATGTGGCCGGCGTGTACATGGAAACGGTGATTGTGTTCACATTCATCTACATCATGTTAGACATCTCCATCCCCGGAGGGGCTTTCATCTGGCCCAGCCGCGAGGGCCAGTCCGCCTCCATGCCGCACCTGATCGATTATCTGTTTCTGGCTCTGAACACCAACTCCACCTATGGCCCCACCAGCGAGGTGGTGATCTCGCGCATCGCCAAGTTGACGATGGCGCTGCAAATCTTTTTGGCGATGCTGATGCTCACCGTGCTGATCGCCCGGGCGGTGGGGGCCTGAGTGCCGAGGCCCGGTCAGCCTGCTGCCAGGAAAGCGAAAAAGCCCCGCAACAGCAGCCTGGTGGGGGCCGCGCGGGCATCTCCGCTTGCCGCGGTGCCGACCGCTTGGCAGATCACGGATTCGAGTCGCCAACGGCATGGCGACGGCCCGATGCGCCTGCGG
>CAYOCW010000054.1:0-7609 GCA_964402615.1 uncultured Cyanobium sp. | reverse complement strand
GACGCCAGCGGCTGACCTGTGCGGCGGCCAGCGACGGGCTCCGATCCGCCCCCAAGCCGGAGAAGATGAAGGGGCCTGGACCGCTGTCTCCCCAACCCCCGCCTCGCCATGACCTCCTGGTTGATCACAGGCTCGAATCGCGGCATCGGCCTGGAGCTGACCCGCCAGCTGCGCGCTCGGGGCGAGCGGGTGATCGCGGTCTGCCGCACCGCCTCGCCGGAGCTGGAAGCCCTGGGGGTGTCGATCGAGGCAGGGGTGGAGCTGACTTCCGAGGCCGACCTGGCGGCCCTGGCGGAGCGGCTGCGGGGGGTGCGCCTCGCCGGCGCGATTCTCAACGCGGGCATCCTGATCGCGGACAGCCTTGAGGACCTTGACGCGGCGGGCCTGCGGCGCCAGTTCGAGGTGAATGCCCTGGCGCCGTTGCTGCTCGCCCGGGCCCTGCTGCCCAACCTGGCGGCCGGCTCGAAGCTGGCCCTGATCACCAGCCGCATGGGCTCGATCGAGGACAACAGCTCCGGTGGCTACTACGGCTACCGGATGTCGAAGACGGCGCTGAACATGGCCGGCACATCCCTAGCGGTGGACCTGCGACCGAAGGGCATCGCCGTGGCGATCCTGCATCCCGGCATGGTGGCCACCCGCATGGTGAACTTTGCCGGCATTCCTCCCGAGCAGGCGGCCCGGGGCCTGCTGGCGCGGATCGATGCCCTCAGCCTGGAGACCAGCGGGCGCTTCTGGCACGCCAACGGCGAAGAGCTGCCCTGGTGAGGGGGCCAGCCTCGCCTCGCTCCGATCCGCCAACACCGCCCGTGGCCTCGGCCATCGGCGAGAGGAAGGCTCGGCACCGATCGCGCTTGGCGAGGCCGGGGTCGAGCTGATGGCGTCCGGAAAGCAGAGCGCCTCGATTGGTAGAGAGCAGCTACCCGCCTCTGCGACAGCTGCCAGCAGGCCCTGGCGATCGAAACCCAGCTGCCAACGGGGGTGATGGTGTTGGCGGCAGAGAAGGCGATGAAATGGATTCTGACTCGCCTGGATCGGGATCGGCAGCGACGGGCTCACCGGGGGCATGGCGAAGAGAAAAGTGAGGCCACATTCCGGCTACCGAGGCCTCATCCGGGCAGCGCCATGCACATCGCCGTCCGTGAGCGGAGGGGTTGCTCTTCCATTGCCGGATTGCCAAGGCCTGAATGGTGTTTCTCCACCCTGTGAGCCTGCCGCTACGTCCTCCTGAGCCGCACCCTCACACCGCCCAGATCTCCTCCAGATCGAGTGCCAAACCTTCGGCGAGCTCACCGCCCTCCAGGCGGCTGGCGTTCTCCAGCCGTTCGGCCATCCCCGGCTGGCCCACCCGCCAGATCTCCACAGCCCGTTCGTGGGGGAGCAGCAGCCAGCCGAGGCGGGCGCCATTGGCTTGGTCATGATCCATCTTGTGGCGCAGAGCAGCAACGAGCATGCAGGCCGTAATACAGCACGTAAACTGGTATGTCTTACGTCGCTGCCAACCCATGGGTGCTCTGAGCCTGCGGCTACCCGACGACCTGGAGCAACAGCTCAGCCAGGAAGCCCGCCTCAGTGGCCAGTCCCGCTCCCAGCTGCTGCGCGAAGCCCTGGAGGGCCTTCTCTGCCGGAGGCGCCAGGAGCGGGCGCAAGCGGCACTGAGGGGCGCCGCGTCGGTCCTGGCCGCCGATCCCAGCAGCCGTGAGGAGGTCCTGGAGGTCGCCGCCGATTTTCTCCCCGCCGAAAATGAGGCCCTGGCCAGGGCAGCGGCGCTGGCCGATGAACCCAAGGGTGAGCCCTGGTGGCGTTGATCCGCCGCGGGGAGGTGTGGGTGGCGCGCCTCAACCCCAATCAGGGCGCGGAGGTGGGCAAGGTGCGACCGGTGGTGGTGATCCAGGCCGATGCGCTCACGGAAGCGGGCCTGGCCACCGTGCTGGTGGTGCCCCTCACCAGCCAACGGCGCCGGGGTGCCGAAGCCCTGCGCGTGGCCATCCGTCCGCGCGACCGGCTGCTGCGGGAGTGCTGGGCCATGGCGGAGCAACCGCGGGCCCTGGACCGCAGCCGCCTCGGCGAAGGCCCCCTGACCCTTCTCAGCGGCCCTGAAATGGAGGCCCTGGAACAGGCGTTGCGGGCCGCCATGGGTTTGGCGGCACTGGCCACGGAGAGCGGCACCGCCGCTGCGGGCTGCTGATGGCTGGTGACCAGGGCCATGGCATCCGATTCCGCAGCCCGCAGCACCGGGGCCTGCATGGTGTTCCTACAACCTCACACCGCCCAGATCTCCTCCAGATCCAGCATCAAACCCTCGGCCAGCTCGCCGCCCTCCAGCCGGCTGGCGTTCTCCAGCCGTTCGGCCATCCCCGGCTGGCCCACCCGCCAGATCTCCACAGCCCGTTCGTGGGGGAGCAGCAGCCAGCCGAGGCGGGCGCCGTTGGCTTGGTAGTGATCCATCTTGTGGCGCAGGGCGGCGGTGCCGCGGGGGCCTTCATCGCTGGGGCTTGCCAGCTCGATCACGAGTTCGGGGCAGAGGGGCGGGAAGCCCCGGCGTTGTTCGGGGGTGAGGGCCTGCCAACGCTCCTGGCGCAGCAGGGAGCCATCGGGGCTGAGCACGGCACCATCCGGCAGGCGGAAACCGGTGGAGCTGTCGAACATCCGCCAGGCGGGCTGGCGCCTGCAGAAGGCACGCAGCTGAAACAGCAGCTCGCCATTCGTGCTGCCCGTTTCCCCACCCGTTGGTGTCATGGCGATCAGCGTGCCGTCAGCCGTGAGTTCAAGCACCGCCTCCGGATTGGCCTGGCACACCCACCAGAACTGCTCCGGTGTCAGCCGCAGATCCGGGGGGAGCAGGAGCGGCGCGGGCTCCAGCTCTTGCGCCTTCGCCGCGGATAGGGGCGCCAGGGTCATGAACCGGGGTAGGCCTGTGGACTGAGGTTAGCGAGGCTGCCTGAAGGGAAGGCGATCCCCGCAGGTCGGCGAGGGGCTGATTGGCGAGGGGCTGATTGGCATGGGGCTGATTGGCGAGGGGCAGTGCGGTGACGAGGATGCAAGCCGTGATCCAGCACGTCAGCCAATCTGCTACTGGACGGACATCCTGAGAGGCTGCTGCGCCTCCTGCTCTGGCTCTGTTGGCGGCTGCGAGCGCTGGCGGTGCAGATCGGGGGCGATGGCGGCGGCCATGGCCGCTTCATCCAGCCAGCCGCCGAGGAAGCGGTTGAGACGGGCAGCCGCGCCGCTGGGGTCGGCGATGGCCTGGTGGTACGGGATGGAGAGCACCTGCACCGCCTCGCCTCGGGCTTGCAGCAAGGCCTGGAGCCGCTCAACCTGTTGCAGGTAGGCGGCAGCCAGCTGGCGTTGGTTGCGGGCTGTGGAGCTCTGGCCGTTGCGTTCCAGCATGGCCGCCTGGGAGGCGAGCACCTCGCGCAGGGGGCGCTCCAGGAAGACGATCCGATAGGGACGATCGGCGGGCAGGTGAAGCAGCAGGGGGGCCACAATTTTTACTGCTTTGCCCCGGGTTTTTTCGATCCAGTGCACCGCCGGGGCGCGCCCGAGGCTCTTGACAGGCTCGTATTCCTGGTAGCCGCGCGGATTGCTGGCATCGGCGACGCGCTGGCCATCACTGAGCAGGGCATGGCCGCCAGCGGCGAGCATCTGCATCACCATCGAGGTGCCGGAGCGGGGCAGGCCCGACACCACCACCGCCACGTCGGGATCGGCGGGGAGGCTGTCGGGGCCGGCGAGGGCCTCGAGGCTGACGCGTTGATCGAACAGGGCCTCCAGATCGCGATCCAGGTCGGTGTGTGCGGGCAGGGGCTCACCACGGCGATAGGCGCGCAGGCGATCGATGCAGGCGCGGGCGAGCAGCCGATGCTCGCGGGCTTCCTCCAGCTGCCCCTGACCTCGGCGCAGACGGGCCATCAGGCGATGGGCCGCGGGGTACACGGAGTTCTGGGCGAGGGCCACCTCCAGGGAGCGGATGGCTTCCACGGAGCGGCCGAGGCGGGCGAGGGAATAGGCGCAGGCGTAATGGGCTTGGGGCAGCGCGTGCACCATGCCGGCGGCGGCGATGGCCTGAGCAAGGGCCTGTTGATGCTCACCGCGGCGGCTGTGCACCCGGGCCAGGCCGAGGTGGTAGGCGGGATTGATCGGATCGATGGCGCCGATGGCGGCGTATTCCCGCTCGGCCTGCTCCAGCTGACCAAGGGCCAGGTGGCTTTCGGCGATCTGCTGATGCAGGCTCGGGCGGTTGTGGATCTGCACGCCACGGGCCTGCTCGAAGCTGGCGATCGCCTCCTCGTGGCGGCCGAGGCCGGCGAGCACCCGGCCGCGCAGGAAGGCCAAGGTGTGGGTGTTCACCGCCGCGCGCCGCCGCAGTCGCGCCTGCTCCCTGAAGTCTTTCTCCTCCAGTTGGTGGGGCTCGAGGCCCTTCTGCCGCGCCTCGTTCTCCAGGGATTCGAGCTTGGCGATGGCCTCCTGGCTGCAGCGCTGCTTCTCGATCAGCAGACGCTCGAGGGTGGCTTCCGCATCAGCGGCGCGGCCCAGGGCCAATTGGGACTGCAGCAAATGCACCGCGAAGCGACTTTCATCCCGATCGTCGCCCCAGAGCTGCTGGAACATGGGGATGGCTGTGCTGTGCAGCTGGCTGTCGGCCAGGTCACGGGCCAGGTTGTAGCGCAGCTCCCGCAAGGTGATGGCGGCAGCTTTGTCGGCATTTTCATCCGGCTGATCGATGTAGCCGAGATCCACCAGTTGCTGCAGGGCGGCGTGTTGATCCACCGGATCGCATTGCATGCCGGCTGGATGCAGGCCCGCATCGCCGTCCACGGCATCCCAGCTGGGAATGCGGGAGAGCGGCGGCGGCGCGGCGAAGGCCGTGAGCAGGGGCTTGCCGTCCATGTCTTCACCAATGGGCAGCCCGTAGAGGCTGAGGATGGTGGGTGTGATGTCCAGCAGGCTGGCGCCGTGCACGATTTCGCCCTGCCGCAGGCTGGGACCGCGCATGGCCAGCATCCCGAACTGGCGATGTTCATCGGCGGGACCGGCGGGCTCATTCGGCAGCTCGCGGGGGCGCAGGTGATCGGGATGAAAGCCGTGATCCGACACGATGATCACGGTGGTGTTGTCGTCGATGAGCTGCAGGTAGGCCCCCAGCATCATGTCGTGAAACTGATAGCCGCCGTTGACCACATCCTTGTAGAGCTCGAAATCATGCTCATCCACCCACTCCAGGCGAGGCGGGTGATACTTCATGAAGCCATGGCAGAAGTGGTCGATGCCATCGAAATACACCGCCATGAAATCGGCGGGCTCCAGCTGGATGAGGGCGGTGGCGGCGGCATGAATCGTGGCGGTTTCCGCCAGGATTTTGGCAACGGAGGCCAGGCGGAAGTCCTTGTGCTGATCGATCTCGGCGGCGCGGGGGATGAAGGGAAGCAGCATCTCCGGCTCCAGCTCTGCCGGATGAAGGCGCAGATCAGCCAGATGCTCGCTGAGATGCTGGGGATGGATGGTGCCGGGTCGCAGCGGCCAGGGCTTGTCCAGCGGGCCCACATGCTGCTGGTAGTGGTTCGAGACCATCACGCCGCTGATCGGCTCAACGGGATGGGAGGGCCACCAGCCCACCACGTTGGAGCGCAAGCCATTCTGCTGGAGGATGTTCCAGATCGCCTTGGTGCGGCGCCCGAGGTTGGTGATCGGCCGCACGCCGCCGCTGACCGGATCGGGTTCACTGAAGCCATGGATGCCGTGCTTGTGGGCCCGCTTGCCGGTGGCAATGGAGGTCCACAACATCGGCGAAAGCACCGGATAGAGCGTGGAGAGATTGCCCACCACGCCCGAGGCGGCCAGTGAGGCCAGATGGGGCATGCGGCCGGCATCCATCAGCGGCGCCATGACTTTCCAATCGGCGGCATCCCAGCCGATCAGCAATACTTTGGGGGCCATCGATGAAAGCCTCAATCAAAAGGCGTGAGTTTAGGTATCGATATCAAAGCAAGAAATCCTTGCAGTTTTAAACAAGCTTAGACGCAGCTTGAACGGCCACTGCAAGGATCATGAGGTGGATTCAAGAAGCCTGGCGTACCCGCTTGCGCAAACGGCGAGACCAAGCTGCTCCGGCAGCCAGGCCGGCAAGACCGATGGGCCCTGGAACTTGGGCCGGATCAGCGTTCAGGGGGCCAACAGTCACTGGCGCACCAGCAACATCGTTGTAGGCCCACTTGGTAATCTTAAATTGGGCATTGCTAGAGGGATTGTTAATATTGGCAATAGCAAAGCCGTAATGCAGATTTCCATCTCCATTCTTGTCAAAGCGGAAGCCAAAATAATTATCTCCAGCTTGAAACGCAGCAAAGTTGATGGCGAGAACATCGTAAGCGGTTACTTGTCGAAACCCTTGCGCTACGCCCCAGAATTGGCTGGCCAATGTGGGCCCAACGACAAAATTTGAAGAAAGCTTTCTGACACCCAAACCACTTGTATATGAACCCACCATTCCTCTACCACGAAGTGTGGCGTTCGATACAATCATCCCAGAAAGAGGGTTGTCTATTAGCCTGAAATCTGCAGCGCCATTTCCATCTACATCCCAGTCAGCAGAGCCAGCGGAAGACGGAAGCTCAACTGGCCTATCAAGCACCTTAACCACGGCGGCACCGGCTTCACTTGGCGCCAGAGCGAGTGTGCTGAGAGATGTTGCCGTCAACGCAAAACACTTTTCCCACTTTACTGGGCTAGAAGATGTTTGGCTGGCCATTTTTCGAGAAAATGCAGAAATAAGGCATGTTTATCTTGCCAAGATGGCCAGAAAAACCTGGGGGGGGTGCCAGTTCTTCCACCGCACACCCCGTTCTATGGGCCAGTTGACACGGGCGGCCGCGCCTTCGAAAGACGGCACTGTTGCGCTCCGCCTCCACTCCAGCTCCGCCTCCACTCCAGCTCCGCCTCCACTCCAGCTCCGCCGAGGCGGTACGGCAGACCGCGATCACCCGCCTCCACCCGGGCGCTCAGCTGGCGGGTTAGCTCCAGGCCGATGCCGCGATTCGAACCGGTGATCAACCAGGAGGTCATGGCAGGGCAGGCTCCGAGAGCGGCCAGCCGGCAACATGGAAGGTCATGGAGCACGGTACGACGCTGATCAGCGGCTTCGGCCAGGGGGAGGGGGAGCTGCTGGAGCTCACCTATCCCAAGCCGCTGCCGATGCGGCTGGATCGCTGGCTGGTGAGCCAGCGACCGGAGCAGAGCCGCGCCCGCATCCAGAAGTTCATCGACGCCGGCTGCGTGCGGGTGAATGGCGTCACCGGCCGCGCCAAGACGCCTCTGCGCCAGGGCGACACGGTGCAGCTGTGGATGCCGCCGCCCGAACCGCTGCCCTACCTCATCCCCCAGGACATCCCCCTGGATGTGCTGTACGAGGACAGCCATCTGATCGTGCTCAACAAGCCCGCCGGGCTTACGGTGCATCCAGCGCCGGGCAACAAGGACGGCACGCTGGTGAATGCGTTGCTGCATCACTGTCCCGACCTGCCCGGCATCGGCGGCGAGATGCGGCCCGGCATCGTGCATCGGCTCGACAAGGACACCACCGGCTGCATCGTCATCGCCAAAAGCCAGGAGG
>CAYOCW010000053.1:8876-12454 GCA_964402615.1 uncultured Cyanobium sp. | reverse complement strand
CGGCTTGAGCGCCGGGCCCACCAGCTGAATCAGCGGATCCGCCAGCACCACCAGCCCCAGGGTGACGGCGATCAGGCCCGCCCCCACCAGGGTGTTGATCGCCGCCAACACATGGGCTCCCTCCTCCCGAGGCCGACGCGCCAGCACGCTCACCATGGCGCTGTGAAACGGGCCATTGATGCCGCCCAGCAGGATCAGCAAAAAGCCGGGCAGCACATAGGCGTAGTTGTAGGCGTCGTAAGCGGCGCCGACCCCGAAGGCGGCGGCGATCACCTGCTGGCGCAGCAGCCCCACCACCTTGCTCAGCCCGGTGGCCACCGCCACGATCAGGGCGATGCGGCGCAGCGATCGCCCCCCGCCGCCGCCGGCCGGGGCAGGCGGCGGCGACTTGGCTCCAGAAGCACGGGGTTCGGCGGGACTGAGCTGCTGCGAATCCCCCATGCGGCGTGCTGCCCCGTTGGAACGTGGATTCTTGCTTGCCGTGGGCGTGGCGCCGGGGCGCCCGCCCCGGGCGACCATGGCGCCACGCCCATTCCGCCATCGTTGCGCCATGCCGGCCCCCGTCCCCTCCGCGCCGGTCGGTGCGCCCCGCTCGGTGCTGTGCCTGGAGGATCTGCGCGAGGGGGTGCTGCTGCGGCGCTACAAGCGCTTCCTGGCGGATGTGCGGCTCGACGATGGCACCGAGGTGACGGTGCATTGCCCCAACACCGGGCCGATGACCGGTGTGCTGCATCCGGGGGGCCGGGTGCGGCTGCGCCATGCCCCCTCCCCCAGCCGCAAGCTGGCCTGGACCTGGGAACAGGCGGAATGCCCGGGGGCTGACGGCCAACCGGTCTGGGTCGGCGTCAACACGGCCCTGCCGAACCGTTTGATACGAGCCACGATCGAGGCGGGCTGCCTGGAGCCATGGCTCGGACCCATTGCCGCCATCCGCGGCGAGGTGCCCTGCGGAACAGGCGGACGCAGCCGCCTCGATCTGCTGCTGACACCGACGCCGGCTGCCGACGACCCTCGGCCGATCTACGTGGAGGTCAAGAACACCACCTGGACGGAGGGCGAGCTGGCGCTGTTTCCGGACACGGTGACCGAACGGGGGCAGAAGCATCTGCGCGCCTTGATCGACCTGCTGCCGGCCTGTCGCGGCGTGCTCGTGCCCTGCCTGAGTCGGGGTGATGTGCGCCGCTTTGCCCCGGGTGACGCGGCGGATCCCGTCTACGGCGAGCTGTTCCGCCAGGCGCTGGCGGCGGGGGTTGAGGTGCTGCCCTGCATCTACCGCTTCAGCGCCGCGGCGGTGACCTGGCAGGGACTGGCGGCTGTGCTGGAGCGCCAGCCGCTGGCCGCCGAGGCATGACGCGAGACCCGCAACGCCACCGAGCCCCATAGAGTCGCAGCAGCGACAGCAGGCTTTCGTGGACACCCGTGCCTTCAAGCGCTCCTTACATCACTCCGAGCGCTACAACCGGCGTGGTTTCGGGCTCGGAGAGGAGGTGGCTGGCAGCCTGCAGACCGCCTATCAGAGCGATCTGGTGGCGAGGCTGCGGGATAACGGCTACCTGCTGCACGATGGCCGCCTGACGGTGCGTTTGGCCGAGGCCTTCGGCTTCTGCTGGGGCGTGGAGCGGGCTGTGGCAATGGCCTACGAAACCCGGCGCCACTACCCATCCGAACGCATCTGGATCACGAACGAAATCATCCACAACCCGTCGGTGAACGACCACTTACGGCAGATGAACGTGCTGTTCATCCCGGTGGAGGACGGCGTGAAGGACTTTTCCGATGTGGCCAGTGGAGATGTCGTCATCCTGCCAGCATTCGGAGCCACGGTGCAGGAGATGCAGCTGCTCAATGAGCGAGGTTGTCACATCGTCGATACCACCTGTCCTTGGGTCTCCAAGGTCTGGAACAGCGTGGAGAAGCACAAGAAGCATGCCTTCACCTCGATCATCCACGGCAAGGTGAAGCACGAAGAAACGCTCGCCACCAGCTCGTTTGCCGGCACTTACCTGGGAGTTCTCGATCTGGCCGAAGCCCAGCTGGTGTGCGACTACATCCTCAACGCCTCGCTCCCTCAGGATGAGGCTCAACGCCACCAGGCGCGGGAGGCGTTCATGACCCGCTTTGCCAAGGCCAGCTCGCCGGGATTCGATCCCGAGCGTGATCTGCAGCGCTTGGGGGTGGCCAACCAGACCACGATGCTGAAGAGCGAAACCGAGGAGATTGGCCGCCTCTTCGAGCGCACCATGCTGCAGCGGTTTGGGCCTGCCGATCTGAGCGAGCACTTTTTGGCCTTTAACACCATCTGCGATGCCACCCAAGAGCGTCAGGATGCGATGTTTGCCCTGGTGGATGAACCCTTGGATTTGATGGTGGTGATCGGTGGCTACAACTCCTCCAACACCACCCACCTGCAGGAGATCGCCATCAGCCGCGGCATTCGCTCCTTTCACATCGACACTCCTGAACGGATCGGCCCTGGCAACCGCATCGAACACAAGCACCTGGATGGTGGCCTTGTGCTCGAGGAGCCCTTCCTGCCCAGCGGTCCGATCCGGATCGGCATCACCTCTGGAGCCTCCACGCCGGATCGGGTGGTGGAGGATGTGATCGAGCGGCTGGTGGAGCTCAGCCGGGCTTGAGACGAGCGCTGCAGCGGAATCGTGCTGCCGCCCTCGTGACAGCGGGCTCAGGTCGGGGCACTACATTCCTTGCCTGCGAGCCTTCTCTTGCGACGGCATCGCCCGCCTGTCGACTCCTCCGCGCCGCTCCGCCCTGTCTTCCGTTCCCCTGACTCAGCCTTCGCCTGTGATGCCTGAGACTCCGGTCTCGATGGGTGCTCTGCCGCTGCGCAACGCCTCGGACCCGCAGGTCCGTCGTTACGCGAGCACCTTTGCCGATCTGATGGAGATGCGGGCACCTGCCCCTGTGGTGCAGACCTACTTGGACCGCCACGAGGGCTGGTTCCGACGCTGTGCGGCACCGATGGCCGTGTCCGCCCTGGGCAGCAACGGGTACCTGCTCACCCTGGGCCGCTTCGGCAACTTTGGCTTCGAGGTGGAACCGATGGTGGGGCTTGAGCTCCTGCCCCAAGCCGAGGGGATCTATCGCATCGTCACGGTGCCCGTGGAGGTGATCAACCCCAGCCTCAGCGGTCTCTACGACATCGATTTCAATGCCGCCCTGCGGCTGGATGATGCCAGTGGCGGCGAGACCTCCAGCGAGGATGTGGACCGGCTGATGGCCCACACGATGGTGCGCTGGACCCTGGAGCTCACGGTCTGGATTCGGCTGCCGTCGATGATCACGCTGCTGCCCGATGGTCTAGTGCAGTCCAGCGGCGACCACCTGCTGCGCCAGATCGTGCGACAGATCTCGCGGCGGCTCACCTGGAAGGTGCAAGAGGATTTCCACGGCAGCCACGGAATTCCCTGCCCGCCGCGACGCCGAGCCCAATTCTGATCGCATCGGCGGGGGTGGGGGATGGGGCACCCCCCCCCCCCCTGGGGTCGACGGCCGGCCGCCGCGTCAGGCGGCGCCGACGATCTTGGCCACGATCTGCATGCCGCTGACCGCCTGCCACA
>CAYOCW010000053.1:0-8866 GCA_964402615.1 uncultured Cyanobium sp. | reverse complement strand
CATGGCCTGGTCCGGAATGGAGCGCGCCCTCTACTGCGCCGTGTGCAAGGACGATGACCGCCTGCCACAGGAAGAGCGTCATCAAGAGCATGTTGAGGCCGACATGGGCCTTGCGCGCCAGCAGGTTGCCCTGTTGCATCAGGGGCGCCAGGGCAGCGGCCAAGGCCACCAGAGCGGTCATGCCGAGACCGACCAGCAGGTGCGGCCCCACGAACAGCTTGCCGTTGTTGATCCAGGTAACGGCCATGCCGCCGACCATGCCCAGCACCATCACCGCCAGCACCAGGCTGCCGAACACAAAATGACGACGGGCGTACTGGCCCTTGATCAGCTCTTTGCGCTCTTCCGCTGTTCCGGTTCGGGTTTTCTTGGCGCGGATGCCGAGCAGCAGCGCATAGCCGCTCAACCCCAGCAGCACCCACATCAGCAGCGGATGCACAAAGCTGAGGCCGTAGGACAGCGAGGGCGGCAGAGCGTCGGCGGGCACCGCGGCGAGAGGCGCAACGAACATGGCGGGAGGGAGAGCAGCGGCAGCCAGGAAGCTACAACCACAGCCCCTCGGTCGTCGTCAGTGCAGGAAGTGACGCCGACCGGTGATCAGCATCGCCAGGTCCAGTTCGTCGCAAGCGGCGATTGAATCGGCATCGCGCAGGCTGCCACCGGGATGGATCACGGCGGTGATGCCATGGCTGGCCGCCAGCCGCACCGTGTCGTCGAAAGGGAAGAAGCCATCACTGGCGAGCACGGCGCCGCGCGCCTTCTCTCCCGCCGCTGCCAGGGCCAGCTGGGCGGAGCCCACCCGGTTCGTCTGGCCGGCGCCGATGCCCAGGCTTTGGCCGCCGCCGGCGACGACGAGGGCGTTGGAGCGCACGTGGCGCACCACCCTCCAGGCAAAGCCCAGGTCCGCCCATTCGGCCGCGCTCGGGGCGCGACGCGTGGCGACCTGCCAGGTGCCGGGATCGCAGGGCTCGTCATCGCGCTGCTGCATCAGCACTCCGCCGAGCAAGCTGCGCAGTTGGCAGCAGTCGACGCTGGCGAGGGCCGACGGCGGCAGCTCCAGCACCCGCAGGTTGGCCTTGCTCGCCAGCAGCTGCCGCGCTCCGGGCTCCACGCGCGGAGCCACCACGCACTCCAGGAAAAGGGAGGTGAGGGTTGCGGCCGCTGCGGCATCCAGCTCGCCGTTGAGGGCGACGATGCCGCCAAAGGCGGAGACCGGATCCGCATCCAGGGCCCGCCGCAGGGCGTCGGCCACGCTGCTTCCCGTCGCGACGCCACAGGGATTGGTGTGCTTGATCACCACCGCCGCCGGCTCGCGGGCCCCCGCCCCGTAGCCGAACTCGCAGACCGTGGCCAGGCCGGCATCGAGATCGATAAGGTTGTTGTAGCTGAGCTCCTTGCCCTGAAGCTGCTCAGCCGCCCCCCAGCCCGCCGTGGCCGAGCCGTACCAGGTGGCCTGTTGGTGGGGATTTTCGCCGTAGCGCAAGCTCTGGCGCGGCGGCAGCTCTAGCACCAGCGGTGCCGCCAGCGCCGCGGCGTTGCCCTCGTCGGCCTGGAGATCTGGGGCGGCGAGGCCAGAGGCTTCCGGCCGCTGCTCCAGCCAGGCGGCGATGGCGGCGTCGTAGCTGGCGGTGTGGCGGAAGGCGGCTAGCGCTAGCTGCCGCCGCAAGGCACGATCCACGCCAGCCGCCGCCAGCGCCGCCAGGAAGGCGGGATACTGGGCTGGGTCGGTGAGCACCGCCACGTCGTCATGGTTTTTGGCCGCGGCTCGCACCATGGCCGGTCCGCCGATGTCGATCGTCTCGATCGCCGTCTGCCAGTCCACGTCAGGATCGGCCACCACCTGGCGGAAGGGGTAGAGATTCACCACCACCACATCGATCGGATCGATCGCCTGGGCGGCCAGATCCGCCTGGTGGGCGGCGTCGGAGCGGCGGGCGAGGATGCCGCCGTGAATGCGGGGGTGCAGGGTCTTCACCCGGCCGCCGAGGATCTCGGGAGCGCCGGTGTGCTCCGCCACCCGCGTCACCGGCAGGCCGGCGGCGGCCAAGGCGGCGGCGGTCCCGCCGCTGGAGAGCAAGCGGTAGCCATGGCGGAGCAGCCCCTGGGCCAGGGGGATCAGGTCCTGCTTGTCGGAGACGCTCAGGAGGGCCGTCGGGGCCATGGCGGCGCACGGTCAGATCAACAGCCAACCTACGCAGTGGCTTCATGCCCCCCATCCCTGAGCACGCACCATGAGCTTTCCCGGCAGTTTGGCGACGCCCCGCCCCGGACCCGGGCCTGGAGATCTCCGGATCGGGCCGGAGCAGGCCCGGCGTCGCCTGGTGCTGTTGCATGGCTGGGGAGCGGACGCCGATGACCTGCTGGAGCTGGGTCTGGAGCTGGTGGATGGCGAGGTGGAGGTGGTGGCCCTGCGCGCCCCCGGCAGGCATCCCGCCGGAACGGGCCGCGAATGGTACCCGTTGGCGCCAGAGCCGGACTGGGCCTCCCTGCCCGCGGCGCTCCAAGGCCTGCGCGAACGGCTGGGGCAGCTGGCTGAGAGTCTGCCGCTGGAGCAGACGGTGCTGCTGGGCTTCTCCCAGGGTGGGGCCATGGCGGTGGATGTGGCCACCAGCGCCGCCGGGCTGCCGCTGGCGGGCTTGATCTGCTGCAGTGGCTATCCCCATCCGGGATGGCAGCCCAGCGCCACGGGCCTGCCGGTGCTGCTGACCCACGGCAGCCTGGACACCGTCGTGCCTGCCGAGGCCTGCTCCGCCCTGGAGGACCTGTTGCGCCAGGCCGGAGCCCAGGTCACCTGTCAGCTGTTTGCGGGCGGTCACGGCATTGATCCGCAACTGTTTCCCCTGATGCGCCGGTTCCTCGGCCAGGCGTGGGGCAGCGAGGCTTAACCGTCAAAACGTCCTGCTGATCGACCAGCTCCGGGACGCGAAGCTGGTCGATCAGCAGGCCCAGTGGCTTGATCTTGGTGTCTGCGGTAGCGATGAACAGCACCGTTGGCGCCGTATCCATGGCGCCAACGGTGAGCTGACAACAGCTGAACGCGAGTGGGAGCCTTTTGGCTCAGACGAAGGCGTACTCGTACTCCTCCATTTCTTCCCAGTCGTCGGCGGCCAGGGCTTCGAGCCCCTCGAAGAGCACGTCTTCACCGATCCGGTCGACGATCAGGCGCAGGGAGGGGAACAAAAAGTGGTTTTCCTCCGCGTATTGGGCACTGAACAAGCCCTTCTCGCCCCAGAAGAAGCGATCGGTGGTGTGCTCGTTGCGGCGCACATTGAGGATGGCAGGTGGCACCAACTCGGCCTCGGCGATGTAGCGCCGAGCAGCGGTGACCGGCTTGTAAGAGCCGGTTTCCAGATTGAACGTGGGCACGTGGGCCAGAACGCGCTGACCGGCGAGACGACGGCGGCTGATCCGCTTGCGCTTCTTGGACATAGCAGGGCTCCCGATAGGGGAGGCTGACGAGGGGTGATGGGAAGGGGCGACGACAGCAGACAAGGATCCATCCATGGGAGGATGTGCCTGCGCGACCGGCTCCGAAACCAGGGCCGGCCCATGCCGAAGGTGCTGCTGCCGTGGGAACAAGCCGCGGGCGATGGACAGCAGTTGAGGAGCTGACCCTGAGGCCAGGTTGCGCGGACAGGGCGCCTGTCCCCGCTGTAGCCTGCTTCGCGCCGGAGCGCAAGGGCAGCTGATCCGACGACGACCGAGAGGTTCCGCTGGGGCGGCGGAGTAATGGCCGATACCAGCAGTTTAACTCCAATCTGCGGGAAACCCGCAAACTTTCTGAAGCTTTGTCCGTCGATCTCGCTGGCCTGCGGGGCTTCCCCCGATCACCCTCTCCTCCACCGCGCTGCTGATGCAGCTCTCCAAGCGCTTCCAGTCCCTGCTTCAGCACCAGCTCGCCCAGTTTGCGGACTGCTCCGAGCTGCGCTCCCTGATCGTCTATGCGGCCCAGCGCGGCGACAGCGGCAGCCTGGATCTGGTGCCGATCGGCCACTGGCCGACCGATGGTCGCGTGCTGCCTGCCGTTGACGCCCGCAGCAGCCTCAGGGTGCCCGCCCGGGAGCGTCGCTGGTTGCCGCTGCGCGACGGCAGCGTGCTGTTGGGGGCGCTGCAGGTGGAAGGCACGGGCGAACCGTGGTCCGAACCGTTTCAGCATCGCCTGCAGGCCGCCTCCCTCTGTCTGACCGAGGCGCTGCGGCTCGACCTGGAGTGCCAGGCCCTGGCCGAACGGCTGCAACACCAGCAGGAGCGCCTGCGGGTGATGGTGCACCAGCTGCGCAATCCGCTCACGGCCCTGCGCACCTTTGCCCAGCTGCTGCGGCGTCGCCTCGGCGAGGACGAGGGCAACCGGCAGCTGATCGAGGGGCTTCTCGCCGAAGAAAGGCAGCTGAACCGCTATGTCGATGCGCTCGATGCCCTGGACGGCAGCGAGGCGCTGACGGCGGCAGCCAGCGGTCAGCCCCTGCTGCTGCCCCCTCTGCTGAGCGGCCCTGAAGGACGGCCGCTGGCGGAACCGCTGGCGCCGCTGCTGCAGCGGGCAGCCGCCACCGCCCAGTTGCAACGGCGCGCCTGGCATCCACCCGCCCAGCTGCCGAACTGGTGGGGAGACAGCGGCTCCGTCGCCGAGATTCTCGCCAACCTGTTGGAGAACGCCTTTCGTTACAGCCCCACCACCAGCCCCCTGGGCCTGCACGTGGCCGCCAGCCCCGAGCAGGTGGACCTCACCGTCTGGGATGGCGGCCCGCCGATCGATCCCGACGAGCGAGAGCGGATCTTCCTGCGGGGCGCGCGAGGCCAACGGGGGGCTGAACTGCCGGGCACCGGCCTGGGGCTGGCGTTGGGGCGGGATCTCGCCCGCCGGCTCGGCGGCGAGCTCAGCTTGGTGGTGCCGCCCCGGGCGGTCAGCGATGACCTGCCGGCCCAGGGCAATGCCTTTCGGCTGCGCTTGCCGGCGGCGGCGCGCGGCGCTGGAGCCAGCGGCGCCCGAGCCAGTGGCGCAGAGCCAGCGCCACAATCCAGCGGCTGACCCGGTCCGGGCGGGTGTGGCCGCGCCGCTGCGAATCCGTTGCGCCACGGTTGTGCAGTTGTGCTTGGGACGGACACTGCGCCAGGCCCTACCGCGGCAGCGCGGCCAGTGGCAAAACCCCCATCAACAGCAGCGCCAGGCTCTCGCTCCATTCCACGCAGGCGCCGTAGCTGTCGCCGCTATGGCCGCCGAGGCGACGGCCCAGCCCGAAGGGCACCAGCACGGCTGGCAGCAGACCGAGCAACGCCGGGCCCAACGGCAGCACACCCGGCCCCCGCAGACTGGCGGTGAGCGGCACCAGCAGCGCGAGCAACAGCAGCGCCGGCCGCAGCTCCACCGCCAAGCCGGCCCAATGGCGGCGATGGAAGGCGGCGCTGCCCTGCTCGTCGCGCAGGTAGGGAAAGCGGGCCATGGCGATCAGCGGCGCCAGCCGACTCCACAGCGAGGCCCACACCAGCGCCAGGGGCGCCAACGGCCCCAGGCAGGCCAAACCGGCGGCCCGCAGCAGCAACACCAGCACCAGGGCTTGCGCGCCGCTGGCGCCCACGCGGCTATCGGCCATCGCCTCCAACAGGCGCTCGCCGGCGGCCAAGCCATCGGCGGTGTCCATCGCTCCATCCATGTGCAGCCCGCCGCTGAGCCACAGGCCGGCGGCCAGCACCAGGCAGACCTGAGCCAGCGGCGGCGCTTGCCCCTGCAGAAGCCACCAGAGCAGGCCCTGCAACGCCCCCAGCAGCGCACCGATCCAGGGAGCAAAGCGGGCGATGCGCTGGAAGCGAGGCGTCAGCCCCGGCCAGGCCGGCAGCACGGAATAAAACATCCAGGCTCCGGCCAGGTCCCGCAGCCAGGCGGGGGCGTGAGAGCTCGGGGGGGCCGCTGCCGCGGACGGGCTGGGGGGCCGCGGGGCGGGTTGGCTGGCGCCATCCCTGGGCCACGGCGGCGACGCCGCTGCGGAGGAATCCGTCGGCCGATCGAGGTCGGGACCCGGGGGCGATGAACTCATCGGGGGCGCGTAGCGTCGCGGAACAAGCGGGGCCGGGCGGCGGGACCGGAACCCCCGGCCTGCACCCTTGCATCTGCGGAGATCGAGCGTGAGCAGCAGAGCTGATTCCCCGGAGACCGGAGCTCCACCGCCGGCCGCGGGCCAGGCGCCGCGGCGGTCCGGCGGCGACGGCGCGGGCGACGGTGCGGCGACCGACGGCGGCGCGACGACCGACGGCGGCGCGACGCCTTTCGCGTTCAGCATCAGCGCCCGCTGCCCCCGCAGCCGCGCCCGTTGCGGCTGCTTCCACACCCCCCATGGCGCGGTTCACACCCCCCGCTTCATGCCGGTGGGCACCCTGGCCACGGAGAAGGGGGTGAGTACGGCCCAGCTGGCTGAAACCGGCGCCCAGATGGTGTTGGCGAACACCTATCACCTGCATCTCCAACCCGGCGAGGCGGTGGTGGAAGAGGCTGGAGGCTTGCATCGCTTCATGGGCTGGTCGGGGCCGCTGCTCACCGATTCGGGTGGCTACCAGGTCTTCAGCCTCGCCGCCCTCAACCGCATCGACGACAACGGCGTGACCTTCCGCTCGCCCCGGGATGGCCGCCAGATCACCCTGACGCCGGAGCGGGCGATGGCGATTCAGATGGCGCTGGGAGCGGATGTGGCGATGGCCTTCGACCAGTGCCCCCCCCATCCCGCCAGCGAGGCGGCGGTGGCGGAGGCTTGCCGCCGCACCCACGCTTGGCTGGAGCGCTGCCTGGCCAGCCACGACCGCCCGGATCAGGCCCTGTTTGGCATCGTGCAGGGGGGGGGGTACCTCGAACTGCGGCGGCAATCGGTCCAGATCGTGGCGTCCCTGGACCTGCCCGGCATCGCGGTGGGAGGCGTCAGCGTGGGCGAGCCGGTGGAGGAGATGCGGCGCATCATCCGCGAGGTTGGCCCGCTGTTACCGGAGCACCGGCCGCACTATTTGATGGGCGTGGCCAGCCTGCGGGAGCTGGCCCTGGCGGTGGCCCATGGCTTCGATCTGTTCGATTGCGTGCTGCCCACCCGCCTGGGGCGCCATGGCACGGCGCTGGTGGGGGGCGAGCGCTGGAACCTGCGCAACGCCCGCTTCCGCCACGACCACAGCCCCCTGGATCCGAGCTGTGCCTGCCTGGCCTGCCGCCAGCACAGCCGCGCCTACCTGCATCACCTGATCCGCAGCCAGGAGATTCTGGGCCTCACCCTGCTGAGCTTGCACAACCTGACCACGCTGCAGCGTTTCAGCGAGGCGATGGCGCGAGCGATCCGCGAGGGGTGCTTTTCAGAGGATTTCGCTCCATGGGAAGCCGATTCCCCCGCCGCCCACACGTGGTAGGTTCCAGCCACCGCAGGGCTTGGTGATCGCGTCAGCACTCGTCTGCACGACCGACCGTCGGGTCGCCTGAACCGCGATCCCCTCCCGCCCGCGCCGCCCTCCTCCCGTCCGCGCCGATCGACCCGATGCCTCTCTCCCTGCTGGCCGGCCTCTCCCACGCCGCCCCCCTGGCCGAGCTTCCCGAGGCTTATCAGGCCTTCGGGCCCCTGGTCGACATCCTGCCGATCATCCCCCTGTTCTTCCTGCTGCTGGCGTTTGTGTGGCAGGCGTCGGTGGGCTTTCGCTGAGCGTCGCTGGCGCCCCGATCCTGCGCCGTTGCCGTGGGTAGATCGCCCCTACCGCCTCAACCCCGCCGCAACACCTCCCGCGCGAAGGCGGGCAGCGCCAGCATGCGGCGCCAGCGGGTGGGTTCTTTGATCAGGCGGTAGAGCCATTCGGCATGGAGTGATCGCATCCAGCCGGGAGCGCGGCGTTTGTCGCCCGCCCAAACATCAAAACTTCCCCCCACCCCCATCCACAGCCCAGTCAAGGGGCGGGGCAATGAGGCGATCCAGGTCTCCTGGCGCGGCACCCCCAGCGCCACCAGCACCAGATCCGGCCTTGCCGTCAGCAGTTGCCGCTCCACATCAGGCCAATCGGCGCTGGAGCGGTAACCATCGGCCGTGAACACCAGCCGCAGGCTCGGCAGCTCGTCGTGCAGGCGCTGGCACAGCCGCGTCAGCACCTCGGGCGATGCCCCCACCAAGGCCACCTGCCAGGCGTTGGCCGCGGCCTGCTCCAACAGCCAGCGGGCCAGCTCGATGCCGGGGCTGCGCTGCACGCGGTGACCCTGTCGCGCGAGGGCCCAGACCACACCGGCGCCATCCGGGATGATCAGGTCCGCCTGCTCGATGGCGCTGCGCAGATCGCGGTTGTCGAGAGCCGCCATCGTCATCTCGGCGTTGAGCGTGACGATTTGACCGCCGCTCTGAGCCAAGTCGAGAGCCCGCTGCCGCACATCACAAACATCCACGGGGATGCCTAGCACGCGGGTGCGGACTGGGGCGGTCGCTGTTGCTGCCATCAACCCAGGGGGCGCCGGAAGAGAATCTATGGCTGCGCGTGAGCCGGATTCGGACCATGGTGAGCGGAACATCCCCCAGCAACGCCGAATCGGCCATCGCCACGCCGGCGCGACCACCGAGCCATGGCTTGAGTCGCGGACCCGTCAGCGGCGCGGCGGCGGCGGCGTTTTTGCAGCAGCTCGACAGCTGGGTCGATCAGGTGGTGCTCAGCCGCCAGCATCCGATCAGCGGCCTGCTGCCCGCCAGCACCGCCAACACCGTGCATGGCAACTACGGCGACGCCTGGGTGCGCGACTGCGTGTACTCGATCCAGTGCGTGTGGGGCCTGGCGCTGGCCCATCGCCGCCGCGGCGGCAACGGCCGCCGCGCCTTTGAGCTGGAGCAGCGGGTGCTGCAGCTGATGCGCGGCCTGCTCAACGCCATGCTGC
>CAYOCW010000052.1:0-12485 GCA_964402615.1 uncultured Cyanobium sp. | reverse complement strand
ATCGAGCTTGCCCTCGCGTGCCGCAGCGGTGAGATCGCGGCCGTATTTCTCCAGGGATTCGTAGGTGCCTTCCGGGTTTTGATCCGTGACCTTCTGGGTGCCGCGCACCGCCTGCACCGCCTGCTTGAGCTTGGCGGCTGTGCTGCCGGCCTGGGAGAGCAACTGGCGACCGCAACGGTCGTCATCGGCCAGGGCCAGCAGCAGGTGTTCGATTGCGATGTAGCTGTCGCCAAACTCGGTCTTGAGCCCATCGGCTCGGTTGAGCACGGCGTCAAGACCGCGACCCAGGTAGATGCTGTCCGGCGCGGCGCTGAGGCTGGGCTGGCTGGCGAGGAAGGCTTCAAGCTTCTGAACCAGACTGGCCACCTCCACACCCGCCTTCTCCAAAATCCGACTGGCCAGTCCCTGTTGGGCCAGTAGCGCGGTGAAAAGATGCTCGCTCTCCATCTGCTGCTGACGCCGCTGTTGGGCCAGCTGCTGGGCGCTAACCACAGCGGCCCAGGCCTTTTCGGTGAAGCGTTCGGCGGTGGGATGCATGGAAGAAACCTCCGGGCGTCTCAGGTGCGGAGCTGAAGGCACCGTATGGAGAGACTCCGGCGCCGCGGGATCAGGAGGGCCGAACCCCACGGGCCGGAGCCCCACACCCAGGATGGGTGCGCCGAACCGATCTGGCGCGAAAACCGGCCGGCGAGGGCTGAATGCCAGGCGTCAGCGGGACCGGCCGGCGGGGAAGGCGCCGCTGGCGGGGGCGCAGAGCTTGAGCGGACAACCATCGGGGCCATAGATCGCATCCGCTGCCGACAGGCAGCCCATGCGGTTCTTGGCAGCCACCTGGGAGGGTTGGATGCGGACCGGCTGTAGGGCCGGCAGATCGGGCGGCACGATCAGCGGGCAGGGAGGCGGCAGCAGGCCGGGCGCCTCGATCGCGAAGGGCTGATTGGGGCTGGCGGCGGGGGCGCCGGTCGCAGCGCTCGCTGGCCGGGCAGGCGCTTGCGGACCCGGCGCGGCTGGGGGCGCGACCGTGCCCATCGACCCGGCCAGGGCCCAACGGTCCGACCCGAGCCCGGCGGCGGCCAGGCTGCAGTTCGCCAGGACCAACAGCAGCGGCGGCGTCCCGAGGCGCAGACCGCGACGCCCAGCGAGGCGAGCGCAGCGGCGACGGCCCTGCAGGGGGGAAGCCTGGAAAGGCATCGCAAAAGGTGATGGCGTCGCCCCAGTCTGCGGTAATGGCTGAGATCAGCGCCGGGGAAACGGTTGCCAGCCGGCAGCGCGGTTAAACCGAACAGCCGGATCCCAGCCCAGCAGCCCGGTCGATGGCCGCCTGTCCGCGACGATCGAGCTCGCGGGCGTAGTCCGTCCAGCGGCCCTGGCCCCAGTAGCGGAAGCAACTGGTCTCCAGCAGCAGCAGATGCAGCAACGCCTCCCGATAGGGGCGGCTGCGGGGCACGGCGGAATCTCGCGCCACCCATGGATCGAAGGTCTGATGGAAGCGGGCACTGAGCCGCTGCATCGGTTCCAAGACGTTCTCGTAGCCCTCGACCCAGCTGAGGTGATTGGTCCAGGAGGCGCCAGCCATCGAAAATTGAGGATCGCTGGCCTGGAGCTGGCTGATCGCCGCCGCGACCGTCGACGGGGTGGGGCGTGGGCCGACGACCTTCCAGAGCTTGTGCTGCTGAATGGCCTGAATGCAGGGATAGTCAGCGCTCTCAACCCCAGCCGCCTGCAGCAGGTCGAGATACTCCGTGCCATTCAGCGCCAGCGTGTCGGCATTGCCGGCCTGGCTGGCGATGCGCCGATGGGCCTGGATGAAGGCCTCGGGGAACTCGTTCATCATGACGCCGCCATTCTCGCCATCGGCGATCTGGCTGACCAAGGCGGGGATGGAATGATCTCCCACGGCCTGCCGCGACAGATCAAGGGCTTCGTAATAGGGCTGCATCTGCCCCACCAATTTCGTGTCTGATCCCTGGGTCTTCACTAGAACCACAATACTAACTTCCTCGCCCGTAGAGTTGCGTGCAATCAGTTGATTAGGAATGAAAACCTGCTCACGGGAAAGGCTGGAACCATCCAGGTTCTCGACGCTGTGCTCTTGAACTAACAGCCAGCTGTAGCCGCACTCCTTCAAGGCTTTTACAAACTCATAAAGAGAATCGGGGTGATTGGGTAGATGCATCTCTGGCGGGGAAAACCCCTTGACTCGTTCCAACGCTGCAGCACCAAAGAGAGCCGAGAAATGTTGACGCCAGGCCTGGATATGCAGCTTCAAATCAGGAATCGGTGTTGACGGAACAACTGCGTGCCCCCAACAGGTGCCGAGCCATTCGACATGCGGCACCATGCTGGGATCAGTGGCGAGGAAACGGAGCGCGTCGAGAATGTCATGACGTCGCATCTGCTCGAAACCCCAAAGCAGCGTGCCGGAGTAGTCGAGCATGATGCGCGGTTGACCACCTTCGCGTATCAGCTGAGGAATGATATCGGCCAGCCGTCGATAGCAGTGGGCAAAGGCAGCGGCATTGTGATTATCTCCGTCGCCAGGATGCTCAAACATGAATTGCAAATGCGAGATCAACTCGCCGTCGGCTCCGGCGGGGATGATCGGCTGGTGCATGTGCAGGGCGCAGGCAAAGCCGGCCCGAATCCTATTCAGTTGGATCTTCGCTTGATTCTGAGACAAGAGCGGACGCTGCGGGGGCAAGGCCAGCAGCTCCAGCTCAGCCCCGGCGATCGGCGGCAGCGACAGAGACGAATCCAGACACTCACTGGTCAAAGCACAACTCACAAAGAAACGTTTAAGTTGTAGAGATTCTAGGGATCGGGTCGGTCTGACGAAACGGGGCTGCTCGGTTCTACTGTCCGATGCCCACCAGGCCAGGCCAGGCCTCGCCGCTGCGCTGTTCAACCCGTGACCAGGGACGGGCCAGCGGCTCGCCGATGAACACCCCCTGTTCGGGCATGGCAACACTGCGCCAATAACTTTCCACCAAGGTGTCACCACCACGATAGTAGGCGAGCAGCAACAGGGGATCGGGAAACTTCTCCGCCATGGCGCAGGGTTCGACCACGGTGCCGTAACTGCCCGTCGCCCCGGCCTCGAGCCAGCGCAAAGCACTGGTTTGGGCTCCAGGCTGATCGGCAGGCGTCAGCAGACCGCCGTAGGAGGTGAGGTGATCGGCCACGGCGCCCGGACGGTAACGATTGCTCTCGATCCCGGCAATCCGTGGGAGACCGGTGAAATAGGCTATCACATCGTTGGCATTCTGCAGACGATCTCCCTGCACAATCTTGATCCGAAGATCACGACCAAGCGTGTTAACCACATCTTGGTAGCGCTGTGCCCTGAGATTGCGTTTGCTATCCGATGTGCTCATCAGATAGGCAGTTCCCGGTGGGGCGCTACCATCTGCTGCCTTGCCGCGCTGGATCAACTCGATGGCCCGTCGTCGATCCGTGGCTGCCAACAGAATGGAGAGGCGCAGACCCAACTGCTGCCAAGGCTGGCGGATGTCGCCACGGGCAAAATAGGGATTGATGGGCGTGGTGCTGCAACTGGGGGGGCAGGGAAGCCGCCGCACCCCAAAACTGAGGGCTGCGGTGATCGACTGGCAGCCCACCCTCCAGGGAGACGCCCAGGCCAGGGCATACACCTGCACCTGTTGCGGTGTGCGCCGGAAAATTTCGCTGCGGATCGGTCTGAACTGGTCCGGAGTGAGGCTGCTGCCGGTGACAGGCAAGGGCACCCGGATGACATTGGCGGCGGGGATGGCCCGCTGCTGCTGGTAAACGCGACCGATCGCTTCACTCAGGGGGTCCTGGGTATTGATGACCAGAGCGACATGCTCAGGTCCGAGCGGCTGCCCAGCGCTATCGGAGGGGGCCGGCACTCCGGCCCGAAACGGGCGGGCATCGCCAGCCGCCAACTGCAAGAGCACCAGGAGCAGGATCGGCACACCAGGGCCGCGGCTGACCAGGCGAGGCCAACGGCGCCGCTGGAGCTGCGGCCACAACAGCCTGGGGCTGCGCTGCCGCTGCGTGGGCCTTGGCCCCGACCTGGCGCTACGGAGGACCAAGACACTCGCCCATCCCTCTGGCCTCAGCATGGAGCTGCTGAGGCCGCAGGTCAACGCAGGCAGGCGCCCCGTCCGAGTTCAGCGCGCCGTTCCCGGCTGGGCCGCGTGCAGGAGCCTGGCCCGCTGCCGCCAGGCTATCCCGCTGGCCATCGCCTAGTCTGAGTTTAATCCACTAAACTATTGCCAGAAAGTTCCACCATCCATGACCAGCAGCGGCACCGATTCAAGTCCATCGCCGTGGGAACCACAGTTGCTTGAACGGCTGGCAGCAGAATCGTTGGCCTTTGATGGCAGCGATGCCGATCCACAGCGCAACTGCTGGTTGGTGGTCCATCGCCACGTGCACGGTGTGCTGCCATCGGAGTACGATATTCGCGAGATCCCTGAATCGCTTTATCTGGCTGTCCTTGATTGGCGAATGGCACAGCAAACGATCACCGCAGCTCCGTGAAGCCTCCCGTTGAACCGGCCCTGCGCCAGCTGCGATTTCTGCCGGACGCCATCGGATTTGGCCTTGCCTGGCTGTGATTGGCATGCGGATGCACGGAGTCCGTCGCGAGCGGCCGAGCTGAGCGTGCCCCATCAAGGCTGTTGGAGCGGTAGAGGGCGAGGGCCTTCCGTCTTAAGGCCCGTGCGCAACGAACAACGGCCATGACCCCGGATGGCGCTCTGGGCAACCGCATCGCTCAACAAGCTGATTGCCATCTCCTGAAGGCTTGTTCCCTGAATGGCGGCGAGATCCTCCAGAGTCAAGAGCAGATCGCTCGGCAGGGTCAAGGTGACGGTGCGATGGTCATTCATGGGCGAAGCAGCGAACGGCATGGGCAAGCCAAGATCATAGCGACGAGATCACGACGCCTTCATGGATCGGGACTCGTTTCAGCTGCCAGATGCGCTCGGCCTAGTCGCGAATGGCCCGATTACTGCTGAAGTAACCGCAGCGCATCGTGGTTGTCATCGAGGATCGGGCCCAATCCAGGCGTTGGCCTCAGGCAACATCCACAGCCGTCTGGGAGCGACTGTAATCGGCGGCATCCGCCAGCACCAGAAAAGGGTCATGGTGACGAAGATTGCTCAACAGCGGTTCGAATAGCATTCGATCACCACCCCTGAATCTGCCACTAGCAATCCGATCAAGAGCGGCAATAAGCAGCGGGTTTATTCGCAGCTCATCCTTCCCCTTGGTCTGGGGTCGGTTCGGCCAGCAGGCCTTGGCCGTGAACCCCCAGTGACGGGCAAAGGTGGCGAACACCGGGTTGATCACCAGCTCAACCGTCCTGGGATTGTGATGGGTGACCAGAGCCTTGGCGTTGTCGACCAACACCTCCTCAGGCACGTCGCCCCAGATGCGCAACGCCTCCTCCAGGGCCTGCCGCCAGTGGCGTTGCCGTGGTGCTCCTGCCCGGTTCGTCTGGCTCACGCCAAAGCCGACGCCAGCTGTTGATCGCATCGCCGTGTCCGTCTCAGCCGGGACCATTGGCCCCTGACCGGCCGTTGCTGCTCTCCCTGCCTCGCCCTCCAGGTGGCTCAGTTGTCGTGTCGCCTGACATCCCCAGCACCGCCACCAGCAGCAGGGACCAGGCGGGAATGCGGATCCCGCCTGGCATGCGGGGATCGGGGATCGCCCGCAGAACGCTGATCAGGTCGAGATCGGTGGAGGCAACAGCGGTTTCGGGCACAGGAGGGTGGCGATCCCCCCGACCTCAACGCATGTGGACAACCCCGGCCAGGGCATCTGTGACGGACCTTGAATCAGCCCTGCATACGGACGCGACGCTGGCCATCTTCGTCAATCAAGGAGAAGTGACATCTCCGATGCCTGCGATTTATTGGCTCTATTCATGATCTTGGCGTGGGGAGGGAAAGCAAGCTTTCTCCTGCGGGTTGCAGCTCAAGAATCCCCCAGCCATGAATCAGGAGGTGATCGATAAATTGCCTGGCGGCTTCGCGGAGCTCGAACTGCCAGTTTTCGATCACACAAGCCGGACCATGCTCATGGCTGAAGGTGCAATGGGTGGCTTCGACACGCCCCTGCAGGGTCTGTTGGAACATCCAGATTCCCTTGTAGGGAGCATGGCCATCCTGAAGCCAGAAGAGAGGGATGGCCTCATCGAAAGCTGGTGCGGCCATGAATCCTCCTGCTTGTTGCGCAGACCACTGCAGGAAGAAATGAGTCACTGCTCTGTCATGGCAGCTACATATTCTTGAAACGTTACGGACTGACACGCTGGACGCACTGGCGCGTTGCCGTGCTTGAAGTCATGTAAAGGTATCGACTCGGGCACCCACGACGCGCGATTCAGGCGTAAAAATTAGGAACAAAGAACTGCTCGCCCATCGGTGGTCTCTGATAGTTTTCGGCGCGCTTACGTGGTGGCAGCTTGATCGCAGCCGGGGTCATGTCTTCATAGGGAACCTTGCTAAGAATGTGGCGAATACAATTTAATCGTGCACGCCTTTTGTCATCAGCTTCTACCGTAAACCATGGTGCCTCTGGGATATTGGTATGCGCAAACATGTCGTCCTTGGCTTTGGAGAACTCCACCCAGCGGTCCCTCGATTCCAGGTCCATGGGACTGAGTTTCCAGCGACGAGTCGGATCATCGATCCGGGATTGAAACCTGGCTTCTTGTTCTTCATCGCTGACTGAAAACCAGTACTTGATTAAGGCAATCCCGCTACGTACTAGCATGCGTTCAAACTCGGGGCAAGATAGCATAAACTCGGCAACCTGATCGCGGCTGCAGAAACCCATCACGTTTTCAACGCCAGCACGATTATACCAACTGCGATCAAACAGAACGATCTCGCCAGCCGAGGGAAAATGCTCGACATAGCGCTGGAAATACCACTGCGTCTTTTGTTGATCCGATGGCGTGCCGAGAGCCACCACTTGACAACCACGTGGATTCAGAGGCTCGGTGATCCGTTTGATTGTGCCGCCCTTGCCAGCCGCATCCCGCCCTTCAAAAATTAGAATCAGGCGATGGCCAACATGCTTGATCCAGTATTGCATCTTCACTAGTTCAATCTGGAGCCTGGCCAGCTCTTTCTCATAAATCTTTCGCTCCATCTTGAGTGGACTGCCTTCGCTAACACTGCTGAAATCGTCCAGAATGGGCGATGGCCGATAGCGGTCCCCCTGAGCTGGTGCGGGCTGAAAGTCGGGCAACTTTTGACCTTTTGGGGCAACAGCATGATGATTCTTTTTGTTCTTTTTGCTCTTCTTCCCCTTGCTGCTGCCGGGATTCACGCCGATGCTTGAACCCGCTGGCCAACAGCCCAGTTCGCCGGAGCCCGCTCTGGGGGAGATCCCTGAGGAGTGATGCTTGGCCATGGATGGATCTGCAGAATAGCGGCCGATGTCCACAGAATCGGCCTGTTCAGAACTCTGCCTGTTCATAGGCGATCATGCCGATCCCCGTGAACATCATTGGCTTTTCTGCGGAATTCCTCCCCTGTTCAGGTTCTGCGCGCTGCGGGCCGGGCTGCTGGTCACCCCTCTGGCCTGAGGGGCAGAAGCTTGCCTTGCGGATCCAGGCTCGTCGGCCGCTCAGCCGTGCAGATCCTGTCGCCGCCGGCCCGCTTAGCCTGATACAGCGCCTGGTCCGCGGCCAGCAGCGGATGGCACGTGGCCGCCGGCAACCCCGGCAGCGCGGCGACACCGAAGGAGAAGCGGATCCTGGGCAGGCTCCATTCGCTGATGCTCTCTGGAATCCCCGTCAAGCGCTGTTGCAATGTTTCCGCCGCCAACCTGGCGGAGGCCAGATCGGTGTGCGGCAGGATCAGCGTGAACTCGTCACCTCCATAGCGGCAGGCAATGTCGGAGCGTCGCATGGTGGCCCGGATGATCTGGGCCGTCTGACGCAGCACCGCGTCACCGGCGAGATGACCGTACTGATCGTTGAGTTGTTTGAATTGATCAACGTCAATCATCACCAGGCCTGTGGGTACGTCCCCAGCACCGCTGGGTCGCGTCAGTTCACGTAGTAAAATGTTGTCGAGGAAGCGGCGATTAAATAATCCGGTCAGGGCATCGCGGCTTGCTTGATGCTGCAGTTGACGACATTGGCGCCAGCTGTCGCGCAAACTGCGCTGCAATTGGCGGATGCTGGCTTCAAGCTCTCGAGCCTGCTCAGGCACCAGCCCTGTCGGGGTCGGCTCAGGCACGGCAGCGAACTCCGCGTCGCCCCGCCTCGACCTGATCGCATCGACACGCACCATCAGCCCCAGGCGTTCTTGTTGCTCATTCCAAGGGCAGAGTTCCCAACGCAACCAGTGCGAGCGCCCATCGCGATCGCGCCATTGTTCCCGTTCAATGGTGATGGTTTCGCCCCGCAGGGCCCGCAGTTGGCGATCCCGCCAGGTCGCAGCCATATCAGGAAACAGGTCACCCCAGGGGCGGCTCAGCAGCTCCTCTTCGCGTTGCTGCAAAACTTGCAGCCAACGGCGATTGACAGCGCTAAAGCATAGTTGGCGGTCAACCAGTGCCAGTGCTACCGGCATCTGATCAAGGCTTAATCTCCTGGTGGCAGTCTGATCGTGCATGCAATTGTTCTTTGCTGTGATGCAGGTCTGCGGATGCCTCGCTGGTCAGGTATGAGGAGTTCAGCAGACAGGATGACATGTCCTCAGTTTAAAATCATCCTAGCGAATCGAAACTGGCTTCATACCCATGGCGGTGTATTCGCTGCGCTGCCGTTAGCAACCGGGTTGAGGCTGTTCAAGATCATCCATTCTAGGCTTCTTGGACGAAGCCGATCCGGCTTTCACCGCTCGGCATCGCCCCCGCCGCCGGCCGTGCTGCCAGCCAAGCGCTGGGAACCCCAGGTGCTGCCTCGATGGCCTGGGCTCGGCCCGCCGCCATGCTCCCTGAGACGCGACTCCCTGCTGCAGATGGGACGATGCGTTGCCGCATGACAGCGGCAACGTGAGGGTCAGGCAGCCCGGCTGCGACGGCGGTGTCGCGGCGGGGCTGGGGCGGGTGTCCAGGGCAGGATCGCCTCGTTGGCCACCAACCAGAGCATCTCCCCCTGGTGGCAGGGTTCGCCGCCCGTCAACTGCCCGAACGCCGGCAGCACCAGACAATCATCCCGTTGGCGGAAGGCAAAGCAGGGCAGACGCAGGCGATCCGCCGCTCCGCTGATCCATGCTACCGGATGCAGATGCCCGCAGACGTTCAAGGATCCCGGCCTGGGGGCCGGCGCATGGCTGAGCCAAAGGGGACCCAGAGACTGGGCCGCTTCCTGCCTCAGGCCCTCGATCTCGCTGCCGCGCTCGTGGTTTCCCCCGATCAATCGCAAGGGGCAACCCAGCTGTTCGGGCAGCTGCCGCAGCCGCTGCCGCAGCTGCGGGGTCAGGGCCAAGCGACCGTGGATCAGGTCGCCCAGCACCAGCACCTGGCGCGGTCGCAGGCTCTCGGCCAGGCGCAACAGCCGCTCCAGGTCGGCGGCGCCCCCATCGCTGGGCAGGGGAACGCCATGGGCCTGAAACACCTCCGCCTTGCCCAGGTGCAGGTCGGCCAGCAGCAGCGCTTGTTGTTCAGGATCCCAGAGAGCCCGGGCTGCCAGGAGCTCCAGAGGATGCCCCCGCCAGAGGAAGGGCTGACGGCTGGCGACGCCGCTCATGCGGGTCCGTTGGCGCGCTGGTAGGCGGGCCGGAGGCGGGTGGCGTCGATCGTGGCCTGCACCCGGGGCCAGGGGCCCAGGTCGAGGCTGCTGCAGAAGATCGGCAGGTAGGCCAGGTAGGACTGCACCGCGCAGTCGGCAGCGCCCCACTCGGAGCGGCCGGGCAGCAGGGATCCGCCCGCCGCCAACAGACCGTCGAGCACGCTGAGCTGGCGCTCCAGCTCCTCCGGCCGGCTGGTCGCCTGGAACATCGCCGGTCCGAGGGTGGCATTGGCATAGAGCACCCATTGGGCGGTGAGGCTGCGGGCAGCGGCGGCCTGGGGCGTCGCCTCAGCAAATTCGCCGCCATGGTGCTCAGCGAGATGTAACAAAATGGCGCCGCTCTCGAACAAGGCCAGCGGTGTGCCGTCGGCCAGGCTAAGGGAGTCGTCCACCAAGGCCGGCATCTTGCCGAAGGGATTGATGCGGGTGAACGGCTCTTGGCGGTGTTCGCCCGCCTGGGCATCGAGTTCCACCAGGGTGTAAGGGATGCCCTTCTCCTCCAGATACCAGCGCACGATCGCGGCGCGGCTGCGGCGGCTGCCGTAGAGGCTCAGGGTCATCGCATCAGCGAGGCGAGGCCGCTCCATCATCGACGCTGAACAGGGCGATGGCGCAAACCGCAATGGTGTGCTCTGCCTGACCCGCGCCCAGGCCTGCCCGCATCGTGCGGTGACTCTGCGGCAGCTGCCCCTCAGCTGGCGGGGCTGGCTGCTGCAGGCCGGCGCCGCGGCGCTGCTGGCGGTCGCCGGCCGCTGGTTGCTGGCGGCCTGAGCGCTCAGCGCCCGCCGCAAACCCTTTGCAGGTCGCTGTCGCGATAGAGCGGCAGCGGCGCCTCAGCAGGGCTCTGCAGCAGCTTCTGGCGTTTGGTGAGGTAGTGGGCCGCACCGATCGCATTGCCCAGCAGGATGCGCTCGATGCCGTGGCTGCCCTGCCAGGCCTGGCAGCGGCCGATGGTGTCGAAGGCGGCAGCGGCGCGGGGGGCGAGCAGGGCCAAGGGCAGGACCAGGGACGCGAGGCTGGTGGCCAGTGGTTGCGGCCACGCCGGCGTGTTGAGCGCGAGCGGAGGCGCGAGCACGACAGCCCGCCGGCGGAGCTTGCGCTGTCGTGCACGGTGGTGGTGGACCGGCGGCAGCAACGCGCGGGCGACAACTGCCCATAATCGTGGAGGCTTCTGAACCTGACGATGACCGCTGCCCTGTTGATCGCACTGGTGGGCTCCCTGGCGCTGATGTGGCTGATCGTGCGCCGTTTGGAGAAGGCCTCCTGAGGGTTCACCGCACGCGTCAGCTGGCCTCGGCCCGCGCCGCCTCGGCCCGCAGCTTCTCCAGCCGCTCCAGCAGTGATTCATTGCTGAGGCGCGTGTTGAGCCGCTCGGCCAACAGCGGGAAGGCCAGGGGTCCCGGTCGCCGCGTGGGCTCCAGCACCCATGTGCTCGCTTGCAGACGCTCCAGGGCCTCCGCCAGCCGTGCCAGCTCCAGCTGGTCTTCCAGCACCTCGCGCCGGGCTTGGGCCAGCAGCAGGTTGGCCGGTTCGTGGCGTTGGAACACATCGAACAGCAGGCTGGCGCTGATCTGCAGTTGGCCGCCGCTGCGCCCCTGGCCGGGATAGCCCTGCAGGATCAGGCCGCTGATCTGGGCGATGGCGCGGAAGCGGCGGCGGCACAGCTCCGAAAGATTGAGTGCCTCCTCCAGGTCGCGCTCCAGGTGGGAGGCCTCGAGCAAGGCGTGCTGATGCTCCCGCACCAGTTGCTCAAACGGATAGCCGCGGCTGGCCAGCAGCTCGAAGCCGTAGTCGTTCACCGAAACGGTGATCGTGGCACTTTGAAGCCGGGCCAGCCGGGAGGCCCAAAGAAAGCCCAGTCCCTCGTGCACGAACCGGCCTTCGAAGGGATAGGCGTACAGATGGCTGCCCTCGCGGCTGCGACACACCTCCACCAGGAACTCATCGCGGCGGGGAAGGCGCGAGAGAGCGGCCTGGCGGGCCAACAGGGGCACCAAGGCCCGCAGTTCCGGCGTGTCGAGGTCCGTCGCTGCCTTGGCTGGGCCCTGGGGCGCCGCGGCCTCAGCTGCTGCCACCGCTGCGTCGATCGCGGCGCCGCTGGCCATGGCCCGGGCACAGCGATCCAGCTCCTCGCGCAGTTGGCGGCTGATCAGGTCGGAGATGGCCAGCTGGCCGCCGGTCCAGGCCGGCACCGTCGTGCTGCGGCGGTTGCTGGCCTGCACCAGGGCGGTCATGTCACGCAGCCGCACGAAGGCCAGCTGGCGACCCGCGAAGAAGAACACGTCGCCGGGCTTGAGGCGCGAGATGAAGGCCTCCTCCACGTGGCCGAGCACGGCACCGCGCACGAAACGCACCGTGACGGACCGATTGGCGGTGATGGTGCCGATGTTGAGCCGGTGCAGGCGGGCGATCGTGGTGTCAAACACCCGATAGCGGAAGCGGTCCTGGTCCTCGCCGGTTGGCAGCGACTGCCGCTCCAGCTTGCGGAAGCGGTCATAGGCCCCCAGGCAGTCGCCGCCCTGTTCGAGGAAGCGCAGACACCAAGCCCAGCTGGCGTCATCGAGCTGGCGGTAGCTCCAGCAGCTGCGCACCACCGCCAACTCCCGCTCGGGCTCAAAGCCGGGCCCGCAGGCCAGGCTGGTGAGGTGCTGCAGCAGCACATCGAGCGGCTGCCGCGGTGGTCGCCGCTGCTCCACCAGGCCCGAGGCCAGGCCGCGGCGCATGGCCGAGACCTCCAGCAGCT
>CAYOCW010000051.1:0-12714 GCA_964402615.1 uncultured Cyanobium sp. | reverse complement strand
CGGCTTCGTCGCCTTTGTCTATGGTCTGCTCACGGTCGGCAGCGGCGCCCTCGGGGCGCTGGCGGCCCTCAGCGTCGGCCTGGTGCTGGGTTTCGCGCTGCAGCTGCTCACCCGTCGGCCGCTGCGCTTGCCCTTCTGCATCGGCGGCGCCGTGGCTGGGGTGGTGCTAGCCGATGTCGCCAGCCCGCTGACGGTGCTGGCCTTCACCGCCGTTGGCGGCCTGTTGGGCTGGGCCACCCCTTGGCTGTTCCGCGGCTTCAATGCCGGCTACGCCAAGGTGGAAGGCGGCTACCACCGCGGCCTCGCCTGGGTACTCTCCCACCGCCGCCTGATCATGGCTGCCCTGCTGGCTGGCATCGCCCTCACCGCCGTGGCCTTCAACACCATCGCCACCGGCTTCGTGCCGGTGGAAGACCAGGGCTATGCCATCGGCATCATCCAGGCTCCCGATGGCAGTTCTCTGGAGAACATGCGCCGCATCAACCAGCGCGTGGCAGCGATTCTGCGCGAGGAAAAGGATATTGACGGAGCAGCCATCTTCAGCGGTGCCAGCCTCGCTGGAAATGCTCCCAACCGCGGCTTGTTTTTCTTCGGGACCAAAAACTGGAGCGATCGCCCCGCCAGCGAACAGACGGTGAATGCCATCACCACCCGCCTCAACCGTCGCCTGGCTGCCATCCAGGAGGCGCGGGTGATCGTGGTGGAACCGCCGGCGATTCCGGGCTACGGCACCGGCAGCGGCTTCGAGCTGCAGCTGCTCAACCGCAGCGGTGGCGCCTTGGCCGACAACCAGTTCTTTGAGATGGCCCAGTGGCTGATCGGCAGCGCCAACCGCAGCGGCCTGTTCGATCGCGTCTTCACCCAATTTTCGCCCGAAGCACCCCAGCTGCAGATCCTGGTGGACCGCGACCGCATGGGCTCGCTCGGGGTCGACTTCCAAACCGCCATGCAGTCGTTCAGCTTCAATATCGGCTCCTTTTATGTGAACGATACCTTTGAAGGTGGCCGCGTCCGACGCGTGTTTGTCCAGGCCGATGATGCCTTCCGCGCCAATCCCGAACAGCTGCAAAACCTCTACACTCGCAACGCCTCCGGCCAACCTGTGCCGCTGTCGGAGTTCGTGCGCATCGAACCGGTCAGCGGTCCCTCGGTGATCCCCCGCTTCAACCTGTTTCGGGCGATCATGGTGGAGGGTGGCGCCGCCCCCGGCCGCAGCTCTGGCCAGGCCATCGCCGACATCCGCCGCCTGTTTGACGAACTGCCGGTCAATGGCATCGGCATCGATTGGACCGGCATCTCGCGCGAGGAAATCCGCGCCGGCGCCCTGGCGATCGTGGTGTTCTCGCTCGGCATCCTCACCGCTTATCTGGTGCTCGCCGCCCAGTACGAGAGCTATACCGACCCCCTGATCATTTTGATGACGGTCCCGACCGCCATGCTCGGCGCCCTGCTGTTCCTGGCGGCCCGCGGCGAAGTGCTCAACATCTTTGCCCAGGTGGGCTTGGTGATGCTGATCGGCCTGGCGGCCAAAAACGGAATCCTGATCGTGGACATGGCCAACCAGCGCATGGCGGAAGGGGCCACGGCCCTGGCGGCGGCGGCGGAATCGGCCCGCTCCCGCTTTCGGCCGATCCTGATGACCGCGATCTCCTCGCTGTTCGGCTTCCTGCCGTTGGTGCTGGCCAGCGGCGCCGGCGCCCGCGGCCAGGCCTCCCTCGGCACCGTGGTGTTCGGCGGCCTCACCGTGGCCACCGTGCTGTCGCTGTTTGTGGTGCCGGTGTTCTACGTGGTCATGAAGCAGCTCACCGGCGTCAAGCCCGTCAGCCAGCCCGCTGCTCTGCCCCTTGCCCTGCCCCCCGCCGACACGCCGGAACCATGAACCAGCAGCCCACCGGCCCCGCTGATCCAGGCCGCAGGGTCCGCCCCGCTGCCGCGGACGGTTCGCCAGCCAGCCCGCTGAGCGGAAGCCGCGTGCTGGTCGCCGGGCTGGTGACGGGCGCGATCGGCCTGCTCCTGGCCTTTTTTCTGCAGGCGATCGTGGCCAACACGCCGGTGCGCTTGAGCTCCCGCAGCCTGTTCTGGAGTTCGGTGCTGCTCGGCTGCATCGGCATGGGGGCCGGCATGGCCTTGGAATCGGTGCGGCAGCTGAGCCAGAACAATCCCGATCCCGCCTACCGCCGTTCGCCCCGAGGCCGCCCGCCGGGGCCGCGTTAGCGTCGAGCGCGCCCTGGGCCCCGTGCCGCGCAAGGATGACCTACTGCATCGGCTACTGGCTGCAGAAGGGCCTCGTGCTCGCCTCCGATTCCCGCACCAACGCCGGCATCGACTACATCTCCACCTACAGCAAGATGCATGTGTTCCAGCCGGCGGCCGACCGGCTGTTCGTGCTGCTGGCGGCGGGCAGCCTGGCCACCACCCAGGCGGTGGTGAGCTGGATCCGTCGCGATCTCGACCGCTCCGGCGACCAGGAGCTGAGCCCCCATCGCGATCTGCGCCACTGCGACTACCTGTTTGAAGCCGCCGCCTATGTGGGCCGCGTCAGCCTGGCGGTACAACGCGAAAACGCCGAGGGGCTACGCGCCGGCGGCGTCAGCGGCTCCGCCTCCTTCATCCTGGCGGGCCAGATCGGCAGTGAACCCCACGGGCTCTATCTGGTTTACCCCGAGGGCAACGCGATCATGGCCACACCGGATACTCCGTATCTGCAGATCGGAGAGAGCAAATACGGCAAGCCTCCCTTGGACAACATCGGCCACACCAACCTCTCACTCGAGGATGCCGCCCGGCTCTGCCTGATCTCCGAGGTGCTCACCCACCGCTCCAATCTCAGCGTTGGGCCACCGTTTGAGCTGACGATCATCCGGGCGGACAGCCTCAGCATCACCCACCAGCTCAAGTTCGAGGCTGACGATCCCATCCTGTCCACCAGCATCGATCTGTGGTGTCAAGTCCAGCGCGAGGCCCTCTACCACCTGCCCCGGCTGCCCTGGGAGCGGGCACCGGAGGGTTGAGGCCGCTGCAGGCCAGCCGCTCCAGACTCAGAGGTGGTGCAGAAAGAACGGGATCAACACTGCATTCAGCAGGTCGATGAAGAAGGCCGACACCAACGGCAGCACGATGAAAGCGCGCGGCGAGGGACCGAAGCGCTGGGTCACGGCGGTCATGTTCGCCATGGCGGTAGGGGTGGAGCCGAGGGTGAAACCGCTGAAACCGGCGGCGATCACGGCGGCGTCGTAGCTGCCGCCCAGCAGCGGGAACACCAACAACAGGTTGATCAGCAACGCCAGCAGGAACTGGGCGACCAGGATCAACAGGATCGGGCCGGCCAGGTCCACCAACGTCCAGAACTGAATCGTCATCAGCGACATCGCCAGGAACGCCCCCAGGGAGATCTCAGCGATCAACTCCAGGGCTGGCGTGCGCGAAGGCCAGCGGATCGTGACACCCAACGCTCGGCGCGGTAGCAGGTTGCTGAGCAGGATGCCCACGATCAGGCAGGGCACGAACAACGGCAAAAACAAGCCCAGATCCCGGATCACCCCCTGCAGGAGCGAGCCGAGGATGATGCAGATGTTGATGGCCAGCACCGTTGCCAGGAAGTCAGCAGGGCGGATCGGCGCCGCTGCGGCCGCAGGCTCCGGCGGCGGCGCCGCGACCTCCGGACCCGCCCTGCTCGCGGTAGCGCCGGCAACTGCCGGGGCAGCCGCAACTGCCGGGGCAGCCGGCGACACCAGCCGGTGGCGGCGGATCAGATAGCGCGCGATCGGTCCACCGCTGGCGCTGGCGATGATCAGCCCGAAGGTGGCGGCGGCGATGCCGATCTCCAAGGCATTGGCCACCCCCTGCTCGCTCACGAACTTCGGCGCCCAGGCGATGGCGGTGCCGTGGCCGCCGATCAACGCCACCGTGCCGACCAGCAGACCGGTGGCGGGTGGCAGGCCCGTCCAGTGGGCCAAGGTCACCCCCACCAGGTTCTGGGCCAGCATCAACACAATCGTGAGCGCCAGCAGCACCGTCAAGGCCCGGCCGCCG
The DNA here is from genome assembly GCA_964402615.1 of uncultured Cyanobium sp. GTDB lineage: Bacteria > Cyanobacteriota > Cyanobacteriia > PCC-6307 > Cyanobiaceae > Cyanobium. Next base: position 8,682 of record CAYOCW010000051.1, on the reverse strand, counting down.
CGGCGCAGGTCGGTGAAGCTGGCATTCATGCCCACCGTGGTGAAGAAGTACACCAGCAGCAGATCGCGGGCGCGCAGACCGAAGCTGATCTCCAACCCGAATAGGGCATGCAGCAGGGTGATCAACAGGGCCACGCACAACCCGCCACTCACCGGCTCGGGGATCGTGTATTCCTGCAGCAGGCGAAAGCGGCTGTTGAGCGCCTTTCCCAAGAACAGCACCAGGATGCCCAGGGTCACCGTCAGGAACGACTGCACCTGGATTTGGCCATTCACCACGTCCATCGTGTTGATCTCGGGGCCCAGCCAGAGGCGGCAGGTTAAGTCAACCCTGCGACAGAAGCCGGCAAGCTCCGGAAGCGTCCGGTGTCACAGCTGTTGGCGGTGCCACACCCGTCGCCGCGGCCCCAACGCCCTGCCCTGCCGTCGGGGCTTGAGGTGGTCCGGAGCGGATCAGAAGCGCACCGTGCTGCGCAGCACCACCCCCCAAACGCTCAAGCTCGGCACCGCGGTCTCCGGCGCGGCCAGCAGGGCCTCGCTGAGGCTGGTGGTGCCGGTCATCGCCCCGCGCGGCCGCGGCAGCCAGAACAGGGCGGGCGTGAGGCTGAGACTGTCGCTGACGCGGATCCGGGCGGCCAGCTCGAAGGCGAAAGCGCCGTCATCCAAGCCCGGCGCCTCCAGCCCGCGCAGCGCCGTGACCTGGGCGGGCGCCCCCAACGCCAGCATCACGTTGTTGCCGGCGCCGAACACATTGCTCCACTGCAGCCCAACCGACCAGGAGCTGGTGGTGACGCCGCTGAGACCCGGCACCGGCAGGCGCGCGAAGGCGGCGTGGTCCTGACCCCAGCCGATGCTGATCGCGGGGATCCAGCCGCCCCGCGCCGGCTGCCAGGAGCCCGCCAACCCCCACGACTGCAGCGCTCCAGCGTCGGCTTGGGCCGCCAGCTGGCTGGCCAGAGGGGTACCGCGCAGCAGCGCCCCCCGAGCGGTGCTGGTGTAGGTGGCGGCGAGAGTCCAGCTGGAGCGGCTATAGGCCAGTTGCAGCGTGTTGGTCTGGCCGCCGACGCCCGTGAACAGGCCCCCCTGCTGCGGTGATCCGTTGTCAGCCTGCGGCGCCACGGCGGCGTAGGCGAGCGACAGCCCCCGCAGGTTCCCCTGCGGTTGCCAGGCCAGGCCGAAACCGGCGCCGACGCGGCGGCTGTAGGCCCCGACGGCGCCGGCCCGCTGGAACAGCTCCAGGATCGGCGAGGCGGTGTAAGCGCTGGGCCATACCGGCAGCAGATCCACCTGCATCAGCCGCGGCCCGAGGCTGAGGCGCAGATCAGCGCCGAGCGGCAGCTGCAGAAAGGCCCGGTTGACCGTGATCACGTCGCGGCCGCAGAACCGGGCCGTGGCGGTGCAGGCCGGCTCTTCAAAGGCGAAATCGAGCCGCGTCAGCGGCGTGGGCGGATTGGAGAAGAAGCCGGAGCCGCCGAAGTTGCCGGCGCGCAGCCGCACGCGCAACAGGTCCTGGCCGCTGAAGCTGGTATCGAGCGTCAGCCGCGTGTCGTGGTTGAGGCTCACGGCATTGAGCAACGGCAGCCCCAGGGCCTGGTTGGCCTCCACATCCACGGCGCTGCCGCCATAGCCCAGACCCCCCAAGGCGCCATTCAGCTCGATCCGCAACCGGGTGGTGGGGCTGAAGGCCGGCTTGGCGAGCGTGGCGGGGCTGCCCCAGCAGAGCGCTGAGAGGCTGCCCAGGCCGCTGAGCAGCAGAGTGCCGCAGGCGGCGCCGGCCTGCCGGGCCACGGGCGGGATCGTGCTCAGGAGCGTGGCCCGGCTAGCGGCGCTCGGGAGGCGGAACCGGATCGCCAGCGAACCCTCGGCCAGCGGCCAGCACCACATCAGCGCATCAAGGCATCGCACCATCATGGCGAGCCCAGAGCATGGCCGAGATCGAGACTGAGCATCGCTTCGAGGGGCCATGAACCACTCCGATGCGCCACCGGCGATCGATCCCCTGCAGGGGGAAAGCCAGGAACTTCGCCGTGGCGTGACGTTGCAAGTGGCACATCGACCCGGCAACAATCCGCCCCTGGCCTTCCTGCACGGGGCCCTCGGAAACCGCTTCAACTGGCGCCCCCAGATCGAGTACGGCCCGTCTCGCGGCTGGGAATGCCTGGCTGACGACCTGGCTGGTCATGGCCAGTCGAGCCGCTATTCGCGCTCCTCGATCGGCCGTCACTGCCGTGACCTGGGGCGGCTGCTTGAACACCGCGGCATCACCAGACCACTCCTGGTGGCTCACAGCTCCGGGGTCCCGATCGCCCTGGAGTGGGCTCGGCGTCAAGCGGTGCGCGGGCTTGTGCTCGCGGCTGGCGGCACCCATGAGCTGGATCCTTGGTAGGAACAGCCCCTGATGCGGCTGATGCGATTCGGAGGTCGTCAGTTGTTTCGCTCCCTGCGCCTCCAGGCGCTCAACCGCAGCTTGCTGAGCGCTTCCGCTCACCCGGCTATGAAGCGGTTCTGCCGGGAATCACCGATTCCGTTCACTGTGGAGTCCTACCGCTCAATGGAGATTTTCTGGGGCTACAACTTCTTGCACCGTCCCACCCCAGGATGCTGGTCGCGGACTCAGCCCCCCTGTCGCAACCGCTCCTGCCAATCCTGGCGTTGGCCGGCATTGATCCAGCCGGTGGCGATCGTTTTGCTGTGCTGTTCGCTGATGCGACCGCGATGGATGTGCGATAGCCCGGCCGGGAACAGGGCCAGCGTGCCCCGTTCAGCCTCCAGATGGTGGTTCTGCCAGTGGAATTCGGTGCCACCGTCAGGTACATCGTTGCAGTACAGGATCCAGGCCAGCACCCGCCGGATCGGTTCGGTGGCCTCGTCGCTGGTGGTCCAGTCGGCATGCCAATCGTAAAAACCCTCGCCTGGGGCATAGCGCTGCAGGTTGAAAATCGGCAGCACGAACAGGCTCTGCTCCGGACAGCAGGCGCGCAGCAGCGGCCGCTCCTGCAGATAGCGCTCCAGACCCGCCTGCACCCCCCGCAGGATCACCTCAGCCAGGCCAAAAGCCTCGGGGTCGGCCCGATCGAAGGCCACCAGACTGATGTCGGTCGACACCTTGGCGGGCCGACGGCCTGCTGCCGCCGCGCCGGGCGCTTCGTCGCCGCTCAGGAACGCCACACCGCGGCGCTGCAGGTCAACGCGGCGATCGAAGAAGGCCAGGATCGCGTCCGCCAGGGCCTGGTAGCCGGCGTTGCGGTAGGTGGCGATCAGCTGCATGGAGGCGGGTTCAGGTGCTGGGGGGAGGCCTGTCGGCGCAGGCGCCAGGGCAGGCGCAGCACACCGTCGTCGGCCGGCCGCCACTGCTCCGGATCGGCCAGCAGCGGCAGCAGCCCCTGCCGCTCCAGCGCCTGGCGCAAGCGCTCGCGGTCGAGCGGTGTTTGAGGATCTTCGGCCAGGGCGAGGGCCTCGGCCTCGGCCGGGTCGGCCAGCAGGCGCAGGCCCAGCTCCTCCAGGTCGCGGCTGAAGAACAGCTGCCGCAGCCGGGTGGTGTGCAGCGGCCCCAGGGCGGCGGCAAAGCGCTCCAGGTCCTCGCGCTCGCCGGAGCAGCCGCAGTTGAGGGCCAGCCAGATCAACAGCTTGGCCCAGCTTTCAGCGCTCCACAGCGGCTGAAAGCTGGCGCGGTTCTGCCGCACCAGCTCGTCGATGGCGAAGGCGAACAGCCGAGCCTGCAGGGCGCTGGCGGGAACGGCCGGGGGCGACGGCGGAGCATTCATGGGGCCATCCTCACCGCCGACGGGTCAGGCAGCGTCGGGGCGGGCAAACTGCGGAGGCAACGCAGTGGAGTCGGCCCCGATGGCCCTCGATCTCAACGACCCGAACATCGAGTTTTCGGACCTCGTCGAGGCGTACCTGACCTGGACCCTGGCCGTTCTCAACGACGAGAAGCTCGATGGCGACAAGCTGCTCACCGAGGAGATCGCGGAAGATGGCTTCAATGCCATGCGCTTTCTGCCCGATGTGGTGACCAGCGCCATCGAAACCACCCTGGCGCGGGTGTACGACGTGGATCCCGAGGAGCTCTCGGCGCTGCTCTACCCCGAGGACTGACGGCAGCGCCCCCGCCGGCCGGATCGCGCCCGGTGCCCGTCGGCTCGCCGCCGCCCCCCGCGGCAGCCCGGGTCGCCAGCCCCCGGTCTCCGGTCCGGCCCCAGAGAGCTTGCGCCCTCCCCCTTGAGACGCTATTCAGGTACGGCGCGTCATTTTGAGGCTTGGTCCGTGGGGTTGTTCTCCCGTTTGCGTTCCGTCGTTGCAGGCGACGACTATCTCGAGGGCGACTACGACGATGAGCTCGATTACGACGCCAGCGAGACCGAGCGCACCTCCACGGCCAGCCGCAGCAGCAGCAGCAGTAGCAGCAGCCACAACCTGGGCTCGAATGTCACCAGCTTGAGCACCCCACCGCTGACCCTGAGCAGCGACTTCGGCAGCAGCGACGACCCGTTTGTGGGCAGCAATGTGATCGGCCTGCCGGGGATCACCACCCCCGTCGCCGAGGTCTGCCTGCTCGAACCCCGCAGCTTCGATGAAATGCCCCGCGCCATCCACGCGCTGCGGGAGCGGAAAACGGTGATCCTCAACCTGACGATGATGGAGCCGGATCAAGCGCAGCGCGCCGTCGACTTCGTGGCCGGCGGCACCTTCGCGATCGACGGTCATCAAGAGCGGGTGGGCGAGAGCATCTTCCTGTTCGCCCCCAGCTGCGTCACCGTCACCAGCTCCGGCAGCGAGGAGGCCGCCTCCCCCACCGTGATGAGCAGCCGCCCCGCCAGCCCCGATCCCAGCGAGGCGGCCCCGCCGCCGGCCTGGGCCCGCTCCGACGCCCTCGGCTGATCCAGATCCTTGAGCGATCGCTTCGGCGTTGTGGGGTTGGGTCGCATGGCCCAAGCCCTGCTGTTCCCCTTACTGGACAGCGGCCTGATTGAGCCCGCCTCCGTGAGGGCCGTCGTGGCCACGGCGGCTTCGGCGGAGCGCTTGGCCGCCGAGCATGGCCTACACGTCTCCACCGATCCCCGCGAGGCCTGGGCGGCGCCGCAGGTGCTGCTGGCGGTCAAGCCGCAGCAGCTGGAAGCGGTGGCGGCCGAGGCGGTCGCGCTGCGCCGCCCACCTCCCCCTGACGCCAGCGCAGCCGCCGCTGCCGATCCACGCCCTGCCGCCAACGACAGCCCGCCCCAGCTGCTGATCTCCGTGCTGGCCGGCGTCCGCCTGGAGCGGCTGCAGCGCTTGTTCCCGGGTTGGCAGTGCGTGCGAGCGGTGCCCAACACCCCCTGCCTGGTGCGTCAGGGCCTCACCGGCCTGGCCTGGGGCGACGCGATCGACCCGGAGCGGCAGCAGCAGGTGCGGCAGCTGTTTGGTCTGGTGGGCGCCGTACATGAGCTGCCGGAGAGCCAGCTCGATGCCTTCCTGGCGCTCACCTCCTCCGGTCCGGCCTTTGTGGCGCTGGTCGCCGAAGCCCTGGCCGATGGGGCCGTCGCCGCCGGACTGCCACGGGCTCTGGCCCTGGAGCTGACGCATCGCACCCTGGCGGGCACAGCCGCTCTGCTGGGGGAGCGCCAGCTGCATCCCGCCACCCTCAAAGACATGGTCAGCAGCCCGGCGGGCACCACCATCGCCGGCCTGCGCCAGCTGGAGCGGGCCGGCCTGCGCTCCGCCCTGCTGGAGGCGGTGCTGGCAGCGGCGGAGCGCAGCCGCCAGCTCGGCTGAGCGGAGCGGGAGCAGCGCCATCAGCGGCGCGATTCAGGGCCGCTCAGCGCGCCGCCGACTCCTTGCCGCTGCCCAGCCGTGGCTCCTCACCCGCCAGCAGCCGTTGCACGTTGCTGCGGTGCCGCCACACCACCAGCACGGTGGTGAGCAACGCCAGGATGAGGTATGCGGGCCGGATGCCGCCGGCGCCGAACCAACCCAGCATCAGCAGCGGCAGCGCCAGGGCGGCGCCGATGCTGGAGAGCGAGACGATGCGGCTGAGGGTCAGCAGGGCCAGGAACACCCCGAAACAGGCCAAGCCCACGGGCCAGGCGAGGCCCAGCAGCATCCCCAACCCGGTCGCCACCGCCTTGCCGCCGCGCCAGCCCAGCCACACGGGCCAGCTGTGGCCCGCCAGCGCCGCCAGCCCGGCCGCCACCACCCAGCCATCGCTGACGGTGGTGAAGGAGCCGAGGGGTTGCAGCACCGCCTTGGCCAGCAGCACCGCCGCCGTGCCCTTGAGCACATCCACCACAAACACCAGCAGCGCCGGCCCCTTGCCCACGACCCGCAGCACATTGGTGGCGCCGGTGGAGCCAGACCCCTGCTGGCGCAGATCGATGCCGGCCAGCCAGCGGCCCGCTAGCCAACCGCTCGGGATCGAGCCCAGCAGGTAGGCGGCGAACAACACCAGCAGGTTGGGGGTGAAGGCCAGCAAGGGGTCCATGGGGAGGCAACGGCGGTGGGGGATCAGGCGAGATCGTCTTCCAGGCTGATTTCCTCGGCTGAGGCAGCGAAGGCGATCCAGAGCGGGAATTGCAGCACCGGGATCTCAACGGCCCGCTCGAGCGCGTCGATGACGATGAAGGGCAGCTCGCCGCGATCCTCCAGCCGGTCGGCCCGCTCCAGCAGCGCCTCGGGGCGTTCAAACAACACGATGCCGCTGTTGGGGCCAAAGTCTTCGCGGCTGAGCCCCAGGCCATCCTGCAGGCAACGACGCCATTCGCCGAGCCGTTCGGGCTGGCCCGCCAACACCAACGTCTGGAAGCGCTCGCCGTAGAGATCGCCGAGGATCGCCACCGCCGCCGCCGTCACCACGGCATTGCGGCTGCGGCTGCCGCGGCTGGGCTGGGCGCCCCGGCCGCCCTGGTTGAGGAACCAATCCTCCAGCAGCGCGGCGCCGGCGACATCGAGGCTGCGTCGCAGCTTCCAGGGATCGGCGTGGAAGTCGGGCTGGCCCTGGAAGCGTCGCAGCCGCTCGCGGATCAGCGCCTCGTCCTGGCTGAACAGGCCAGCGACCGGCGGAGGCGGCAGCTCCGGCTCCGCTGGGCGATCGAGCGGCGAGGGCTGCAATTGCAGCGTCGGCACCACCAGCTCCAGGCGTTCCGCCGCTGCGGCCAGATCCTGCAAGGCACCCACCAGATAGTCCTGAAAGCCCTTGACCCGCCGAGCGATCGCATCGGATTGGCCGGCGAAGCTGGCCCCCAACTCCCGCTCCAGCCGCTCCCGCCGCTGCTCCAGCGCGCTGATCTCGTCGAGCAAGGCCTGGCGCCGCTGGCGCAGCTCGACCAAGGCGAGATCGAGCAGCTCGGCCGGGGCGGCGGCGCCCGAAGGGGTTGGCGACAGATCAGCACCGCCCCGGTCCGGCGACGGGATGGCCGTGGCCTGCGGGTCTCCTGGCAGCGGCGTGGCCTCGCCGCCACGGGCGGAAGCGCCGGGATCGCCGGCCACGAGACTGGCTGGATCAACAGGCATCGCGGCGACACGGCAGGACCCCAGGCTGCCAGCCCGCGGCCAGGGGCGGGGTGAAGCGCTTCAAGGCGCTTCAGGCCAGCGGCGGCACCCGCCGCTCCAGCTGCTGGCGCAGGGCGGTGGCGTCAAACAGCATCGGCAGCAGGTGAAAACTGCGCACCTCGCGGAAGTAGAAGAGGATCGGCACAGCCGGCCAGAACAGGCGCCAGCCGCTCCAGTCGCGGTAGGGGAAGCGGCGAATCTCCTGCTGCTGGCGCAGCACCACCAACGCCTCCGGCTCGAACACCAGCCGCAGCAGGGCCGATTGCAGCAACAAAAACCCACCGAAGACCACCAGCAGCAAGGCCAGCCAGCGGGCCGGGGACCAGAACGGCACCAGCGGCAGCAGTAGCGGTCCCAGCAGGCTGACGCCGAGCGGCACCCAGTAGCGCGGCTCCAGGGTCACGGTCGCGGCCAGCGGATCCGTGGCGACGCCCCGAGCCATGGCGGCGGCCTCAGGCGTGTTGGCAGCGGGCGGCTCCGGCTGTGCCGCGGCGGCGGGGGTGGCGGGCGGCACAGCGGGCGCCGGGCCTGGGGAGGGGGTCTGCATCCCCCCATTGTCGCCAGAGCGGACGCACGGGCGTGAGGGTCTGGGCCAAGCGCGGTCGACCACCAGGCCGACTAGCCGCCGAACAGCGCCTGGGTCAGCACCACATCCATCAACGCCACCGTCACCAGGATCATCACCACAGCGCCGGTGGTGCTGGAGCCCACCTCCTTGGGGCCACCGCGGGTGGTGAGGCCCCAGCCGCAGGCGATCACAGCGATCTGCAGACCGAACACCACCGCCTTGACCAACATCGACGGCAGGTCTTCGGGCTTCATCCAGGTGCGCACCGAGTTCCAGAACACCTCGGGCGGGATGTTGTAGAGCAGCGTGCTGCTGATCTGGCCGGACCAGAGAGCCAGGCTAAAGAACAGCAGGCATTGCACCGGCGCCATCACCACCATCGCCACCACCCGCGGCGCCACCAGGTACTCCACGGGATCGGTGCGCAGCATCGTGATCGCGTCGATCTGTTCGGTCACCTTCATCGTGCCGAGCTGGGCGGCGTAGGCGGTGGCCACCTTGCCGGTCATCAGGGTCGCCATCAGCAGCGGCGCGATCTCCCGCGACAGGCCCAGGGCCAGCAGGCCTCCCACCGCGGCGCTGGCACCCCGT
>CAYOCW010000050.1:0-13208 GCA_964402615.1 uncultured Cyanobium sp. | reverse complement strand
GCTTTCTCGAACCGGCCCCACTGCCGGACTGGGTGCCCCGGGGCCCCGGGCCGCTGCTGCTGGTGATGGGCGGCAGCCAGGGGGCCGTGGGCCTCAACCGCATGGTGCGACCGCTGCTGCCGCGGCTGGCGGCGGCGGGCTGCCGGGTGGTGCATCTCACCGGCAGCCACGACCCCGAGGCGGGCCAACAGCGGCTGGAGGGGGTGGTGGAGCGGGCGTTCAGCGAGGAGCTCCCCGGCCTGCTCCAGCACGCCGACCTGGCGATCAGCCGGGCCGGCGCCGGCAGCCTCAGCGAGCTGGCGGTGTGCGGCACGCCGGCGATCCTGGTGCCCTACCCGGCGGCGGCCGATCGCCATCAGGACGCCAACGCCAATGCCGCCGCCTCCCTCGGCGCCGCCGTGATCGTCTGGCAGCACGAGCCCGATGCCCCGGCGCTGGAGCTGGCCCTGTGGCGGCTGCTGGGGCCGCGGCTGCGGGGCGTGACCGGATCGCTGGATCCGCTCGAGAGCCTGCGCCAAGGCATGGCGGCATTGGCGGTGCGCGATGCGGATCAACGCCTGGCCCGGCTGCTGATGGAGCTGGTCTGAGGGTGCGGCGAGCCGGGGCCTGACGCGAAGCCGGAGGACCTGAACAGGGGCCTGTGGCCTGAATCCGCGTCAGGCTTTCAGCGGCACGGGCCGCACCGGACGACAGCGATCCGCTATCGGGTCGCTCCTGGGACTGGTCGGCCTGAGGAGAGGTCGCTTGGGTGCCGAAGTGCTCAGGAGCCCCGTTCCAGCCCCTGGCGCTCGCGGGTCAGGGCACGCAGCAGCCGGAGATGGCCGCGGCGATCCTGCAGACCGATGCGCAGCCAGCTGGCATCAAGACCCGCGAAGGAGCGGCAGTCGCGCACCAGGATGCGGTGGCGCCGCTCCAGCGCCAGCCGCAGCGGCTCGAGCGAAGCGGGCTGGCCGGCCCGCGAGCCCCGCACCAGCAGAAAGTTGGTGGCGCTGGGCTGCGGCTCCAGGCCCGGCAGCTCGGCCAAGCGGTTGGCCAGCCAAGCCCCTTCCGCGGCGACCCAACGGGTCACCCGCCGCTGCCAGCGCTCCAGGCGGCGGGGATGCGCCAGCAGGGCCAAGCCGGCGGCGCTGGCCAGGCCGTTGATCGGCCAGGGATCGCGCCAGCGAGCCCAGCGCTGCAGCCGCTCGGGTTGGCCGAGGGCATAGCCGAGCCGCAGGCCGGCGATGGCGCAAAGCTTGGTGAGGCTGCGGATCACCACCAGGTTGGGGTGCTCGGCCAGCAGCGGCAGCAGCGATTGGGCCTCGCCTTCGGGCACCAACGGCAGGAAGGCCTCATCGACGATCACCAACGCCAAGCGCGGCAGCAGCGCCGCCAACGAAGCGCGGCTCCAGAGCTGGCCGGTGGGGTTGTGGGGATTGGTGACCCACAGCACCCGGGCCGGGCCAGCGGCGGCGGGGGCCAGGGTGGCGTTCGGCGACTCCGACGGCGTCGCTTCACTCCAGGGAAACGGCTGGGGCCAGTCGCCCCCCCAAGCCAACGGCAGGGTTAGGGGCGACCAGGGGGCCTGCCAGCAGGCCAGGGCGCGGCCGTAGTCGGCGAAGCCGGGCTGGGGCAGCAGGCTGACGCCGCAGGCGGCGGCATCGCGGGCGGCCCAGGTGAACAGTTCGGCGGCCCCATTGCCGGGCAGCACCATCGCGGGGTCGAGACCGTGCCAAGCGGCGATGGCCTGGCGCAAGGCAGCGGCGTCGCGGTCGGGGTAGTCGCGCACGGCGCTGCCGAGGCGGAGCGCCTCCCGCAGCAGACGCCAGCGCAGCTGGGCCGGCGGGCCAAAGGGCACCAGGGAGGCGCTGGCATCGACCAGGTCGCCGGGCCGGCAGCCCAGCCGGGCGGCGCTGGCGATGCGGTTGCCGCCGTGGGGGGCGGGGCTGGGGCTCTCCAGCGGATCCCGATCTCCGCCAGGCGGTGGCCTGGAGCCTGAGCCAGGGAAGGCTGGGTCGGCAACGGAGGTGGCGTGCATGGGCTGTGCTGGCGGGCGAACCCCGTGTTGATCCTGCCTGGGGCAGGGGATGGTGCTGCAATCGGGGCCAGCGGAGCTCCGCGCCGGTCTGAGCGGAGGGCGACCTCAGCCGGTGATGCAGCGAAGGAGCGATTGGGAGGCAAGGCTCTCCGTCCCATCCTGTGGCCCGCAAACTCAAGACGATGGCGTCAACCTCGGCCTGTTCAGCGAGCTCGACAGCGGCGCGGCGCCAAGGCAGGATCGATCGGCTCCAGGGCGCCGCCTCGCGATGGCGCCCTGGATTGCCATGAGTCGTGCCACCAGGATCGTTGGGACGCGGGCCCCTGCAACCCACGGCCGAACGCACACAGTGGCGACGCCACTGCGGTGAGCTCCACTCGCCGCAGCATTTGGTATCAAAACAGCGGACCAGCAGGCCAGGACAACGGCGCCAGAACGCCCCGTTCCTGGAGCACTTGCAGCGCGACGTTCGGCCTGAACGCACGGCGTTGACCATCGACCGATTCGCACCGGAGGAGAATCTCCGCGAGCTTCAACAGCCTGGAACTTTTCCGCTAGATCGAGTATCAGGGCATTGGCGGCGGTCAGAGCTTGCTGTGGACCACGAGTTGGCGACGCCCACGCTGCGGTGTGATGACAGCCAGTTCAGGTGGTCGCACAGGCGCATAAGGGTGCGGCATTCGCAGAAGACATGAAGCATTTTCCGGGATCGCCAGACGCAAGAAAATGGTATCGGATAGCCCAAAAAGCTTGGTTTCGATATACCTATCAGGATGCCTTCAATAAACGCCAAGACTCACACTTCGGCTCTGACATAAGCGGTCTTTCACCGTCCCTGCAGGCGAAACGCGAGGATGATCCGCAGCTTGCCGAAGCGTTGCGATTGCTGGCTCAAGACTGAACGGCGAACAGAGGCGCCTGCACGGTGGAGAAGAGGGAGTCAGGAAACCTTAGCAGGAGCGATTTGCATCAAGTAGGTCTGTAAAGAAAGCTTTCGGAGTCCGTGGCGACAGTCTCATGATGGTACACTGCCGGCAATCAGTCATTGCTTTTTCCATCGAAGCCGATTCCATGGAGAACAAAGATCCCATTCAAGGCTTAGTGATCTCAAAATTGGCTGAGATGCTCCAGCTTGCTCCAGCAGCCATCGCTCCCGATGTCTCCGTGTTTGCCCTCGGCCTTGATTCCTCCGGCGCTCTCAGCCTTGCGGGCCACCTGGAAGACAAGCTGAGAATCACCGTTGACCCCGCGATGATATGGGAATTCCCCCACGTCGCAGATCTGGCCGGGCAGCTAGCGCAGATCTCACAGTGCCAACAACCATAGCCTCCGAGTCGGTGGTAGATGGCTGCCTTGTTTACTAATACCGCTCTTGCAAACGCAGATGTTCAATCCCTACGCACCGCAGTTTCACGCAGATCCCTATCCCGTCTTTGAGCACTTGCGAGCTCTGGAGCCCCTCCACAAATCGATTTTTCAAACCTGGATTGTTACGTCTTACGCCTATGCTGACGCGATTCTCAAAGATCCTCGTTTTCTAGTTGACAATCTTCCTGCTCGCCTAGTGGACAAGGCGGAGAAATATAACGAAGCTTCATTTTTTCGGCTCTCCCAGATAGTAGATGGCTGGCTCTTTTTCCTGAATCCACCCGATCACTCCCGTTTGAGAAGGGCGATCAGCCCTGGCTTCACACAAGAGTCGATCGAAGGCCTGCGCCCCTACGTCGAGTCGATTGTCACCGATCTGCTCGGCTGCATAGCTGCTGGCAAGCCGGTTGATCTGATCGCCAATCTGGCTGATCCGCTCGTTGCGTCCACCACCACTCGTCTGCTGGGCTTGCCAGACCATGAGGCTGGCCAGATTTCCAGCTGGTGCTTAAACACCATCACCATCTTTGATCAACCGGCGCCGCTGGAGATGCTGCTGGAGCAAAGTGAAACCATGGCAAAGTTTCGCGCTTACCTAGAGCAGCTCATGGCGGTTATTCGCCACCACCCCCAGCCGGGTCTGTTCAGCGAACTGCTTCAGCAGCAGCCACATTCAGGCCTCTCCGATGCGGAGATCATCAGCACGCTGATTGTGCTTGCCGCAACAGCACAAGAATCCTCCAAAGGTCTGATCTCCAATGGCCTGCTGGCTTTGCTGCGCCATCCCTCCACGATGTCTCAACTGCGAGAGAATCAAGCTCTGATCCCAGCCGCGGTGAATGAGCTCATGCGATTTGATAGCCCGATTCAATACGTAACTCGCCGGGCCGCAGAAGATGTATTATTTGCTGATCAATGGATTCGAAAAGGCGAGTATGTTGTAGTCTATCTTGGTGCTGCTAATCGCGATCCAGCGGCCTTCCCCGAACCTGATCGCTTGGACTTTCAACGCACCAACCGCAATCTAGGCTTTGGTGGCGGCGTTCACTATTGCATCGGCTCCTTCTTGGCCAAGTTAGAGATGGAAATTGTGTTGAGAGCATTGCTAGATAGGTTTTCGGGTCTGGAACTAGCCAGCAATTCGCTAGAGCACTCGCCCACACGCCTCTCCCGACGCCTCGCCTCTTTGCCTGTTCTGCTGCAGCACTGATCGCTCCTGGTTATGCAGACCCTGAACTCCATTCTTGCCGCCAGAGCCCGCACCGAAGGCCAGCGCACCGCCTATACCTTCGTCACCTCCGCCACAGATCCGGGCGTTTGTATCAGCTACCAACAGTTGCATGAGAGCTCCCTGCAGATTGCCAGGAGGGTGCGTGCGATGGTGGAGCCGGGGGAGCGGGCCCTGCTTCTCTATCCCGCCGGGCTGCCATTCATTGGCGCATTCTTCGCTTGCCTCGCGGCCAAGGTGATCGCCGTACCTGTCAGTCTGCCTCGCCGCCGCAGTCCTGCCTCCAAGATTGCCGCCATCGTGCGCGATGCTCAGCCGGCGCTGGTGCTGACGCTGGCCACTTACCGGCCATCTCTGCAAGACTGGGACTTGGCGCATCTGCCCTGCCTAGCCACTGACGAGCTACCGGAGCCGGATGGACCTACAGCTGATTCGCCCGGCCATGGCGACCAAAAGCCGGGTGCCGTGGCCTTCCTCCAGTACACATCAGGATCTACGGGTGCGCCCAAAGGCGTGATGGTGACCCATGGCAACCTGAGCCACAACTCAGCCTGCATCCAGGCGGCGTTTCAACTGGATGAATCGAGTGTGTCGGTTTGCTGGCTACCTCACTATCATGATATGGGGTTGATTGACGGCATTCTCCAGCCCCTGTATTCGGGATTCCATGGTGTGCTGTTGGCACCGGAAACGTTCGGCAAGCGCCCAGCCGTCTGGTTGCAACTGATCGATCGGTATGCCGCCACCCATAGCGGTGGGCCCAATTCCGCCTATGAGCAATGCAGCCAACGGATCACCCCGCAGGACCTTGAGGGTGTTGATCTGAGCCGATGGCGCAGCGCCTACTGCGGCGCAGAGCCCATTCGTGCCAACACCCTGGCGACCTTCAGCCGCACGTTTCAACCTTTTGGTTTTCAGGCTGCAGCCTTGTATCCCTGTTATGGAATGGCAGAGGCCACGTTGATGATCAGCGGCGGCCAACTTGACCAACCGCCAACAGTGATCTCACTGGAGACACCAAACCGACAGCTCGTGGCCTGCGGCCATTCCTGGCTAGGAAGTGAATTGCTGATCGTCGATCCTGAAACGCTTTCCCCTTGTGAGCCTGGGCAGGAGGGTGAGATCTGGACAGCGGGACCGAGCGTGGCTCTGGGCTACTGGCGGCAGGAGGCCTTGAGCCGACAAACCTTTCAGGCCACGCCCAACACAGGTGGACCCACCGCCTACCTGCGAACCGGTGATCTGGGCCTTCTGCGCGATGGGCAGCTGTACATCGCCGGTCGCCTCAAGGATCTGATCATCGTTCATGGCCAAAACCACCATCCCCAGGATCTGGAGGCCACGATTCAGCGCTCCCACCAGGCCTTGGCCGCCCATCGTGGCGCGGCCTTTGCCACAGGCTTCGACACCCAGGAGAAGGTTGTTGTCGTTCAGGAAGTCAAACGCTCCCAGCTGGCGGCATTGCCCCAGGACGCCCTCTTTCGGGCCATGCGTGAAGCAGTTGCACGCGAGCATGGTGTGTCGCTTGCCGAGATTGTGTTGATCCGGCCCGCTACGCTTCCCCTCACCTCCAGCGGCAAGATTCAGCGTCGCCAGTGCCGGGAGTTGTATCTGCAAGGCGCCTTGGCCATCGTGGCCCATTGGAGCAGCTGAGCGGAGATGGAGAGGTCACCCATTGCCATCATTGGTTTCGGCTGCCGTTACCCCGGTGCAGCCTCCCCCCATGAGCTCTGGCAAAACCTGGTGGATGGCGTGGAGTCCATTGGATCCCCACCACCGTGGCGGGCGGATCACTTTCTTCCTGGCCAGAAGGGTGGTTTTGTTGACGATGTTGATGTCTTTGATGCCAGCTTCTTCAAGATCAGCCCACAGGACGCAGCCCGCATGGATCCGCAGCAGCGATTGCTGCTGCAACTCACCTGGAGTGCCCTGGAGGATGCCGGTCTTGATCCCTTGGCACTGCGAGGCAGCAACACGGCGGTTGTCGTCGGTGTGGCTGGCATCGAATTTGCAGAGCTCGCCGCCGCATCGGAAGATCAGCTCAGTGTTGCCGATTACCTCGGCATTCATCCCTCCATCCCCGCCAATCGGATTTCCCAGTCGTTTGGCTTCAGTGGGTTCAGCGCCGCTGTCAACACGGCCTGTTCATCGGCCCTGGTGGCGGTGGATCTGGCTTGCCGGGAGCTCTGGCTCCAGCGCAGCCAGCTCGCCATTGCCGCAGGCGTGAACCTCATGTTTGACCCCCGCGTGACCCAGCGGTTTGTCAACAGCGGCTGGCTTTCCGCCCGGGGGCAATGCCGATCCCTGGATGCCACGGCGGATGGCTATCTGCGTAGTGAGGGCGTTGGGGTGGCGGTGCTCAAGCCCGTGGAACAAGCCCTCGCCGATGGTGATCGCATCTATGCGCAGATTCAGGACTGCCGCATCAGACACAACGGCCAGGGCAACGGATTGGCCTTGCCATGCTTGCAATCCCAGATTGATCTGCTGCGAGATGTCTATTGCGCGCCAGGCGTAGACATCGCCGATCTGCATTACGTGGAGCTCAATGCCCTCGGCGCAAGGGTGGGTGATGTCATCGAACTCAAGGCTTTGGCGGCAGCCGTTGGCAAGCAAAGGCGCGGCGAACAACCCCTGAAAGTTGGTTCGCTCAAACCCAATATCGGCCACACAGAAGCCGCCTCCGGCATGGCCGGATTGATCAAAACCGCCCTGGCTCTGCATCACCAACATTTACCGCCCACTCTGCACTTTCAATCTTGCGATCCGTCCCTGGATCTTGAGGCGCTGGGCCTTGCGGTTCCAACCACCCTTGAGCTCATTTCTCCCTCGGCAAAGCCTGCGCTGGCTGGGATCAGTTCGTTTGGCTTCGGCGGCGCCAATGCCCACATCCTGCTGGCCGCATCTCGGCCGAAGGCCCAACCTCCCGCCAGCAGCCCTCAGGATCAGGTGTTGATCCTTTCTGCCGCCAGCCCCAGCGCCTTGCAGGAACGCTGCGCAACCCTGTTGGACTTCGTGCGCAGCCATCCCCAGCTTCGCTTGGCTGACATCAGCTGGACGGTGAATCGCTCGCGCTCGCAGCTTCCCGCTCGCTTGGCGATTACCGCCGCGTCGCGTCAGCAGCTGGTGGATCGCCTGGCTCAGGCCCTCGACTCGCCGCACACGAGCCAGCCAGGGGTGTGGCCCCACCAGGTCACGCCCAAGGGCGTGCGGCCACGGCTTGGCTTTGTGTTCACAGGCCGCTGCGCCTTTTCGCGGGATGTCTTGGCCGAGCTCGCGCTGCATCACCACACCGTCGCTCAGGCCATCGACGTCGCGCAGCGGCTGATCAGGTCCCACTGGCAGGACGACCCACCGCCAGCGATCAGCCACCTGGTAGGGGAGGTCGTGCTGCACCAGCTCTGGCTGGCCTGGGGGATCGAGCCAAACGTTTGTCTGGCGGAGCCCCCGGGGCGAGCCGCGGCCGCCGTCGCAACCTTGGTGGCGGGCGGCAAGAGCGACTTGGAAGCGGCCCTCCAACAGCTGATCTGCACTCCCGATCCCGCCGCTGTCGTGGATTCGCCATGCCCTTTGCCCACCGTTGTCAAGGGGGAGGCCTGGACCTTGCTCCAGGTCGGCAGCGCTCAGGTGGGATCCCCAGCCGAGCTCGAGGGTCTGGCCTCGCCTGCCGCAGGCGCAGCCTGGGACATCCTCGTGGAGGCTGCTGTTCGTCTCGCCCAGTGCGGGGTGCCCGTGGTTTGGCGCAAAGTCTGCGGCTCTCCACACGGCCGAGTGGTTTCTCTACCCACTTACCCCTTCGCCCGTGAGCGGCTCTGGCTGGGAGAACCAGTGCGGCCAGTCGCACGTTTTGCCCAGCTTGAAAGCCACCTTGCCCCACGAGTTCCGCCCTCCACGGAGCTGGAGCGTCAGCTGCACGTCCTCTGGGCTGAGGTGCTCGGCCACAGCGACTTCGGCATCAGCGACAACTTCTTTCTGGTGGGCGGCCATTCGCTGGCCGCCGCCCGGTTGGTGTCACGCCTGGAACAGGCCTTCGGCAGCGCTCCGCCGGTGGCCGCCCTGTTCCAGCATCCCACCATCAGCGGCCTGCTTCCGCTGGTTGTCAGCGACCAGGGCGGCGCTGGCTCGCCCGCTGCTGGCCACGCCATCCCCACCGCCGAACCTCTGGCTGGACACTGGCCGCCCGGCTGCCAGGCATTCCCGGCTTCCTTTGCACAGACACGCCTGTGGTTCCTCCATCAGCTCGAACCCGAGCTCTGCGCCTATCACCTGCCTTTCCTCTGGCGGCTGAGCGGTGAACTGGACACGGCCGCACTGCGGCGGGCGCTGACGGAACTGATTGAACGCCATCCGACCCTGCGCACCTCCTTCCTGATGGTTGGCGATGAGGTGGTGCAACTGCTGCACCCGCCGGTGCCCTTCTCCCTGGAGACCGAATTTCTCCCGGCTCCCTCCTTTGCTGCCCGCGATGGGCAGGGGGAGATCAACGGGCTGATCGACACCTGGCTGGAGCAGGAAGCCACAACACCCTTTGATCTCAAATCCGGTCTGCTGCTCCGAGCCAGGCTGCTGCAAGTGGCCGAGCAGGAGCATCTGCTGCTGCTCAACCACCACCACATCGCCTCGGACGGCTGGTCGGTTTCGGTGCTGTGTCGCGATCTGGTGGGGCTCTACAACTCCCACCGCAACGGCACCCCCACCGAGCTGCGGCCACTGTCTGTTCAATATCAGGACTATGCCGTCTGGCAGCGCCAGCGCCTGAGCCGTGAGCGGCTGCAGGAGCTGAACGACTACTGGAACGACCAGCTGAGGGATCTTGAACCTCTGGAGCTCCCCAGCGACCATCCACGGCCAGCCACGCCCTCCTACCGGGGCGGCAGCGTCAACTTCCAGATCGAGCCCGCGCAGCTGAAGCCTTTCGAGGCGCTCTGCCGCTCAGAAGGCGCCACCCTGCAGATGGGATTGCTGGCGTTGCTGGCCCTGCTGCTGCACCGCTATAGCCGACAAGAGGATTTCGCGATCGGCGTACCGATCTGGGGGCGGAACCATCCCGATCTCGAACCCCTAATCGGCTTCTTCGTGAACACGCTACCGATCCGCACGCGTTTTGACCCCGAGCTGAGCTTCCGGAAGCTGCTGATCCAGGTGAAAGCCAGCTCGATTGGGGCCTACGAACACCAGCAGCTGCCGTTTGAGCAGATCCTTTCGGCTCTCGAAAGTCAACGCGACATCAGCCGCAACCCTTTTTACCAGGTGAGGTTCCAGCTCAACGAGGTGCCAGAGGCCTCTCTTGAATTTCTCGATGGAGTCGGCACAACACCTCTGGTCACCGACACGTTCAGCGCACAACTAGATCTTTGTTTGGACCTCTATCGCACGCCTTGCCAGGGAGTTGATGGAACCATCACCTTCGCAACCGACCTGTTCAATCAGGACCGGATCCAGCGGCTCAGCAACCACCTGATCACGCTACTGGATTCCACATCGCAGGCACCCGACGCTGCCATCTCCACCCTCAATCTCCTACATCAGGAGGAGCGTGATCTGATCAAGAGCTGGCAGCGAGGAAGGGAAGACCCGTCATCCAAGGCAGAGGGGAGTGAGTCTCTATTTGCTGCGAGTTGGCGCAACAGATGCTTGCGCACATGTTTGATGGGTGATTCGATTCTCGCTGTACGTTGCGCGGAAATCCTTCAGGAACGAGGACACGAAATCTGCTTTGTCATCCCCACTGGCCGCACACTGGCTGAGTGGGCAGTCCGGCAGTTAATTCCAATCTTAAACCCCAACGATGACAAGCTATCTGATGAACTCAGTGTCGGCTCCTTTGACTTGCTGCTGAGCTTTTTCAATGACCGTGTTCTCCCGACAAAGGTCCTGGCAACCGCCAAGCGCTGGGCCATCAATTTTCACGATTCGCCCCTACCAAGCTATGCAGGTCTGAATGCACCCTCTTGGGCACTGCTCAATCAAGAGTCGCTGCATGGGGTGACCTGGCACTTGATGACGGAGGGCATTGATGAAGGCGACATCCTGCTGCGCCGATCATTCCCCATACCCCCCGGTTGTGACGCCCTGCAGCTTCAGCTCCTCTGCATTGAGGCTGGCGTGAATTCGTTTGCCACCTTGCTGTGCGATCTGGAGGGCAACACGGCTCAGGGCCAATCGATGGAAGCGGAGGCGGACCGTAGCCACTTCGGCCGCTACGCCCGCCCTCCCCGGGCTGGTGTTCTGAGCTTGTGCGAACCGCTGCCCAGGACCGCTGCCCTGATCAGATCTCTCTGCGTGGATACCGAGCACAGCCTGCTGCCACCACCGGTCCTGACCATCGGCGATGAGCTCGTGTGGATCGGCCAGGTTGTGGATGCGCCGCAGGCGGCCGGATCGGCCGACCTCTGCCTTCAGGAGCACCCTGATGGACTGCTTCTCCAGCACCGGGGCAGCGCCTTGATACTTCGGGAGCTGCGGAGCTTGTGGGGCCTCCCCCTGGCGGCCGAGGCACTTCGGGAGCTGCTCAAGGCTGAAGGCACCCTCAACACTCCAGAGCTCTCCGAACAGCAACGGTCTTTGCTCGAACAGCTGGATCAACAAGCCGCCAAGTCAGAGCGTTATTGGAGCGAGCAACTGTGCCGACTTGAGCAGAGCCAGCTGCCCGATCTTCCCTCCGTCGGAGGCGATACCGACCACAGCCTTGTCAGCATTGAGCTACCGTCGCAGCTTCGTCAGGAGTCATCCTGGTGTAAGCGGGCAGGCCTGATCCTCAGCCTGTTCGCTCAGGCGTGGTCAGACGTGTTTGGACAGCCCAGCATCGCCGTGGCGCTGCTGGGGGAAGAGGCCTGTTTATCACAGCTGCAGAGGCCATGGTCGCAGTTGTTTTGCGACTGGGTTCCCCTCTGGCTGGCATCAAGCGCGGCGACGCCCTGCGCACCCCTGGCGTCTCTGCGCCAGGGAAGCCAGGCTGTGGCCGAGCAGCTGGAGAAGGCTCAGCGGCACCCGCTGTTCCGCACCGACCTGATCGGTCGCAGACGACGGCTGAGGGAGCTTCGCGGGGAGATCGCCTCCCTGCCGGAAGGAATTGTTGTGAGCCGGGGATCGCTGGCCAGCAAGACAGGCAAGGAAGCGCATCCCGCCCTCGCTATCGCCCTTCCCTCCGGGCCTGAAGGACATCTCCACATGCGCGTGGATCTGAACCGGATCCAGCCAGAACCATGGGATCTGTTGCAGAGCCGGCTCCAGGCACTTCTGCACGAGGCCGCAGCGCTGCGCCTGCCCACGCCATCGCCGTCCAACCAGAGGGTTCCCCATCTCGATGCCATCCCATCGATTCGGGATCGCTTCAAAGCGATCGCTTCTGCCGATCCGGAGCGGTTGGCCCTGGTGGATGGCGACCGACAGCTCAGCTACGGCCGCTTGCTGACACTCGCCGGCACGTTGGCGCAAGAGATCCGTCATCACTGCGGTGATGGGGATGGACTGATCGCGCTCATGGCAGAACGCCGCTCTGAGATCGTGCTGGCCATGGTGGCCTGCCTGCTGGCGCAGCGCGCCTTTGTTGTTCTTGATCCTTTCTGGCCACAGTCTCGCCAGGACGATTGTTTTGAGCAGCTCGGCCATGTGCCCCTGCTCACCACAGCAACATGCCGACACGGGATCAATCCAGCCAGCAGAATCTGCAGCGAGACACTTTGTTTTGAGGTTACGCCAGATTGGCAATACATTACGCTCACTCCCTATTCCTCTGAGCAAGACCTCCATTCCGAACAGCCTCCACCGGCCGGTTTGGCCTATGTCATTTTCACATCAGGTTCAACCGGGCGCCCCAAACCTGTCGCCATTGAATGCCATTCGCTTGACGCCTTTGCTGTGTTGATGGCAGAGACGTATCAGCTCTGCAAGAGCGATCGTGTGCTGCAGTTTGCCGCACAGACCTTTGATGCCTGCATCGAAGAAATCTTTCCCTCTCTGGCTGCTGGAGCCAGCATTTGCTGCCGCACAGAGACGTCGATTGCGAGCGCCAGACAGTTTCTGCGATTCCTGGATCAAAATAAGATCACCGTCGTGAGCCTACCCACAGCATTCTGGGCTGACCTGACGCAGACCTGCTGGCAAGAACAGCTCAAACTGCCCTCATCCTTGAGGTTGGTCATCCTGGGAGGTGAGGCTGTCAGCGTGTCGCATCTGCGGATCTGGGAAGCGATCCGTCCGGCCGGGATCCAGCTGGTGAACACCTACGGCCCAACCGAGGCCACAGTGGAGGTGACCCTGCAGAACCTCAGTCGCTCTTGGCAGTATCGGCACAGCGTACCGATTGGCCGACCGCTGCAGACCGCCGAAGTCCGTGTGCTCGATGGCAACGGCCAGCCCTGCCCGATCGGCATCCCCGGCGAACTGCACATCGGTGGCGCCGGACTCGCCCGCGGTTATCTCAACAATCCAGAGCTCACCGCTGAAAAGTTCATCCCCGATCCCTACTCCTTAGATCCCAAGGCCCGCCTCTACAAATCCGGCGATCTCGCCTCCTGGAATCCCGATGGAACCTTGCTGTTCCACGGCCGCATCGATCAGCAAATCAAGCTGCGGGGCTACCGCATCGAGCCC
>CAYOCW010000049.1:0-13221 GCA_964402615.1 uncultured Cyanobium sp. | reverse complement strand
CCTGCATCCCGACTCGGTGGTGCAGCAAAGTGGGCACCGCGATGCAGACCGCCTCCACCTCGGGCAGCAGCTCCTGGTAGTCGGCAAACCAGCGGCAGCCGAACTGTTCGACCGCGAGGGAGCCGCGGGCCGCATCCGGATCGGCCACCCCCACCAACTCCGCATCGCGCAACAGACTCAGCACCCGGGCATGGTGCCAACCCATGTTGCCGATGCCGATGACCCCCACTCGCACCGGGTTCATGGCAGGGGGGCGACGCAGGCCAGCCGATTATCGGTGATCACGGCCCGATCCCGGCCGGGCTCGGCTCCGCCGCCCCAGGCGGCTGCGACCGACTGGGGACGGCGGCAGGCGGGGGCTCGGATTCCAACCGCCACAGCGCCAGGCCACCACCGCGCCCCCGGGCCGCGAGCCAGCCCTGCGGATCGCGGGCGATCAGGGCAAAGAAGGGAACGCGGCCGGGCGCAGCAGGCGGCAGGGAGCGGCGCAGCAGGGGGCGATCCGCCAACGAGAGCAGCAGCGTTTCGAACTGGAACTGCAGCAGGGGCCTGGCCCCCACCAAGCGGCCGGGGCCGTGGAAGCGCAACTCCAACGGGCCGAGGCGCACGGCATTGCTGAGCCGCAGGTCGCCGGCGTCGGTGCCATGGATCTCCAAGCGTGCCCCGAGGCCGCGCAGCAGGGCTGCACTGAGCGGAGCGGGACGTTCAGCACGCTTGGGCCAGAGCTGATCCAGCAGCCAGCAGCCCTCCAACGCCTCCGCCGTCAGGCCAGTGCCGCCGTGGCGGGCTCGTCGCTCGCGGCAGAGCAGCTCGGCGCCGCTGGGCAGGCCGGAGGTGGGCGGAGCGGAGACCATGCGGGCCCAACGACGACGAGGGCCATGCTGGCGCAGGCGCGAGGCGGGTTGAGAGTGGCTTGCAGCACCAGCTGACCGCTGCAGGTGGTGCTGCGGGAGGTGGTGCCGCTGGAGGGAATCCGCCGCCAGCCGAGGGGATCGGCTGGAGCAGGCGGGGATGCAGCCGCTAGCCGAAGCGATGGCGCCGGATCCTCGCGGTGGGGTTGCGACACCACTCCGCCATGCTGAACGACGCCAAGAAGCGAGACAAGCTCACCCAGGCACTGCGAACAACCAAGCCTGCGCGAACAACAGGCCTAGCTGGAGAGAATTCAGACACAGTGGTTTCGGGAGAAAAGCTGTCCGGGGAGAACAAAGATCGGGTCTTGAAGTTGCCATCAAGGTGAGACCTGCCGGATTGAAGGCTGATCTTGAAGGCAGCTCCAGAGCGACGGAGCTCAAGGCGTGGAACAAGAGGAACAGCCCTGGACTAGCTGACCGACAAAAAATCAAGATATCTTGCTACAGCTCCAGGCCAGGCATCCTGCGTGTTCCGCCTACGGCCCAGCAGCCCTGGTGCAGTATCTCCGCAGCGCAGTGGGGCAAACCCTGTTGGCCAGGGTAAGCCTGGCAACAACTGTGGCATTCGTTCCGATGGGCGAGATCAAGACCTTGCCCATTGTGATCCCAAGCACTGCTGAATTCAAACGTGCCGAAGAACCGCAGGAGAAGAGCGTGGGGCTCAGCCGTGAACTTGAGAACCTGAGCAGCCGGCTTGCCGAACTCTCGCGGATGAGCGTGCTCTGCGTCAACAGGGACGCGAGGTCCGGCAGTATCTGGAGCAGGCCTGGATTGCCTATCATCGTGGCGGGGTGATGCCATCACTGCTGCCGGATCCCTGAACCGGCTGCCATCGGTCGCCATGTCTTTGATCGCTTCCTGATGAGCGATCAAAGACATGGGATACTGCGGTGCGGCGTCCTGACCCCTGAACAGGTCCCTTCTTTGTTGCCTTTGTCAATCAAGTCAAGACCAGGAGAATGGTCAGCCTGCGTCGAGATCCTCATCGTGAGGCCAACCCTGTTGACTCACGCTCTGGCGCCGTTGCGAACGGGTCCTGACACGGTCATTCCACGCTGCTGACCCAGGCGTTGCGCAGGCCGTCTGCGGTCATCACGATCGACCGCAACTTGCTCTCAAGCCTCACTCGCTTCCGCTTCGGGCAGGCCCCGGCCCCAAGGCGGCCAGCAGGCGCGGCAAGGCAGCGTCGGGCAGGCCGCGCCGCAGCACCAAGCGGAGCCGGGCCCTTCCCTCCGGCACGGTGGGTGGACGGATGGCGATACCCAGCAGTCCGTGGCGCTCCAGCTGCATCTCCAGCTCCAGAGCCCGTTGGTCGTCCCCCAGCAAGAGCGACAGGATCGGACCTTGGCCGGGCGGTCGTGGCCAACCGGCCTGCTGCAGCGCCTGGCGCCAGCGCAAGGCCTCCGCCAGCAGTTCCTGCCCCGCCTCGGGGTGCCGTCGCAGCCACTGCAGAGCCGCCAACGCTCCCGCCGCCAGTGGGGGCGCCAGGGCGGTGGTGTAACGGAAGCCGCCGCTGCTTTGCAGCAGCCAATCCCCCAGCAGCGCCTCTGCAGCGAGGAAGGCGCCGCCGCTGCCGAACGCCTTGCCCAAGGTGCCGCTCACCAGTCCCACGCCGGCGCAGCCCCGCGCCAGCCCCCGCCCCTCGGCGCCCAGAACCCCCAGAGCGTGAGCCTCATCCACCAGCAGCAGCGCGCCATGCCGCAGGCAGCAGGCGGCGATCGCCTCCAAGTCGGGACTGGTGCCCTCCATGCTGTACAGGCTCTCCACCAGCACCAGCCGCCGCTGGCTGGGCCGCTCGGCCTCGGCCTGGGCCAGGCGCCGCTCCAGGTCGGCGACATCGTTATGGGCGAAGCGCTGCAGCCGCGCGCCACTGCTCCGCACCCCCACCAGCAGTGAATGATGAATCAGCCGATCGGCCAGCACCAGGCCGCGCCGATCCACCAGCGCCACGACCGCCGCCAGGTTCGCCTGGAAGCCGCTGGGGAACAGCAGCACCCGCTCCCGCCCCAGCCACTCGGCCAGCTGTTGCTCCAGCGCTTGATGCACCGGCCGGCTGCCGCTCACCAGCCTTGAGGCTCCGGCTCCGAGACCGCTGCGGGTCAGTTCAGCGGCGGCGGCCTTCAGCACCTCGACCTCGCGGCTGAGGCCGAGGTAGTCGTTGCTGGCCAAATCCAGCAGCGGCTCCGCCCTTGAGTCCGTTGGCCCCTGCAGGGGCGTGGTCCACTCAGACTCGCGGTTCGCCTCGTCGGCCGCCGGTCTCAGCTCCGCTCTGGCGGTCGGCTGGAAGCAGCGAAGCCGCCGCCGCCGCTGCGGCGCCAGGGCCTCCAGCTCGTGTTGGATGTGCTCGCGCCAGCCTTCCAGGGTTGTCTGCGCCGCTGCGGTGAGTCTCGGTCGTCAGGGGGCCAGCCGCGCCTTGTGCAGCCGGGTCTTCTCATACCAAGCGGCGATCTCGGGCGCCCAGGCCTGCAGGTGGGGCCACATCAGCTCGCAGAGGCAGCGGATTTCCTCTTGCGCATCGAGCTTGGCCCGGAGGTCGAGAAAGTGCAGAAATGCCCGCAGCGAGAAGCTGACCACGAAGTGCTGGCGGTAATCGAAGGGCAGGATGCCACGGGCGTGCTCCTCGGCATAGCCGGCATTGAGCAGATCGCGATAGCGCTCGGCGGCGGCCTTGCAGAGCTGCAAATCCACGGACCGCTGCTCGGGAGTATAGCGATATTTCTTGCCTTGGCGATCGCCGTAATCGCCGATGGGCCGCAGGTAAAAGACTTCTTCCAGCTCTAGCTCGCCGTCTGCGGCGCGGCGGATGCGGTCGCCGGTATAGCGCATTGACTGCACATCAAAGCTCACGCCTACACGATGAGTGCGGGCTTGCTGCATCACCGAATGGGGAAACCACCCGACATTGAGCACGATTTGCGCATGTTCCAGCGGCCCGTAGTGACCCCGCTCGCCCGACAGCAACCGCTTCACGCAGATCTCACCGGCCTTCGCCTCCGCCGGCCAGCCCTCGCGATCATCCGCCACGAAGCCCTCGCTGTAGTCCTGGTGCATCGCGGCATAGACGCATTGCTGCGGATTCGGGGTGGCAGCGATCAGGGTCACCCGGAAGCGGCGATCCATGGCGGGGAGAGCGGCATGGTGGCAGGTTGGCGGATCGGCGGGACCGCAGGCCGCAACGCGGCCTTGAGAGCGCTATCGCGCAGCGGGACGGACGTCGCTCCGCCGTTGCGGCTCAACCGTTGTTGCAGCGCAACGGTGGGTGACTGCGCAACGGTGGCGGTTCAGCCATGGCTGCGCGGGCCGGCGCTGGCCCCGGAACCGTCCACGGCCTGCGGCGCAGCATTCAGGGCGCTGATCGCCCCGACGCCGGCCAGGCGGGGCAGGGGCTTGGCCTCCACCAACGCCGTGATCAAGGCCTCCAGCTCCGCAGCGCTACGGGCCCCAAGCGAGCGGCCCACCTCGCTGCCGCTGGCATCGAACAGCTCCAGCTGGGGGATGCCGTCGACGTCGTAGCGCTCCAGTTCCGCCTGCCAGCGCGGGTTGTCCACGTTCAGCAGCACCACATTGAGCGCCCCGCGCCGCTGCCGATCCAGCGTCTCCATCGCCGGTGCCATGGCGCGACAGGCCTCGCACCAGTCGGCATAGAACTCCACCAGGGTGGGGCGGCCGCTGCCCAGGGCCTCCTGCAGATCCGGCGACTGGCGGGCGAGCCGCTCCAGCGGCGCCTCCGGATGCAGGCCGCCCCGCAGCCCCACCAACAGCAGCGCCAGCAGCGCTGCCACGGCGGCCAGGGCCATCCGCTCGCGCCGCCCTAGCGGCTCCGCAGCGCCGGGGGCCATGCCGCTGGGGTGGGGGGGCTGGGGCTGGGACTGGGCGGACATGGGCGGTCGGACCGGCCGAGCGAAGCAGGCCGCCACTCTGGCAGCGTCGATCGACGACCGCCGCTCGATGGCGTCCCGGTTTTCCGGCCGAGCTCGGCCTCTGCGCCTCCACCACTGGCCACGCCGCTGGCTGCGCAGCTGGCTGCGCCACCGGTCGCGTCGTCGGGGGCGCCCAGCCATCGCCGCCAGCGGAGCGGGACGGATCGCTCAGCGCTGCTAACCTCGACTCTGAGGTTCAGGGATGTGTGAAACGCCGCCTCACCCTGCATTTTCCCCGCGAGGTGGTGCACCAACCGATCACCTACCGCCTCGCCGTCGACTTCGACATCGCCGCCAAAATCCTGCGGGCCCAGATCGCTCCCAATCAGAGCGGCACGATGGTGGTGGAGCTCTCCGGCGACATCGATGAACTCGATGCCGCCGAAACCTGGCTGGAAAGCCTCGGCCTCGGCCTTGATCGTCTGCCCGGCGAGATCCGCATCGATCCGCAGCGTTGTGTCGACTGTGGCCTTTGCTCCAGCGTCTGCCCCAGCGCTGCGCTGCGCTTTGAACCCACCGAGCAGCGCTTGCGCTTTGACGTGTCCCGCTGCCTGCTCTGCGAGCAGTGCATCCCCAGCTGCCCGCTCGAGGCGATCACGCTGGTGCTCGGCAACCCCGCCGCCAGCGCGGCCGTGCTGGAGCCGGTGGCATGAAGGGCCTGATCAACCTGCTGCTGGTGCCGCTGCGCGCACCGATGCTGCTGCTGCTGCTGGCGGTGAGCGCCTACCTCGGCGCCCGTATCAGCGCGGTGGCACCAACCGCGCCAGGCATGGCCGCGACGGCGTCGCCGGTGAGTTGGTGGGTGGAGTGCCTGCAGGCCGTGATCGTGGTGGTGATCTGCTCGATCCCGGATCTGTTGCTGCGCCAGGTGTCGGTGCTGATGATCGCCAGTCGCGTGCTCAGCCTGGTGATCACGCTGCTGGTCGTGACGATGGGTGGCCTCTATCTACTGCACCTCAATGTGCTCGCCAATGTGCTGATTCTGGCTTCCTCGGTGATGCTGGCCCGGCTTGATCTGGCGCGGATCCGTATCTTTAACCCACCGCTGCTGATCACGGGGCTGCTGGCGCTGATCGTCTTGGCCGGGATGACGCTCGGCCAGCTGATCCAGCGGTAAGGAAATTTTCAAAGCCTGGGTCTCCAGCAGATCAGGCATGGCCCGCGGGTACTGTCCGCATCGATGTTTCAGCGATCGACGGACCGTTGATTCACTGGGCCATGCAGCAAGGGCAAAAGCCAGACAAGACCGTGTCTCTGGCACTAGACACCCAGAAGCTGGCGTTGACCATCTGGCCATGGTCGATGGCCGGGCAACCGGTGCGTGGAGGCGGCAGAAGCGGCACGATCAAGGCCTGCTGTCGATCGGTGAGTTCACCACGACGCTCCACCGTTAAGCCGTCAACGCGCTCACGGATTCGCAGACGCAGCCCGCTCTTTAACCCCGCGCGGACCAGGCTGTTGACCAATGAACAGCCAAATGTTGGCTAATCAACAGATGTTTGTCGATTGGTGGACAACTTGCCCAAGGGAGGAGATTTACGTTGACGTTGCGGGGAACGGGGGACAGTCCCTTAACCTCCGCTCCTATGCGCTTGAATCATTGCATTTTTTCGCGAGGTTACCATGCCTAGTCTTGCCCTCAACACTTCATCCTCAAAGACATTCAACAACATTTGGGGATCTGGAAATCCTCCCTCCAATGCCTTCTCCGTCAACAAGTTCCTCGGGTTGGCTAACGGCGGCTTTAACGTCTACGACAGCGCATCGGGATTGCCTGCGCCGTACACCGTCTCCCAGGATTGGAAGTCAGGAAGGGTGCTTGGATTTGGGTTTGGAGTCGGCGGCAGTGCCAGCGTGAGAGCAGGCCTCAATGTATCTGTCAATGGCACGTCCGGATCTGCCGCGCTCAACCTTGCTGACAACGTCAATCTTAGCTGGACAAAAACGCCTACAAGCATTATCCTTACGTCGAATTACACCTACACGCCATCAACGCTAACCGTAACCAGCCCAAGCCTGACGGCAGCAATTGATGGACGCCTGGACACGAACTTCAGCGCTTATCTCAATTATATATACCCCGGCAATAACGCTGTCTGGTATAACCCTCTCAGGTCCACATGGAAGTCTACGGGAAATATCTTGCCATCCACATTTAATCGATCTACGCCTCTATTCAGTCGGACGTTTAGCACAGCCAGCAACGCTTCTATAGGGCTGCCCGCAGGAGTTGGCTCTGTTGATTTCCTGGGTATCAATCTCAACACCACAGCCAACACACAACTTGCCAATGGGGTACGCTCCTCGGTGAATGATCCCCTGTTCAGCGTCAATCTCGATCTCGACGCTTTAGCTGGCAAGCTTGTGGGACTTCCCAATGGTCTCACATTCGGCAGATCTGGGTCTTTTGGTCCACTGTCCTACAATGCAAGCTTTACACTTGCAGATATCTACACGAGATACAACGGAAATATCAGCCAGGATCTAACCGCCACGGTGGATTCCGTGACCGGCGTCAGGGCCAATTTAAGGATGGAGAATGGCGCCGTAGTTCCTTACACTATTGGCTCGACCTTGGAGTTGCCGTTTTCGGCCTACGACAGCAACAGGGATGGCAAACTGGACATCACTGGAACATTCACGAAATCTGGAACTTTAAATAACAACACAAAACTGATCAATACCCTTCAAGCTGGTGCTGACTTCCTGAAGGGTTCCGCGGGCGTTAGCCGTCTTGGCAGTGTTGGCTTTGGGCCCTTGGTGTCTGCCGGTCCCTACAACCTATTCTCTTCGCCCATTACACTCATCAACAACACATGGTCCGATATTTTGGGTAGCTCAACTCAAGCCTTCTCGCTCGCCTAGCTTCAGTCCGCTAGAGGCCACTCCAAGTCAGCTCCGATCCCGCTCGCAGCCATCGTTAAAAATATCTTAACTGCCCGAAGCAGTGCACTCTCGAAGAGTTCCCTGCTGATCTCGGGGCTGGTCCAGAGAGGGAGCGATCGCTCCCTCTCTGGACCAGTTTGTTCTCCCATCACGACTCAACACTCCGGTCGCCGCGACCGCTGGTAGCTCCAGGCATTGCCCAAGACTTTCTTCACGTACAGACGGGTTTCCGGGTACGGAATCGCCTCCACCCACAGCTCCGGCTCCTGGTGACGCCGCTCCGGTGTCCAGCCCGCCACGGCGCCGGGCCCCGCGTTGTAGCTGGCCACGGCGGCCAGCGGATCACCACCCCACTGCGCGAGCAGGCCCGCCAGGTAGCGGCTGCCCAGCTCGGCATTGCGCACCGGATCCTCCAGGTCCTGGTCGCTGAGCGGACCACCGGCCAGCTCCGCCGCCGTTTCGGGCATCAGCTGCATCAGTCCCGTCGCCCCCACCACCGAGCGCACGCGGGGGGTGAACCGCGATTCCTGCTTGGCCAGTCCCAGCAGCAGCGTCACCGGCACGCCCTGGCGACGCCCCTGGTGCTCGAACAGCTCCAGGAAGCGAGGTGGATGCAGGGCCTGCTCCAGCTGGCTGACCAGGTCGCAGCGATCGCTGGTCAGCCGCAGCGCCGCCTGGTCCAGCCGCGCCATGCCGAGCCAGTCATCTCCCACCCCCTGGCGCAGCCGCCCCTCCAACAGCAGCGCGTCGCTGTCGTCGCCGGGGCGGCCGGCCCGCTGATGGCGCCAGGTCTCCCAGGCTTCCTCCCGCAGGTTGAGGCGCCAGAGCCGATCCAGCTGGGCATCGCCGCTGGCCAGGGGCTGCCACGGGGCGACGACCTCAGGCAGCCGGGCCGGATCCAGCTTCAGGTCTTCCCGGCCCAGCCGCAGCGCCGCCCGCCAGCCGTAGTAGCCGCCTGGATGGTGCCGCAACAGCTCGCGCCAGCTGTCGGCGGCGGCGCCGGCCTGGCCCCGCTTCAGCTGGCTGAAGCCCAGCCAGAAGCGCTGTCGGGCTGCCAGCAGCGGCGGCAGCCGC
Source organism: uncultured Cyanobium sp. (assembly GCA_964402615.1). GTDB lineage: Bacteria > Cyanobacteriota > Cyanobacteriia > PCC-6307 > Cyanobiaceae > Cyanobium. Next base: position 4,427 of record CAYOCW010000049.1, on the reverse strand, counting down.
GCCGGGTCGATGGCGCGCAGCAGGCGCTCAGCGGCGCTCCAGCGGTTGGCCAGCAGCTCGCTGCGGGCCAGTTCCCACTGCAGGTCCCAGCTGGCGGGATCGGTCGGCGCGCGCCGCAGCAGCGCCAGGGCGGCCTCCAACCGCGGCGCATCCGGCGGCGGTGGATTGGCACCGACGACCGGGGGGCGCAGGGCCAAGGCCACCACCGGCACGCTGGTGCCCCAGGGGGCGGGCAACTGCCGCAGCTGAGCAGCGAGGGGGGCATCCGCCTCATCGGCCAGCAGCCGCACCGCCGCGTCCGCCTCACTCGCCTTGAGCTGCTGGCGCACCAGCTCCAGCAGCACGGCAATGCCTTGGCGGCGTTGGTCACCGTCGCCATGCAGCAGCGCCTTGCCGAGCGCCAACTGGTCGGCGGCGGGGAGGGTCTGGGCCTGGGCCAGGCCGCCGCTCTTGCCCAAGCAGGCCACGGCCGCCGCGCCGGCCCCGACCCGGGCCAGGCCGCCGGCCAGCTGCCGCCGTTGAGCGGCGCTGGGCTGGCTTTGGCGGCACATCTCCACGAGGCGCTCCTGGGCGCCCGGCCAGCGGGGGCCCCAGCGGGCCAAATGCAAGGCGCCCTGCAGGCGCTGCTCGGGACTTTTGGCAAGCTCCAAGGCCGCCGCCAGGGCGGCGGGATGGGCGGGAAAGCGCTGCAGCAACTGCCGCCGCAGCGCCGGCTGCTCACGGCCGAGGCTGTAAAGCGCATCGGCGCTGGCGGGGGAGGCCGGGAAGCGGCGCAGCAGCTGGCGCCACAGCATCTCCGCCTGGCGGGGGCGGTGGCGGGCTTCAGCGTTGAGGGCAGCCTGCTTCAGCACCACGGCCGCCAGCGGATCGCCGCCCCATCCCTGCCCCGCCAGCAGCGCCGCCCGCCGCGCGGGATCGTCCGTGCGCCCCTTCAGCAGCAGGCTGGCTTCACGGCGCCGCCAGGGATCCGGCGACCAGCGGCGGCTGCGCTCCATGTCGGCGCTGGAGCTGAGCGGCGTGGGGGGCGGCAGCCGTTCGAGCAGGGCCCGGCCCGCCAGCAGGGCCGCCACGCTGCCGAGACAGGACAAGGCCAGCAGCTGCGGTAGACGGGGCAACAACCTGCTCGGCGCTGGCACCATTGTGGCGGCCCCCGAACATTTCACGCTGCCAGCCCCGCCCCGCCTGCCGATGCCGCGCCTCTCCCGGTCGCTGGCGCTGCTCAACCCCGAGCACTGGCCGTTTCTGCCCCCTGGGCTGCGCCACCTGCCCGGCGCGGCGCAACGGCGTCGGACGCTGCTGGCCCTGGCGCTAGCGCTGCTCGTCTTCCTGCTGCGGCCCTGGCCGCCGTTCCAAGCGCTGCCCGGCTGGGTGGTGGGCAGCCTGGGGATCTGGGCGGCGCTGGAGCTGCTGCGCTGGGCCTGGCGACCGGTGCGCTGGCGTTGAGGCGTCGCCGCCAGCGCCGCCCCTGGCGCTTCACCTCAGCCGAGCCGACTAGGTTGAGCCGGTTTTAGGGTGAGGCCATGGCCGAGCTGGAAGCCACCGGCGGCGTTGACCAGGAGGCCATGGCGCCGATCGGCGCGCCACTGGGCGCGGGCGTGGCCGGCTTTGGCACCGATGGCATCCGCGGCCGGGTCGGCAGCTTGGTGACTCCGGCTCTGGCGTTGCAGGTGGGCTACTGGTGCGGTCGCGTGCTTCCGCCCGATGGTCCGGTGCTGATCGGCTGCGATTCGCGCAGCAGCGGGCCGATGCTGGTGGCGGCCCTCAGTGCCGGCCTGGCCGCGGCGGGCCGCGAGGTCTGGCAGATCGGCCTCTGCCCCACGCCGGCGGTGCCCGGCACGATCCGCCGCCTGGGGGCAGCCGGCGGCCTGATGGTCTCGGCCAGCCACAACCCGCCCCACGACAACGGCATCAAAGTCTTCGGGCCTTCGGGGGCCAAGCTCGACCGCGACCGCCAGCAGGCGATCGAGGCGGGCCTGCGCGGCGAGGATCCCGCCCGTTGCAGCGGCTTCCTCGGCACGGGCCGCGTCCATGAGCGCGGCGACCTGCTGCAGGGTTATCGCCAGTCGTTGCTGGAAAGCGTCGGGACGCTGCGTTTGGAGGGCTGCCCGATCGTGCTCGACCTCTGCTGGGGGTCGGCCACCGCCTGCGGGGAAGCGGTGTTTCGGGAGCTGGGCGCCACGCTAACCGTGCTGCACGGCCAGCCGGATGGCAGCCGCATCAACCAAAACTGCGGCAGCACCCACCTGGAGCCGTTGCGGCAGGCGGTGCTGGCCCGGGGGGCGGCGATGGGCTTCGCCTTCGATGGCGATGCCGACCGGATGCTGGCGGTGGATGGCCAGGGCCGGGTGGTGGATGGCGATCGCATCCTGCATCTGTGGGGCACGGCCCTGCGCAAGACCGATCAGCTGCCCGGCAACCGCCTCGTCGCCACGGTGATGTCCAACCTCGGCTTTGAGCGGGCCTGGCAGGCCAGCGGCGGTGTGCTGGAGCGCACCCCGGTGGGCGACCAGCATGTGCATGCCGCCATGGAGCAACTGGGGGCGGGCCTCGGCGGCGAACAATCGGGCCACATCCTCTCGGCCCTGCACGGCATGAGCGGCGATGGCTTGCTCACCGCCCTGCAGGTGGCTTCGCTGATCCAGGCCGACGGCTCCAGCCTGGCCGATTGGATGGACAGCAGCTTCCGGGCCTATCCCCAGAAGCTGGTCAACGTCACCGTGCCGGATCGGCAGCGGCGCACCGGCTGGCAGGCCTGCGTGCCATTGCGCCAGGCGGTGGAGGCGGCGGAGCGGGCGATGGCCGGTGAGGGGCGGGTGTTGGTGCGGGCCAGCGGCACCGAACCGCTGTTGCGGGTGATGGTGGAGGCGGCGGCTGGGGAGCAGGTGGAGCACTGGACCGGCCTGCTCGCGGCCACCGCCGACCGCTGGTTGAACGCGGCCTGAGCCGCCGCCTCTCCCCCGGCGTGCGCCGCTGGCCCGCCCGCCGCTGCGGCGCACCGGAGCTCAGCCCTGCGGATCGAGGTCGGGGGGGGATTCCTGCGGAAAGCGCTGGCTGAGCTGCTGGCGCTCGTATTCCACGCACAGCATCTCCAAATGGCTGCAGGCCTGGGATCGCATGGCGGGATCCACCTGCTCGAGCACGCGCCCGGCGGGGATGCGCATCCGCATCACCATGCTGAGGGCATCGAACAGACGCACCTGGTCGTTCATCCAGCCTTGGTAATCGGCCGCCAGGTTCAGCAGGGTGTCTTCGCTGACGCGACCCTCGCCGATCTGCTGGCGCAGCTCCTGCACCTGGGCCAGCCGCGCCGAGCTCACCAGCGCATGGGCCGCCCCGAGGGCCGCCAGGGCGTCGGCGGCTTCGCGGCGCAACACCCGCAGATCGTGGTTCAGCACGGCCTTCTCGATCGAGATGGGACGGCGCAGGGCGGGGGTGAGGGGTTCGTCACCGGGGTCGGCGGCGGCATCGGCGGCAACGAGGCGCGGGCTGATCGGCTTGGGGGCAGGCTCCCGGGGCGGCGGTCCTTGCCCACCGCTGGCGGCCGTGTCTGTGGCCGCACCGCTGAGCAGACGCTCACCCCAGCCCAGCAGCAATCGACCGAGGCGCAGGCGCAGCGTCTGGAGCGGCGAAGCCATCGTCAGCGAACGGATGTCATCCCACTTTGGGCTGCCTGGCTAGGGGGCGCGGTCAGGGAACCCTCCTGCCGTCCCGACGGGTCTCCGCTGGGACAGGATCCCGGGAGGGTGGCAGGCCCGCTGCCGATCGCGCAACAGATCGCCCGGCTGCACTGGCGCATCCAGCCCACAGCCGGCAGCTTGGGAGGCGCATTTCAGGCCCCCATGGGCGGCGATCACCACTGGAGCGTGATGCTCAGCAGCTCACGCCTGGGTCGACCCCGCTGGCTGTCGGACAGCGGTCGGCTCACCTCCGACCCGCGTCGGGCCCTGCGGTTGCTCTCCGCCGAACTGGCCGCCCAACGCCTGCAGCTGTTCAGCCGCTTGCGCGGTTGGGAACTCAGCCGTCTGGAGCGCTTTCAACTGGTACCTGCACCCGCGAGACGCCAACAACAAAAAAGCCCCCGCCGCAGCGGAGGCCTTGATCAGGGTTGATGGTCGTGGATCAACCGTTGGCGGTTCAGCCGATCGCCGGAGCGGTCAGCGCCACCGGGGTGGCTTCAGCCGAGGCCAGGTCCAGAGGGAAGTTGTGAGCGTTGCGCTCGTGCATCACTTCCATGCCCAGGCCGGCGCGATTGAGGATGTCGGCCCAGGTGTTCAGCACACGACCCTGCGAATCGAGGATCGACTGGTTGAAGTTGAAACCGTTCAGGTTGAAGGCCATCGTGCTCACGCCCAGGGCGGTGAACCAGATGCCAACCACCGGCCAGGCAGCCAGGAAGAAGTGCAGGCTGCGGCTGTTGTTGAACGAGG
>CAYOCW010000048.1:0-13311 GCA_964402615.1 uncultured Cyanobium sp. | reverse complement strand
CTTCCGGCATTCCCAGTGGCTCCGCCACGCTGGCCTGCGGCCAGGTGGTGGCACTCATCTGCTGGAAGTGCCACCCATCTGCTGGAGCGGGGCCAGGCCACCCGCACGATTCTGGAGCTGCTCGGCCACAGCTTCGTGAGAACGACGATGATCGACACCCATGGGCTGAATAGATGTCCATCTGGGGTACGAAACCCCGCCGACCTGCTCTGAGGAACGGGGGGATCTTCGGCGGACCGCGCAACAATCCATGAAGCTAGCGGCGGCACCCGAGAAGCCCTGCTAAAGTGAATTTGCTCACGGTTGAGAGTCCTGCTCGCGCAGCTTCTACGGCAAACAGCAGGCTTTCTAGAGCTTCTGCGGACCGCGGAATCAGCGTTAGCCATCATCTTTAAGCGTACCAGCTCAATCACAACAAGGAAAACCCATGTCACACATCATAATTCAGTGCGACGACTGCTCAAAAGCTCATCAAATTGACAAAAAGGAAATCGACTTTGAACAAGTTGAATCACATGAAAGGCAAATGGGGGTCGAAAGTATATATGAGGGCAACATCGAAATCCAATGTGATTGCGGGCAAAACATCGAAGTCAAGCACCTCTTTTGTGAATATCCAGAGGGTGCAGAAAATCACAAAGAAACTAAAGTATCCGGTGGCACCGTCTTTATAACACACTCTGATTTTTCGGAGGCGAAGGCTAACATGGCGCTCAACCTCGCTCCCTTCGGTCGCTGGACGCTCCGCTTCGCGGCGCACCGGTTAGCTCTACGTTATCCCCACCCCTAAGCCCACTCTGCTGTCATCAGAGACAATCAAAACTTTGCAAATACTGTCGGGACAAAATTACCAGAGGATAACAGCACAAGAGTTGACTCATTCGCCGGAAGTTAAACAATCTCGCGGCCCAGTTGTGCCCTGATGTCAAGCCGCGACTCTCTACAACGCCTCCCATCTTAGGCGAAGCGCTTGCTGCTCACCCCCTTTTTTTTCCTGCAGGCCACAGTGCGTCGTTGGATCCAGCGTAGCGGTTTTGGCTTCGCGTGATCCGATCCCCAGGGGCCAACGCGAAAGGATCAACGAGCAGCTGAGCGGGGCCTCCAGCACCACCTCCAGCGTCGAGTTCCATGGCAGGGCGACCCAGTGGACAGCGGCCATGGCGGTGGAGGCAAGAGATTGGGGGCGTGCCGGGGCCTGGCTATTCCAGCGCCGGGTGGTGTTGATGCCGTAGGGAGGCCAGCGGTGTCCCCGCCGCCCCAATCGCGAGCAGACGGACAGCAACACCCTCCATCTGGCAGCCGGCACGTGGCTGCCGTTGCCTGGCTGACGCGGGCACAATGGCCTCAGCGGTGGCATTGCCCAGCGATGGCCCCAGCCCCAACAGCGATCGTCCGCGCCGAGCGGCTCAGCCGCACGTTTGCCGTGGCCGACAAGCAGCCCGGCCTGGCCGGCACCCTGCGGCATCTGGTGCGGCGCCGCAGCCGCCTGATCACGGCGGTGCGGGAGGTGAGCTTCACGATCGAAGCGGGCGAGATCGTCGGGTTTCTCGGCCCCAACGGCGCCGGCAAGACCACCACGTTGAAGATGCTCAGCGGCTTGCTCCATCCCAGCGGCGGCCGGGCCGAGGTGGCGGGCTATGAGCCGCGGCGACGCCAGCGGGGCTTCCTGGAGCAAATCACCCTGGTGATGGGCCAGAAGCAGCAGCTGATCTGGGATCTGCCGCCACTTGACAGCCTGCGGGTGAACGCGGCGGTCTACGGGCTGAGCGATCGGGAGGCCCGCCTGCGCATCGACGAGCTGGCGGCGATGTTGGAGCTGGGGCCGGAGCTCACCCGGCCGGTGCGCAAGCTCTCGCTCGGCCAACGGATGAAGGCGGAGCTGCTGGCGGCCCTGCTGCATCGCCCGCGGGTGCTGTTCCTCGATGAACCCACCATCGGCCTCGACATCAACGCCCAGGCCCGCGTGCGCCAGTTCCTGGCCGACTACAACCGCCGCCACGGCGCCACGGTGCTGCTCACCAGCCACGACCTGGCCGACATCACCAGCCTCTGCCCGCGGGTGCTGCTGATCCACGACGGCGGCCTGTTCCACGACGGCAACCTGCGCGAGCTGACGGCGCGACTGGCCCCTTGGCGCCAGGTGCGGTTGGAGCTGGCCGAACCGCTGGCGGCGGAGCGGCTGGCGACCTACGGCGAGCTGGAGTGCTGCGATGGGCGGGCCGTGCGGCTGCTGATCGAGCGGGAGCGTCTCACCGCCATGGTGGAGCGGCTGCTGGCGGAGTTACCCGTGCAGGACCTGGAGATCAGCGATCCGCCGATCGAGGAGCTGATCGGCCGCCTGTTCCGCCAGGGGGTGGTGCCAGAACCCCGCCAGAACCCCGCGATACCCCGCCATGCCTCCGCCGTGACTCCACCATGACCCACCGGATCCCCCCAACGCTGCCAGGCTCCGCTGTGCCGGCGACGACGACAGCTGCGTCGGAGGCGTCGCGTCCAGTGGCGGTGGTGGTTGGCCCTCAGCCGCCGGCAGCCTGGGGTTGGCCCCAAAGGCTGCGGCTGGCGCGCGTGCTGCTGGCCACCCACTACGCCGAGATGACGGAATACCGAGCCGAAATCCTGCTTTGGGCGCTTTCGGGCGTGCTGCCGCTGCTGATGCTGGCGGTCTGGAGCCAGCTGGAACCGGCCGCGGGCTCCGCCGGCCTGAACCGCCAGCAGCTCGATCGCTACTTCCTCAGCGCCTTCCTCACCCGCCAGTTCACGGTGGTGTGGCTGGTGTTTCAGTTCGAGGAGGACGCCCTGCACGGCCGCTTGTCGCTGCAGCTGCTGCAGCCGCTGGCGCCATTGTGGCGCTATCTGGCCACCCATTTGGCCGAGCAGGCCACGCGTCTGCCGGTGGTGATCGCGATCCTGGCGGGGGTGTTCTTGCTGCGGCCGGAGAGCGCTTGGCTGCCGCCGCTGCCGCGGCTGTTGGCGGGGCTGCTGGCGATCGCCTTGGCCTTCACCATCAATTTCTTGTTGCACGCCTGCATCGCCAGCCTCTGCTTCTGGAGCGAGCGGGCCAGCGCCCTGGAGCGGCTGATCCTGCTGCCGCACCTGTTCCTTTCGGGCCTGCTGGCACCGCTGAGCAGCTTTCCGCCGGGGCTGCGGGCCGTCGCCGAGGCCACGCCGTTTCCCTGGATGGTGGCCTTTCCAGCCCGGGTGCTGGCGGTGGATCCCAGCCTCGATGTCGGGCAGGGCTTTGCGGTGCTGGCCCTGTGGATCGCCCTGTTGCTGCCGCTGGCGGTGGCGATCTGGCGCGCTGGCGTCGGCCGCTACACGGCGATGGGAGGCTGAGGGCCATGACCAGCTTGCTGTTGGGCCGCTACGGCCGCACGCTGCGGCGTTTCTGGAGCACCGCCCTGGCCAGCCGGCTGGAATACCGCGCCGACATGGCGGTGGAGGTGCTGGTGATGGCCGGCAACCTGGGCGGCAGCCTGCTGGTGCTCAGCCTGCTGTTTCGCCAGGGTCACGGGCTGGGGGGCTGGAGCTGGAGCCAGGCGCTGGTGGTGCTGGGGGTTTACACCCTGCTCGATGGCCTGGCCAGCGCCCTGCTGCGGCCGAACTTGAGCGCGATCGTCAGCCACGTGCGCGAGGGCACGCTCGACTTCGTGCTGCTCAAACCGATCGATAGCCAGTTCTGGCTGTCGACCCGCACCCTGGCCCCCGCCGGGCTGCCGGAGATCGCCACAGGCTTGGGCCTCAGCCTCTGGGCCGCGGCCCGGGCTGGCGCCCGGCCCTCTCTGGCGACCCTGCTGGTGGCGCCCCTGCTGCTGCTGGCGGCGGCGTTGATCCTTTACAGCCTTTGGTTTTTGCTGGCCACCACCACGATCTGGTTCGTGAAGACCTGGAACGCCACCGAGGTGCTGCGCTCGATCCTCACCGCCGGCCGGTATCCGGTGAGCGCCTATCCGCCGCTGCTGCGCAGCCTGCTCACCACGGTGCTGCCGGTGGCGTTCATGACCACCGTGCCGGCGCAGGCTCTGCTGGGCCGGGTCAGCGGCGTTAGCGTGACCTGGGCCCTGCTGGCAGCCGCCCTGAGCCTGGCGATCAGTCGGAGTTTTTGGCTCTTCGCGCTGCGCTCTTACACCTCCGCCTCCAGCTGAAGCGAACGGCATCGGGATGCTGCAGAAGCGGATGCAGGATCGGGGTTGATCCGCGCCGATCGCGGGCGGGGCCGTTGGGTGAAACACGGCGATGCGCTCAACACCAAGCCGCATCCTGCAGGAAGTGCTCCGCCGACTCCGGACCGGCCAGCAGTGACGCGTTGGCGGGATTCAGCGGAGCGGCCAGCAGTTCCGCCATCTCGATCTGGCTGCCCTCTGGCAACAGCGGCTGGTCGGGATCGAAGCCGGTGGGGTGGGTGGTACTGCTGGAGAAACCGCGGAAGATCAGCAGCTCAAACGGTTCCATGCCTGCCACTGCCGCCGGAGAAGCTGCCGCGGCAGGCTCGATCGGGGCCGGCAGGACGCCGCGCAGCCGCAGCACCCGATCGGGCCGTTGGCGGCTGAGCTGCTCCAGGCGGGCCAACAGGGCGGCAGGGGACAGCGACACGGTGGCAACGACAGGCGGGAGGACCCCAGCACCCTGGCATGGTCTGTCGCAACGGCGCGGCACTGGGCTGATCCAGCATCGTGGCGATCAACGGCACAGCCCCTCACACCACCAGGATCTCCTCCAGCTCCAACGTCAACCCGGCGAACGCCTCGCCCGCCTCCGGCCGGGTATTGACCATGTTGATGTCAACCAGCATCGTCGTGCCAAGGGCCAGGACTCGACTGACACCAGCAAGCTCAAGGCCAGAAGCATGCTTCACTTTTGCTAGACCGTGCGCTGCATATCAGTCGCTTTCCAAGCAGTCAATAATCTGAAGGCCTCCTTAGTGAGAAGAGTGAATTCAGTCCATCGTGGCTTGCGTGCCGCTCCACTTGCATCCTCCAGAGCCATCACAACGACTGCGTTTCGAATCGCTTGGCTCGCCATGCTTGTGGCAACGCCATCAACAGCGAAGGCGCCTTCCATGACCCCAGAGGGTTTAAACTGGATGTGTTGCTGAAGCCGCCACCTTGCTGGGCTCACTGAAACGTCGCCGTTGTGGCTGCCCCGCTGCCGCCATCGCATGGGGCGATTCCGTCTCCAGCTCGTCTACCTTCTCGGCAAGGTCTGTGGCCCGGATCTCGACAGGGGCCGCTTGCGGGGCTCACCCCCAACCGCCCGGGCCGTACAAGGCCGTGTTCAGCGCTGGTAGGAACGAGACCAGCGGCCGCCTTGTTGGGCCCATGGCCTGTGTCCGTCCCAGCATCGCGTCGATGCAGGAGCTGGCCTGATGCGGGCGGATCCTGCCGAGCTCAAGGTGGCGGTGCTGTGCTGTGACGGTCCGCTCCAACGTGAGCTGATCCGCCGTGCCGCTGCCCGCTTCCGGCTGGTCGGGGTGGTGCTCCAACAGCGACCGCAGAAGCGCGTGACACTGCTGGACAAACTCCGCCCCTATCGCGATCCACGCCGCCTCAAGCGTCAGCTGGAGGCCAGGCTCTGGCTACCCCGCGAGGAGCGGCAGGCGCAGCCCCTGCGGCAGCAGCTGTTTCCCTCGTCCCAGCAGACGGCTGAGGCCCTGGCCCCACACCTGAAGACGCCAGCGATCAATGCACCTGAGGTGGTGGAGGCCTTGCAGCTTTGGGCTCCGGATCTGGTGCTCGTCAACGGCACCCAGTTGCTGCGGGCTCCGGTGCTCAATTTGATCCCACGGATTCCACTTGGTATCATCAATTTGCACACGGGATTGTCACCCTATTCACGCGGTGGCAACTGCAACCTGTTTATGCTATTGGAAAAGCGTCCTGAGCTGGTGGGCCTGACCGTTCATCACATTGACTCTGGCATCGATAGTGGCGAGATCATCCTGTCGGATCAGGTCAAGATGGATCCCGATGACAACTATGAAATGATTGATCTGCGTGGTTTCGATCAAGGCTTTAATTTATTGCTACATGGGGCCGAGCTGCTGGCGGCCGGACGGGCTCCCAGGGTGCGGCAATGGGAGCACGGCAAGCTGTTCTTGCGCCGAACCGGTTACGTGTATGAACCCTGGCATCGCCTGCAGGCCGCCCGTCTGCTGCGACGTGGCCTCGTGCGCGATTATCTGCGGCGTCAAGCGCAGGGTGATGCTGCTACGGCAGTGCGTCTGGTGCGCGCCGAGGAGCCCGAGTCATGAGTGGTGGGCCGCTGAACAGGGTGCTGTATCGCAGCCGTGATCTGCTGTTTCTGCCCTGGCTGGATGGCCTTTGGCGCCGTCGCCTGCATGGCCAGGTCGTTTGTCTGCTCTACCACCGCGTCGCCGAGCGGCGCCTGGATGAGCCGCTGGCCGGTTGCGGTGTGCCTCCGATCAGCCCCGCTGAACTGCACCAGGAGCTGAGCTTCCTGCAGCGACAGGGGGGCCAGTTCCTCAGCTTCAGGGAGTTGAGGGAAGGTTGCTGGCCCGATCCGGATCGTTTTGGTGTCATCGTTAGCTTTGATGACGGTTTTGCCTGCAATTACGATGCAGGTCTGGAGGTACTGGAGTCGCTTGGTCTGCGGGGCATCATCTTCCAGTCGACGGCCATGCTCTGTGGCGAACCGCTAATCTGGGAGCACATTCTTTATTGGATCTGGCGCCAGCCTGATCTCTTGGCAGCCCTGCGCCAGCGGCTGGAGGCCCTGCCGAACTGGTCTGAACTGCGCTCTCTAGGGCCGGCGGCCCTGCTGGCGGCCTTGCGCGACCGCACGCCATGGCAACAGCTGGAGCCGCTGTTGGCAACCATGTGGCCGTTGCTGGGCGGTGAGGATCGGTTGCGGGAGCTGGCGGCACCGCTTTACCCCAGCGAGCGCCAGCTGCAGCAGGCTGTGGCCCGTGGCCATGAGATCGGCAGCCATGGTCATCAGCATCTGCCGCGCCACAACCTCTCGGCTGCGCATTTCGAGCAGGACCTGATTCAATCCCGACGGGTGCTGAGCCGCATCCTCAGCGCACCGCCTGCGGCTTACTCCTATCCGTTCAACAGCCATCAGCCTGGCGATGCCGAGATCTGCGGCCACCATTTCAGCCAGGTGGCCACCGTCGACGGCGGCACGATTAAACCCGACACCTCTCCGCTAGCCCTGCCACGCATCACCTGGCCTGGACCGCACCGCAACCGTCTGCGCCGGCGGCGCTGGCTTTGGACAGGTCGCTTTTGAGCCGCTCACCTGAATCAACCTGCGTCAGCGATGTTGCTCACCGAGGCCGTGCACCAATCCCCAGCCAGCGGTCCCGAGCAGCCGTCCAGGCCGACGGCTCGGCGACCTCTTGCTTGTCAGAGGTTGAACAGCGGTGATCTCCTCAGCCGCTGTGGCTGCGCACTCTGTCGCACCAGCGAGCTCAGGCCGGCCGATCCGCTCGCCACCACCGGCGCGTCAAGCACAGCGGCGAGCGGCCCGACAGCGGCGGCCTCGCTGCAGGTGCTGGCTGACTATCTACGGTTGGGCTTCTGGTATGACGTCGGCACGTCCCCCCGCGCCTTCAACCTCTCCAGTTCAGGCGTAAGCCCCAACAACGGGACGCTGCGCTATAACGTAAGCGGCTGGAACTACGGTGGGGATGGCGACAGCAATGGCCTCACTAATCCCCGCCGTGAGCTTGTGCGTTCTGTTTTGGCGGTTTATCAAGCCAGCCTCGGCATCACTTTCGTCGAGACAAGCGATAGCGACGATAGTGTCGATCTGTTTTTTGCCGACAACCAGGCCGGAGCTTACGCCGATTCGCAGGTAGCTTCTGGTGACGTTATCGATTTTTCGGTAGTCAATGTTGCCAGCAACTGGTACGGCGGCAACTCCAGCTTTGCTAGCTATACTGTTCAGACATTCTTTCATGAAGTCGGCCATGCCCTAGGCCTGGGCCATCAGGGCCCCTACAACGGCAGTGCCACGTATGGGACGGATGCCAAGTTCGCAAATGATAGTTGGCAGCTAACAATGATGTCCTATTTCAGCCAATCGGAGAATCCTACGACAGGCTCTGGCTACGCTTTTCTGCAGACGCCGATGCCCGTGGATTGGCTCGCGCTTGACGATCTCTACCGCGTTTATGGCTATGGCGTCGCCGATGCTTTTTCCGGCGATACAATTTACGGGGTCGGCACTAACATCAGTGCCAGCACCAGCCGAATTTGGAACGAATTCAGCAGCTATGCCAATCGCTCGGCTTACGCCATCATCGATCATGATGGCTATGATACTTTGGATGTCAGCAACTTTAGTGCCAGTCAGACGATCAATCTTTCTCCAACTCTACCAGGGTCAACAACGGCAAGCCTCTCCAGCATTGGTGGCCGCGTTGGTAATCTTTCATTCGCGGTCGGCACGATCATTGAAGCGGCGATCACTGGCAGTGGTAACGATCGATTAATTGGCAATGACGCCAATAATGCCTTGCGAGGTGGTGCTGGCAGGGATACAATGGATGGTGGCGAGGGTAGCGATCTCTATCTCATTGTTGGCAGCAGCGAACATCCGGCAGCCGAGGTGAACGACTCCGGCACGAGCGGCACGGATGAACTGCGCTTTGATTCGAACTTGTCAGGCGACACCCTCGTCGTCTTCGTCGGCGATCGTGGCCTGGAGCGAGTGGTGATCGGCTCAGGCGTCGCCGCCACCCCGGTCATCAGTGGCACAAAGACACTGAATGTGAATGCAACGGCAGCTGCCAACGCTCTGGCGATCATCGGCAATGACGGCAGCAATGCCATCATCGGCAGCGCCTTTGTCGACAGCCTCAATGGGGGAGAGGGCAGCGATATTTACGTTATCACTGACAGCGCTCAGCACAGTGCTGCAGAAATCGATGACAAGGGCCTGACTGGCAGTGACGAACTACGTTTTGCGGCAACCACCGCCGGTCAAACCCTCACGATCTTTGCCGGTGATCTTGGCCTGGAACGAGTCTGCATTGGCACTGGACTAGCCGCCACAGCGATTACAACCGCACGAACACCCCTCAATATCAATGCATCATCGGCGGCCAATGGCCTGATAATCAGCGGCAATTCTGGCAGCAATGCAATCATCGGCAGCGCCTTTGTCGACCTGCTGGATGGTGGCGAAGGCGCCGATATCTACGTGGTGACCGATAGCGCCCAGCATCTCGCTGCCGAGATCAACGACAGCGGCCTCAGCGGCAGCGATGAACTGCGCTTTGCCGCCAGCAGCGATGGCCTGACCCTGACGGTGTTTGCGGCTGACCTGGGTCTGGAGCGCGTCAGCATCGGCACCGGCATGGCAGCTTCAGCCATCAGCACCGCCACCACAGCGCTCCATGTCGATGCGTCCGCGGCTGCCAATGCCCTGGTGATCACTGGCAATGCCGGCCCGAACGCCATGCGCGCAGGCAACTTTGATGACCTGCTGATCGGTGGCCTGGGCCTTGACAGCATGGATGGAGGTGAAGGTAGCGACCTTTATCTGATCAATAGCAGCAACGAACATGGCGGAGCGGAGATCAACGACAGCGGCCTCAGCGGCAGTGATGAACTGCGCTTTACCGCCACCAGCGCCGGTCAGATCCTGACGGTTTTTGCTGCTGATTGCGGCCTCGAACGCATCAGCATCGGCACCGGTAGTGCGACCTCTGCGGTCAGCACAGCCACAACGGCCTTAGGTGTGAATGCCGTTCTGGCGCCCAATGCCCTCGTGATCAGTGGCAATGCTGGCAGCAACACCCTGCTCGGTTCTGGCTTCGACGACCTGCTGCTGGGCGCTGGGGGCCTCGACAGCATGAACGGGAGCGATGGCAGCGACATCTATCTGATTAACAGCCCAGGCGAGCACAGTGCTGCCGAAATCAACGATACGGGTCTCAACGGCAGCGATGAGCTCCGCTTTGCCGCCAGCATCGCTGGCCAGACCCTGCGGATTTTCGCCGCTGATCTGGGCCTCGAACGGATCAGCATCGGCAGCGGCATGGCAGCGGCAGCCGTCAATTCCGCCACAACGGCTCTTAACATTGATGCTGCTCTCGCCCCTAATGCCCTGCGGATCAGTGGGAATGCCGGCAGCAACGTACTGACTGGCTCTGCCTTCGTCGATACGCTGGATGGCGGTGAGGGCAGCGATATTTATCTGATCAGCAATGCCAGCCAACACCCTGCTGCCGAGATCAACGACAGTGGCCTCAGCGGCAGTGATGAACTGCGCTTTGCCGCCACGAGCGCCGGACAAACGCTGACGGTGTTCGCTGGAGATCTCGGCCTGGAGCGCATCAGCATCGGCAGCGGCACTGGCGCCAACGCCATCAGCAGCGCCACCACGACCCTCCACATCGATGCCAGTTTGGCGCCCAACGCCTTGGTCATCAGCGGCAATGCTGGAGCGAATCGCCTCAGCGGCAGCGCATTCAACGACACCCTGATCGGTGGTGCGGGCCTTGACACGCTTAGCGGTGGAGGTGGCGCCGATTGCTTTTATTTCAACACTGCCATCAGTCTGATGGTCAGGCCAGATCGCTTGATCGATTTCAGCCCTGCTCAGGCAGATTGGATTGCATTGGACAGCTCTGTATTTACGGGATTAGGTCAGATCGGCTTCTTGGATTCCTCGGCATTCACGATCGGCAGTATCTTCACGGCGAGCCCGCAGCGCCTTCTCTACAATCCAGCCAATGGCGTCTTGACTTATGACAGCAATGGCTCGACAGAGTTGGGGGTTGTTGTGGCATTCGCGACTCTCCCCCTCGGGCTGGAGTCTCAGATGAGCTCGTCGCTGTTTCGGATTGTCTAGTCCTTGCCGAGCAAAATCTGGTCTACGCCTCAACCTGAGGCGCTGATCAGCTGATTCCGTGGAACGCGCTGAATCCTCCGAATCTCCGGCATGCTGACCTAAAAGCCTCCAGCCACTCGGCCCTGGCGAGGCAGGCGCACGATCAGCCACTGCAGCAGTCCCACCACGTAGGCCACCAGGGCGACATATCCCACGAAGGCCGCGACCCCTGGCGTCCAGGTGCCGCCAAACACAAAGGCCAGCAGCTGGGAGAGCTGGCCATGCAAAGCCAGCGGGGCCTCCCGCCAGACCTGGCACGCCTCCGGCCGCGGCTGGGCGCCGGCACAGCGCAGGGTTGTGGTCGCCAAGGCCAGCGCGGGAAGCATCAAAAAGGTGAGCGCCCAACGCCACAACCGAACGGTGAGCGGCAGTGCCCGCCAGGCGGGCATGTCGGCCAACTCTTCGTTGAGGTCGACCCAAAACCAGAGGCTCAGGACCGAGAGCAGCGGAGCCGCCAGCAGCACCATGAACCCCAACGGCCGGTTGTCCGTGAGCAGCAGCAAGGCGATGGGATAGAGGCTGGCCGCCTTCCAATACACATCCAGCAGCCGCAGCAGGGCTGGCTCTCGGCGCCAAGCCGACCAGATCAACAGCACCAGCGGCAGGCTGAAAGCAAACAGGATCCCGAGCCTCACATCCAGCCACACCACGGTTCGATAGAACCCGGGTTGTGATAACAGATCGGGCACGGCGGGGAGGGCGGCAAAGCGCCATTATCCGTACACCCCCCTCGGGCGATAGGGTTTTTCCCCATGGCTGCACTCCCTTCGATCCCCTGGCTGGTTCACCGTCAGGAGTCCCCCTGGTGCCGCACGGCCCTGGCCCAAGACATCTCGTTGCAGGGTGCCGTGGAGGCGATCGAGACCCAGCTGAGCAGCGTTGGTGAGGCCGATCTGGCCTTGGTGTTCGCCTCCAGCGCCTACGCCAGCGATCTGCCGCGGCTGCTGCCGCTGTTGCAACGCCGCTTGAGCGCCCGCCATTGGTTGGGCTGTCTCGGAGGCGGGGTGATCGGCACCAAGGGCGGCAACTCACGGCCCGGTGAGGCCCATGAATGCGAACACGCGCCCGCCCTGAGCGTCACCTTGCTGCGGCTCCCCGGGGCGGAACTGCACACATTCCAGCTCGATCCCGGCGAGCTGCCGGATCTGGATGGCCCTGCCGAACCCTGGCGTCAACAGCTGGGCAGCACGGTGGAGGCCACCCGGTCCCTGTTGCTGCTGGTGGATCCGGGCTGCAGCGCCATCAACGATCTGATCAGCGGCCTCGACTACGCCTTCCCCCAGGCGGCCAAGTTGGGCGGCATCGCTGTTCAGCACAGCGCTCCCCATCCTTCACTGCTGTTGGGTGATCAGGTCTGTGGCGGGGCGGTGGGCTGCAGCATCGGAGGTTCCTGGAGCTTGCAACCCGTGGTGGCCCAGGGATGCCGACCGATCGGCCCGGTGCTGGAGGTGGAACAAGCCCAGCGCAACGTGCTGCTGCAAGTGAGCCGTGGCGAGCAGCGCCACAGTCCCGTCGCGGCGCTGCAGCAGATCCTCACCGGCCTGACGCCGGAGGAACGGGAGAAGGCGCAACACGCGCTGTTCCTGGGGGTCGGCCACCAGGCCTTCCCGCTCAACCCCCTGGGCGGTCCGGATCCCCTGGCCGAGAACAGCGCCCCCTTCCTGGTGCGCAATCTGATCGGTGTCGACCCCCGCAACGGCGCGGTGGCGGTGGGGGATCGGATGCGGGTGGGCCAGAAGGTGCAATTCCAGTTGCGCGACGCCGACGCCTCCCGCCAGGAATCGCGGCAGCTGCTCCATCGCCTCGCCAAGCAGGAGCCGGACCCTCTCCTGGGTCTGTTGTTTGCCTGCCTCGGCCGCGGTCAGGGGCTGTATGGCCAGCCCGATGGCGATGTGAGCCTCTGCCGTGAAGCCTTCCCATCGCTGCCGATCAGTGGCGTGTTCTGCAATGTTCGCAGCGCGCTGCAAGCCCTCAACGGCCTCAATGGTCAGGCCGGCGAGGTGGTGCTGGCCGACTCCGGCTCCAGCGACCACACGATCGAGCGCGCCAGCGCCTATCCCGTGCGCATCGTGCAATTGGCCCGACCCAAAGAAAAACGCTGCGGCATCGGCCCGCAATTGGGCTACGAACATGCGGCGGGGCACTACATCTACCTGATGGACGGTGACATGCAGCTGCAAGCGGACTTTCTGCCCAAGGCACTGGCCGAGCTGGAGCGACGCAGCGACCTGGCCGGCGTGGGCGGTCAGGTGCTTGAACTCAATGCCGATCATCTGGAATACCGCGCCCGCAATGAGAAGCCGCAGGCCCAGGCACGCAGCGCCGAGGTCGACCGGCTCGATGGCGGCGGTCTGTACCGCCGCAGCGCTATTGAATCGGTGGACTATTTCTCCGATCGCAACCTGCACAGCTACGAAGAATACGAACTGGGGCTGCGCCTGCGCGAGCGCG
>CAYOCW010000047.1:0-13543 GCA_964402615.1 uncultured Cyanobium sp. | reverse complement strand
TCACCTTGGCGTCGGTGTTGAAGCTGAAGAACCGCTTCCAGTTGTCCGGTGCCCCTGGCACCGGGTGGGGCGCCTTCAGCACCCGTGGATCGAAGGGCAGGCCGGAGGAGCTGTCCATGGGCGGTGCAGGGAGGTGCGGAGGGAGTGGTGGGGCTGGTCTGGCCTCTCGGGGGCTCAGGCTGTGGCTTCAGGCTTCATGGGGGGCTTCCGGATCGGCGCTGACGTTCACCCGGGGCGGCGGGGCCGGAGGCACCGTGGCCCAGCCGCGATCACCCCGCTCGAGGCGGCGGCGATAGAGCTGAGACGCCGGATTCGGGGCCTCCTGCAGGGGCAGACGGGCCGCCGCCTCCAGCCAGCTCCGGTAGGCCGGCTCGCTCTCCACCACCACGTCGGTCTGGTTGCTGGAGAAGTAGCCGCCGCTGAACTGGGAATCGCGCAGCCGATAACGGCCCTCGCGGGTGGGGGTGAGCCGGTAGCTGATCTCACTGCCGGGGATGAGGTCCTGCTTGAGCCGGAAGGCCGGGATGAAGAAGCCATGCAAAACATCCAGGGAGATCAGCCGGAATTCCACCGGCCGGTTCAAGGGCAGGTGCAGCTCGGTGCTGCGCACGCCATTGGGATAGACGAACTCCCAGGACCACTGGCGGGCGATCACCTCGATCGGTCCCTCCGGCGCCAGGGGCTCGCCGGCCATTGGGCGCCTCGTTGCCACTGTCCCGGCCCCCGGGCGGGCGACCAGCTCGGCGCCGTGGTGGTGGCCGCCGGTGGTGCGCAGCTTGCCTCCCAGGCTGGCCAGCGTGCTGTTGACCTGGATCGCCTGCCAGGCGATCGCCATCACCACGATCAGCGGGATCAAGGTCCAAGCGATCTCCAGGCGCAGGTTGCCTTCGATCGGCGCCCCGTTCTCCAGGTCGTACTTGGGGGCGCGGTTGAACAGCAGCGTCCAGAGGATCACGCCGCAGCAGCCCAGGAAGATGAAGGCGCCGATGCCGGCCTCCAGCGCGAACAGATCGTCGACCAGCGCTGCCGCGCTCGAGGCTTGCACGGGCAGCCAGCTGTGGGAGAGGCGCGCGATAGCGAAGCTGGCCCAGACGTCCAGCGCCAGGGCGACGGCGATCAGGCCCAGTCCCCAGGCCGAGACGCGGCGGCAGGACGGGCTGGTCATGGCAGGGCCTCGCGCAGATCAACACCGGCCGCCAGCAGCTGGTCGGCGGTGACATGCACGCCGAACTCGGCGGCCAGCTCGGCGCCGAGGGTGCCGTGCAGCCCGATCACCGCAAACAGGGCCAGCCCCACCAGCAGATACAGCCATTGCACCTGCCGGCCCATGTCGCGACGCCAGCGAAAGCGCTGAACGCCGCGCCAAAGGGTCATCAGCACGATCAGCAGCAGGACCAGCACGCCGCCGACGCCATGCCACAGCAGCGTCTCCATGCTGCCCAGCCCGATCGTGCTGGTCACGCCGGCGATCGGTTCGGCCAGCAGCATTTCGTAGAACCCGGCGGCCACGGTGAAAAAGCTCACCAGGCAGCAGGCCAGCAGGTTGTACCAGCCCACGTCGTGCAGGCCGGCCCGGGTGACCGGCAGGGCCAGAAAGCGGAACAACCGCTTCTCCAATGGATAGAGAGCAGCGGCGAGATCAAAGGCGATCGCGATCACGAACAGCCCGATCGTGAAATGCACCAAATTGGGGTGAATCGGTAGCGCGTAGGGCAAACCATTGGCGCCGAGCCCAGCACCCAGCTGTTCGATCGGAGCCGGTTGGCTCAGATAGCGGAGCGCCATCACACCACCCCGGCACGAATCGCCTGAACCAGCGGCACCGTATGCAAGCCGTAGATCCAAATCAGCTGGTTGCCCAGCGTCACCTGCACCGCCACCAGCAGCGCCAGCCCGCCGCCGGCGGCGAGGAACGGCAGGGGCAGGCTTTGGGGATCGCGGCTGCGGATCACGTAGCGCCAGCCGCTGAGCAGCGCCAGCACCCCGGCCAGCGACCAGCCCAGGGTGCTGTGCAAGTTGAGGATTTCGCTGGCACGGCCATAGGGCTCTGCCAGGCCGGCCTCCACCTGTCCGAAGATGATCGCCACGAAAATGGCCACCGTCGCAACCAACAGGTTCCAAAAGCTCACTTCGAAGAGATTCGGACGCTGCTGAATAACGCCAATCAGATCAAAGACCACGCTCATCACCGCCATGGCGATCACAAAGTGCACCACAATCGGATGGATCGTGTCCATCCAAGGTAGATTGTGATCATTCAGCGGCGGCAGCAACGACTGCATGGCGTCGGAGATCTGCAGATCCATTGACCCTGGTCGCAGCGGGTTGGGACGTCAGAAGCTCTTCACGATTCGCCACAATCTCGTTGCTTGCCAGCGCCGCGATCCGATGACCCCGCCCGCCTCCGCCCCCTCGACGGCCCCCGCGGGGGCAAGCGCTGCCGCGCCTGACCCGCAGGCGGCCGTGGCGGACCGCCTCAACCTCGACCCCGCAGCCTCACCCGAGCCCGGCCCGCCGGTTGGGGCGGCCTGGTGGAACTGCTGGCTGCCCGTCGCCTACCTGCGCGATCTCGATCCCGGTCGCCCCCGGGCCCAGACCGTGCTGGATCGCGATCTGGTGCTGTGGTTTGAAGCCTCCAGCCAGCGCTGGCGGGCGTTGGAGGACGCCTGTCCGCATCGGCTCGCGCCGCTCAGCGAAGGGCGCCTCAATGCCCGCGGTGAGCTGGAGTGCCCCTATCACGGCTGGAGTTTTGAGGGCTCCGGCCGCTGCACCGCCATCCCCCAGGCCGAGGACGGCGCCGCCCTCAGCAGCCGGCGCTCCAGCTGCCGCTCCTATGCCACCGCGGTGGGCCAGGGCCTGCTGTTCGTGTTCATGGGCGAGGCGGAACGGGCCGAGGCGGTGGCGCTGCCGCTGCTGCCCGATCTGGACGAGGAGCCCGAGCGCTGGCTGCTGCGCGACACCTTTCGCGACCTGCCGATGGACGCGCTGACGGCGCTGGAGAACGTGCTCGATGTCAGCCATGTGCCCTTCACCCACCACCGCACCGTGGGACGGCGCGAGAACGCCGCTCCCGTGCGGGCCGAGCTGGGGAGCTTCGGTCCGGAGGGCTTCACGGCCTTCTGGCCGGAGGGTCCGCGGCGCGGCAAGCTCGGCAGCCAGCACACCACCTTCCTGGCACCCTGCCTGATGTGGCACGACCTCACGGCGCAGGGCATCGGGCGCATCCTCACCGTGGTCTACGTGACGCCGGTGCGCCGCGGTGAATGCCGCCTGTTCGCCCGCTTCCCCCTCCGCTTCAACTTCAACGCGTCCTGGCCCGGCCTGCTGCTGCGGCTCAGCCCCGAATGGCTGCAGCACATCGGCAACAACAAGGTGCTGGAAGACGATCAAGTGTTTCTGCACTGGCAGGAGCGGGCGGTGGAGCGCCGCGGCGGCTTGGCGGCCACCAACCGCAGCTTCCACCTGGCCACCGGTGCCGATGTCTACGTGCGGGCGCTGCTGCGCTGGGCCGAGCAAGCGGCTGGCCAACCCTTCCCGGGCCAACCGTTGCCGCCGCGGCTGGAGCGCGGTGCCTTGATGGATCGCCTGCACAGCCACACCCGGCACTGCCGCTCCTGCTCCACCGCCCTGCGCCGCATCCGCCGCTGGCGGCCCCTGGCCCTCAGCCCCGCCTTGCTGGCCCTGATCGTGCCGTGGCGGGCCGCGGAACCCAGCTCCTGGCCAGCCCTGGTGCTGTGCGCTGGCCTGTTGATGGCAGCGGTCGGCCTCTGGCAGCGCTTGGGCCGCTGGGAGCTGCAGCTCCAGCAGGGCGACGGCGAGGCGCCCCGCAACCGCGACTGAACCGCAACAGCCACCGCTGAGCCGGGACCACCGCTCAGCGGTCACGGCTCAGCGGTCGCCGGTCCAGCCCGCCAGGTGCGACGCCGCCCGGGAGCGCACCAAGGCCCGCGCGGCCGGCAGCGCCGGCTCCAGCGCCATCGAGCTGAACGGCGGCAGCGAGCGGCTGCGCAGCCACGCCCCCCAGCGGAATTCGTGGAAGGGGATCAACGGCACGGGATCGATCAGCCGCTCTTTCTTCAGCTTCCACACCAGGCTGCGGTACGGGTCGTCCTGCAACTCCGCCAGATGGGTGGGCAGGCTCGCGGGCGGCAGGGGGCCGTTGCCGCGGCCGTCGTGCAGGTAAAGCCAGCCGCGGGCCTGCAGCTGCGCCAACACCGCCTCGCGACCGTCCACCTCCAGCTGCAGCGCCACGTAGCCGTAGGCCTCGGCCTCCGGCGCCAGCTCCACCAGGGCCCGCAGCCGGTGATGGCGATCGATCATCCACAGCTCACCGGAGCGGCTGCGGGCCATCGGCACCGGCTTGGTGGCCAGATAGCGCAGCCGCTGCTCGGCTGTTTCCTCCCGGAAATCGTTCTGTCGGCTGCGGATCTCCGCCAGACCAACGCACAGCTGGGTGGGTTGCAAGCTCGCCACCGCGATCCGATGCAGGGTGTCCGCGGGCCCCGGTGGCGGCAGGGGGTGATAAGGAGGTAAATGCAGCACAGGCTGTTCGGCAGACGCTGGCTATCCTTGCGCTTCCGCAGCCTCTGGCGCGGGGGCTGGCGCAGCGGCGGCCCGCGGTGACGGTGGCCCGGCGGAATAGGGTCGCAGCACGCGCCTTGAGCCATGACCGCCCCGTCCACCCCGCTGCTGTCGGCTGCCGCGGGAGACTGCCCGCTCGAAGGGCCGCATGGGCCGATCGGGGTGCTGATCTGCGGCCACGGCAGCCGCAACCGCCTGGCGGTGGCGGAATTCGCCGACCTGGCCCTCCAGCTGCGGAGCCAGCTCGGCGCCGTGCCGCTGGAGTACGGCTACTTGGAGTTCGCGCGACCGATTCTGCGCGATGGCCTGGAGCGCCTGCGCCAGCGGGGCGTGCGCCACGTGCTGGCGATCCCGGCGATGTTGTTTGCCGCCGGCCACGCCAAGAACGACATCCCCTCGGTGCTTAACGCCTATGCCAGCGAGACCGGGCTGCGCATCGACTACGGCCGTGAGCTGGGGGTGGATCGCAGCATGATCCTCGCCGCCGGAGCCCGGATCCGCGCCTGCCTGGAGCAGGCCAATGCCGACGACCAGGCGGCCGGTCGCGCGCCCATCCCAACGCCTGACACCCTGCTGGTGGTGGTGGGCCGCGGCTGCTCCGACCCGGACGCCAACAGCAACGTGGCCAAGGTGACGCGGCTGCTGGTGGAGGGCTTCGGGTTCGGCTGGGGCGAGACCTGCTATTCGGGGGTCACCTTTCCGTTGGTGGAGCCCGGCCTGCGCCAAATCGTGCGGCTCGGCTACCGGCGGGTGGTGGTGTTCCCCTACTTTCTGTTCTCCGGCGTGCTGGTCAGCCGCATCGTTGAGCACACGCGGCGGGTGGCGGCGGACCATCCGCAGATCGACTTCCGCTCCGCCTCCTATCTGGGCGACCATGCCGGCGTGCTGGACACCTTCCGCGAGCGGGTGCTGGACGTGCTGCGGGGTGACACCGCCATGAACTGTTCCCTCTGCAAGTACCGAGCCCAGGTGTTGGGCTTTGAGCAGGAGGTGGGGCTGCCGCAGCAGAGCCACCACCATCATGTGGAGGGGCTGATGGAGAGCTGCAACCTCTGCCAGCGGGAGTGCACCGGCGCCTGTCAGCCCGACGGGGTGCCGCTGCCGCTGGGGGGATCTGCGGACGATCGAGCTGCGCCATCCAGCCTGCAGGGCTTGGGGCGACGGCCCGATCCGGCGGCGTCGGTTGGCCAGCATCAGCACGATCACCAGCATCACGATCACAGCCATCACGATCACAGCCATCACCACGGCCACCACCACGGTCATGGTCACGGGGACGACCAGCAGGCCCACCAGGCCAGCGCCGGCGCTGACAGCCCTGCGCCGCATCACCATCCCCCCTACCCCCATGCCGATCACCCGCTGGGACCGCGCACCCTGCGACCCCGCGTCGGCGTGCCCGAGCCCCCCACCAGCGCCGACGCCACCAGCCAGCCCGAAACCCTGGCCGCGCCAGGGGACGACGCAGCCGCGCTGGAGGCCGCGGTCGAGCCCGGCGCCAACCCGCTTCGCGATCGAGCGCCACGACGGGGCGATGGCAGATCCACGCTGGCTTGAGGGTCGGGCCCACCCGCCCTATGGCAGGCTGACACCGAGGGGGGCCGATTGATCACCCGTGCTGATCAATCCGGGATTTCCCCAGAAGCGGCTGGTTTTCCCCGAAAACCAGCCAAGTTTTCCACAGGCTTCAACCGGCGCGGCGCCTGGGGATGGCAGGGTTGAGGAAAAACCCGAAGCTCTGGAGCCGGGATTGACAAACCCCGGACCGGTTCTGTGTTGGCGGCGTTCGTTGCAGCCAAAGCGGCTCAGAACCAGGCCTTCGGACCGTCTCAGCCTGCGCTACGTCGCTACCTCAGCACTGTGGACACTTTTGATGCTGCAACGCAACGGTGATGCGTTCAAGCATCACGGCACGCCTCAGCGCATTCGGGAGCAAACCTCTGATCACAGCTGTCGATGGGTGGGTGTCGCGCACCACCATCGAGCCAGCAACAACCACAGCGTCCGCGGAGTGCCTGCAGCAGCCTGAAGGCTTGCCCCGCAGCGTTTCTGCGTCGCGAACAACCTGGCGAACCGGGAACAAAAAAAAGCGGGGGTGCCAACCCCCGCCGCTGCTTTCTCCCTTGCCCGACCCGTGGTGAGGTCGCCCTTTAATCTTCAACGGCCGGTCTTCGCACAACTGTGGTGATCGACACCGTTCCCAGGGTGCGTGTGCGAGTGCTGACAGCGCCTCGCTTTTGCGGCGGACTGGGGCCGGAGCAGTTAGCGGGAAGGGCCTGAATCCGCAGGCATCGGGTCCGCCGCCGGCCCTGCGTGCCGCGGCGGCGGCTGACGTCAGCCGCGTTGATCTTGCGCGGCGTTGCTGCATCGCGTTGCTGGCGCTGGCCGCCACACCGCCCGCCGCCGATCGAACTGCCGGGCGGCGAGGCCCGGGCGTGCCCTCAGCCGTGGACGCCGAGGGCACCACCGCGCAGCCGTCCCGCCGCCGCCTCGCAGGCCCTCCAGGTGAGCGCCATGGAGGTGAGCGTGGGGCTCTGCCAGCCGGCGCTCGGCCAGCAGGCCCCGTCGCTGACCAGCACATTCGGGGCTCCCCAACACTGGTTCCAGGCATTGAGCACGCCGTCCTCCGGCCGCTCGGCCATCGGCGCTCCCCCCAGCTCATGCACGTAGTAGCCGGGGGGAGCTGCAGCGGCGGCCAGCGCCGGGCTGCGCCGCAGCCAGGGCTCCAACAGCGGCAGCTTCACCAGCTCCGGCAACGGCAGCAGCTCACCCGAGGCGGCGGCCACCACCGCCGCCATGCGCTCTTGCATGTGGTGCACCATCGCCTGCTCATTGGCGCCCCAGCGGCAGGTGATGTGGGGCAGCGGCAGGCCGTGGACATCAGCGCGGCTGAGATCGAGGCGGATCCGGTTGGCGGGGTTGGCCAGCACCTCGCCATGGCCGATCAGGAAGCCCAGCGCCTCCTGCGGGCGGCGCTTCAGGAAGCGCGGCGGATCAAAGCGTTGCACCGCCGCCCAGAGGCCATAGCCGCGGCGGAAGCCGAGACCCTCCTCGCCGTTGAGGTTGAGCGTGTTGGGGATGAAGCAGCTGCCGGCGCCGGAGAGCTCCTGCGGCTCGGCAGGCTCGGCCATGGCCGGCAGGCTGAAGAAGCGCGCGCAGGACACGTGGTCCATCAGGCCGGTGCCGAGGCTGCCGGAGGGATCTGCCAAGCCTCCAGCTCGCACCGCTGCAGAGGAATGCAGCAGGATTCGCAGCGTTTCCAGGGTCGAGGCGCAGAGCACCACCAGGTCGGCCCGCAACAGGTGCTGGCCGCCGCGATCGGCCTCCACCACCACGACGCCTTCGGCTCGCCCACCCGCAGGCGCCATCTGCAGATGGCTGACCACGGCATCGCAGCAGAGCAGCAGGCGCCCGCTGGCGCCGGCCCGCGCCAGGGTCACCCCGGGCGAGCTGGAGCGCGGCCAGGACTGGCTTGGGTGGGGGCGGTGCAGCCGGAAGCCGCGCGAGTGGATCAGCGGCAGTCCCAGCTGTTGCTCGATGCGCGCTTTGAGGTGCTGCTCCGCCGGCGTGAACGGCAGCGGCGGCCGATAGTCGCCATCGGGCAGCTGCGGCAGCCCATCGGCCTGGCCATGGACCCCGAACAGCCGCTCCAAGCGGCTGTAGTAAGGCGCCAGGTCGGCCAGCCCGATCGGCCAGGCGCGACCGTGGCCGTCGCGCTCGGCGGCCCGGAACTCGTGGTCCGACAGCCGCAGGGTGATCCCACCCCAGGTGAGGCTGCGACCGCCCAGCTGGCGACCCCGGGTCCAGAGGAAGGGCGCATCGGCCGGGGTGGCGTAGGGATGGCGCCGCTCGTCGACGTAGAGCTCCGGGTTGTGCTTCCAGTAGCCGGGATGGTTCGCCTGCAGCCGCTGACGGCCGCCGGCCAGGTTGGCGACGCGGCGCAGCAGGTTGAGCGGCTCGCCGCTGAATGCCTGGCGGGCGGTGAGGGCCGGGCCGGCCTCCAGCACCAGCACCCGCATCCCCGCCTCGGCCAGCACCATGGCGGCCACGCCGCCGGTGGCGCCCGAGCCCACCACCAGCGCCTCGAACTCCTGCTCCGCCGCCAGCAGCTGGCGCAGGCAGAGCGGTTCCGCCCCGGCGGCGAAGGGCTGGGGCATGGAGCGAACGCTTGCGGGGCGGCCAAAGCCTGGCATCCGATCCGGCCGCTGCAAGCCCCCGAAGCGGGCGCTACAGGGGCGGTCGGCCAGGCTTTGGCCCCTGCCCTTGCCTACAATCCGGGCATGATCAAAACCGTGGTGTCCTGGATCTGGATCGTCAGCGGCGCGCTGCTGATCCTGAGCGTGCTGCTGCACAGCCCCAAAGGCGATGGGATGGGTGGTCTGGCCTCCAGCGGCGGCTCGATGTTCACCAGCGCCCGCAGCGCCGAGAACGCCCTCAACCGCGTCACCTGGACCCTGCTGAGCGTGTTTCTGGGCCTGGCGGTGGTGCTCAGCGCCGGCTGGCTGGGCTGATCCGTGAGGCGTTGGAGCCGGCGCCAGCTGTTGCAGCTCCTGCCGAGCAGCGTCGCCGCTCCTCTGGCGGCGGCGCAGCTGCTAACGCCACAACCGGCCCGGGCCGCAGCGAAGGGCGCTGATCCCGATTGGGCACTGAGCGACGCCGAATGGCGCCGCCGCCTCAGCCCCGAGGCCTATGCGGTACTGCGGCGCCAAGCCACGGAACGGCCGTTCAGCAGCCCCCTCGTGGCGGAGAAGCGCGCCGGGATCTACATGTGCGCCGGCTGCCGCCTGCCGCTGTTCAGCTCCGCGGCCAAGTACGAGAGCGGCACGGGATGGCCCAGTTTTTGGCAGCCCCTGCCCCAGGCCCTGGCGACCCGGCTCGATTTTCGGCTGCTCGTGCCTCGAACCGAATATCATTGCCGCCGCTGCGGTGGCCACCAGGGGCACGTCTTCAAGGACGGTCCGCGACCCAGCGGGGAGCGTTGGTGCAACAACGGTGTGGCGCTGCTGTTCCAGCCCGGCGCGGCAGGGGCCGGCCCCGGGCCGGCAGAGCCGGGACGGCCCGGCCGCTAAGCGGTTGGCGGATCCCCCCCGCCAAAGCGGCGGCTCTGCCAATCCCGAGCCGCGACGGCAGATCGTGAAGGATCGTGCCGATTCGAGTCCTGGACAGCGCAACGCGCACCGATTCCGTTAACTTCCCCAAACAATTCGCCAGCGTTGACCGTCCGTCGATGGGCAATCCGATTAGCAGGGAGTTATTTCTAGCTCGGGCGCTGGATCGTTTCGGCGATCGCTACGACTACAGCGAGATTGTCTATAAGAGCTATAAAACTCCGATACGCATCAGCTGCCGGCAGCACCCGGTGCGGCCCATCATGATCACACCGGAGAAGCATTTGCAGACCACCGGCGGCTGCAAGTACTGCTTGCGTGAATACCGAATCCGGGCCTTGGAACGGGAGCTCAATCGCGAGGCGGTTGAACGCCCACAACCACAGATGCCCGAGCCACAGATGGCCTGCCCAGCGGAAGATGGCGTGAGCTGATCCCGGGACGATCCCGCACGGCAACCGCGATTCGTCCGCGGCGAATCTGAGGTTCGCCAGCAAACACCCGAGGCTGCAGCGCTTACCATTTAGGCGTCCACGGCAGCTTGACATGGCTGAAATCAGTCGACATCCACCCGCAGAGTCTCCTTAGCAATTATCGAGCCGAGATAGACGGACGGAGAGCCGTGGCGGTGGCAGCCGTCATTATCAATCACATTGATCATGCTATATTGCCAGGTGGCTTTCTAGGGTTGATATCTTCTTCGTGATCTCGGGTTATGTGATCACAGCCTCGCTCTGGCGCAATCGCAGCACCAACCTCAAGTCGTTCCTGAGTGGTTTTTATCAACGACGTCTGAAGCGTTTGCTGCCCGCGCTGTTGCTTGTCATTGTCGTCAGCAGTCTTTTGATTCGGCTGTTGAGTCCTGATCCAGGCGTATATCTTGGCGTGGGTTGGCGAGCCATCTTCGGAATCTCCAATATCCAGCTCTACAAGATGTCCAGCGACTACTTTGGCCAGGATATTGCTCTGAATCCATTTACGCACACATGGTCCCTTGGCGTTGAGGAGCAATTCTATCTCGTTTTCCCATGGTTGGTATGGGCCTCAGGATTCGGACGCCGGCCAGCTGGAAGCAAGTCGCTCTTGGCTATTCTCACGCTGATGGCCATCCCCTCTCTATTGATATTTCTATGGCTGTATCCAGATCAGCATGCGGCCGCCTACTTCCTGAGGCCACCGCGCTTCTGGGAGCTCGCCGCAGGCTCGCTCCTGTTCGCCTGGCAGGTTGACCGCCGCGCTGTTTCGTCGCCACAACCGCTGGGCCACGCCGCCGCAGCGGTCCGCCCAGCCCCAGGGCATCTTCCTGCCGCTGGCTGTGCTGTTGTTGATGCTGGCGACGATGTTGGTTCCGCATCAACAGGGCGGATGGACAATTCCAGCGATCGTATTTCTCACGGTCCTGTTGGTTGCATGGCTGCGTCCGGGTGATTGGGGACATCGGCTACTCAGCCAAAAACCGATGGTCAAGCTGGGACTCATGTCTTATTCGCTCTATCTCTGGCATTGGCCGGTGCTGTGCTTCAGCCGCTGGACCATCGGAATTCAGCCATGGAGTGTGCCCTTTCAGCTCGGCCTCATTCTCGTTCTTGCCAAGCTCTGCTATCAATACGTTGAGTCACCGCTGCGGCGCGCCAACTGGGGCCAACAAAACCGGCGTATTTTTCAACTGTCACTGCTGATGGCCGCTGCCGCTGCGACGGTTCTGGCTGGGCTGGCACGATTGCCTCGCGGTTCACTTTATCTCGGTGATCTTCAGCGGGAGGATCGGGAAAACACGTTCATGCGCGTGCAAGGCACAGCGATTTCCGATAAAATCTGCAACTGGTTTCGAGGTGAGGGACCTGATCCGCGCCAGGCCAAAATAGACTGCACGCTCATCGGTCAGCGCTGGCGCGGTGGGCCACGGGTGTTTGTCCGTGGCGATAGCCATACCGGCCATCTCGTGGCCTGGTTGGCCGATCGCCAACGGCGTGATCATCACTGGCTTCAGCTGCTCTATGTCAGCTCGATCCCCGCTCCCCTGATCCCGATCCAGTGGCCTGCTGACGAAGCCGCATGGCGTCACCAAGACGAGCGGGTTCAGACAACCCTGATCGAAGAATCCTTGAACCAATTGCGACCGGGCGATGTGCTGATACTCGCTAATCATTTGCAGCTGCGTCTTGGGCGCACGCTATCGCGCGAGCAAGGTGTGGGTCGTGTCGAGCTGGAGCGGCGTTGGCAAGTCTGACTGCGGGAGCTTGAGGTGTTGCTGGATCGGGCTCAGGCCCGCGGCGCTCATGTTGTGTTGATGCTGCCCACGCCCGAATTTCCAACTCCAGCGGGCGAAACCGCCAATCAACTCGCCGTTCTCTGCAGTCGTCAATGGTTCCGGCCGATCACGCCTTCGTCATGCCAGCAGCAACTCCCCCGCCATGAAGTTGCTGTAGAGCTGAACGAAATCAAAGCTCGTCTCGAGCCCATCGCCCGCAAGTTTAACAATCTGCTGCTATTCGACCCATTCCCGTTGATTTGCAAACCTGATCAGCGCGACTGCAGCAACTACAGCGGAAACGTTCGCATGTACTACGATCGTGATCATCTGAGTTTCGCGGGCAGCCAGCTGTTGGTTGAACCCTTGAATCGCCTGCTCAGCCGCGCTGGATTGCTACCTTGATCCGAGCTCCTGGCCTTGATTTTCTAGCAAACAGGGCCAGGAGTAACCCCAGGCGGCGCTGTAGCGACAGCAGCCCCCCCTCAACCGCTGCAGCCCTGATCGCATCGCCAGAGCGGCCCCGGCAATCCAACCTACCCCGCCCGATCCTCAGCGCCGCCAGCAGATGTTCATCCGCGCTAGGCGCATCGATCGGGCCTGGGTGGATCGCCTGCAGCCAATCATCAAGCCGTTGCTGCGGGTGCGTCGTTGCAACGCTCAACTCAAACGCGGTCGGCGGCCGGGTCATGGCCCAAAGGGTCGGGGGTCATGGGTGATTCCCCTGTCAGCGATTGCCAATCTCAGTTGGCTTGGCCATGGTAGGCGGGAGAGGGGCTGAACCCGATGGATGACTTGAAGCGTGGCTGTGACAGCGCGACATACCTGGAAGCTCGGGTCGATCGCCAATTGCAGTGGCTCTCCACTCAGGCTGAGCGCAACAAGCGCTGGTTTCTAACCTTGCGGCTACTTCAAATCATCCTAGCCGGGTATGTGACCCTTGCCGCCTCCTTGGCGCAGCATACGTCCTGGTTGCCGTTCAGCATTACCCTGGCCGGTGTGCTGATCACGGCTTTCAGCTCCTGGGAAAGCATCAACGGCTATCAAGGGCTATGGATCCGTTATCGCCAAACCAGCGAAAAGCTGGAGCGGGAGAAAACCTTTTATCTCACCTTCAGCCCTCCCTATCGACAAGCTTCCTTCGCCCATGAGGATGAGGCGGCCTTCGCCACCTTCGTGGCCAGGGTCGAAGCGATCCTCGGAGCAGAGGTGGAGCAGTGGAGCCAGTCTGCCGTCCAGCCGCCCAAGCCGAGCGCTGCCAGCACCTGATCAGGTGCTGCTATGCCTTGGGTCATCGCCTGACGAGCGGTTGGTGCTGAATCGTGGGCTAGCGCAACCATGAAAAAAGCGCCCCCGCAGGGGCGCTATGACGTGAATCAACAGGATGGAGATCCGACGCTGATCGCGCCTGGAGATCAGTAGTCGAAGTCGCCGCCCATGCCGCCGCCACCGCCGGCGGGAGCAGCTTCCTTCTTCTCGGGCAGATCGGCCACGATGCACTCGGTGGTCAGCACCATGCCGGCGATCGAAGCGGCATTCTGCAGGCCCGAGCGGGTCACCTTGGCGGGATCGACGATGCCGGCGGCCAGCATGTCGACGTACT
>CAYOCW010000046.1:0-13659 GCA_964402615.1 uncultured Cyanobium sp. | reverse complement strand
TCCAGCCCTTCGCTGCCGACCGATCGGCAGCGAAGGGCTGGAGCTGGGCCGACCGGTGGATGGGGCGGAGCTGGAACAGGGGCAGGCTGTGGTGGCGCTCTCCCATGTCCCCGATTGCCCCGGAATCGCGGCGCGGCTGTTCGAGGCGTTGGCCGAGGCCGGGCTGAACGTGGATCTGATCGTGCAATCCACCCATGAGGGGAGCAGCAACGACATCGCCTTCACATTGGCGGAGAGCGACGTGGCCCTAGCGACGGCCGTGTGCGAGGGCGTGCTGCAGGCGCTTGACGCCTGCGGAGCTCAGCTCAGCGCTGTGGCGGGGATGGCCAAGCTGAGCATCGCCGGAGCCGGCATCATGGGGCGCCCCGGGGTGGCGGCCCGCCTGTTCGACACTCTGGCGCGCCTGGGCATCAATCTGCGACTGATCGCCACCAGCGAGGTGAAGGTCAGCTGCCTGCTCGATGTCGGGCAGGCCACGAAGGCGCTGCGCGCGACAGCGACCGCTTTCGAGCTGGCCGAGCAGCAGCTGCGCCAGGCGCCGCTGACCTGCGCCCCGGATGCCCCGCCAGTGCGGGGCGTCGCCCTGGATCGGGACCAGGCCCAGGTCTCGGTGCGACGGGTTCCCGATCGCCCGGGGTCGGCGGCGGCCATCTGCCGAGCCCTGGCCGATGCGGGCATCAGCCTCGACACGATCGTGCAATCGGAGCGCAGCCATGGCGTTGGCGAGTTGCTCAGCCGCGACATCAGCTTCACCCTGCGGCGCGGCGAGCGAGCGGCGGCGGAGCAGGCGCTGTTGCCACTGCTGCGCCAGTGGCCCGGTTCCTACCTCGAAGATGGTCCGGCGATCGCGCGGGTGAGCGCTGTGGGAGCGGGCATGGCTTGCACAGCGGGCACGGCGGCCCGCATGTTCCGGGCGCTGGCGGATGCCGACATCAACATCGAGATGATCGCCACCAGTGAAATTCGCACCAGCTGCGTGGTAGCGGAAGAGCAGGGGGTAGCGGCTCTGCAGGCGGTGCATGCCGCCTTCGGGCTGGGAGGCAGCGTGGTGCATCGGGCCGAAGGCAGCGAAGCGCCGGTTTGACGAGCGGGGTGGGTTGCCGCATTCAGGGCTTGCCCACCAGCTTCTGGCGCAGCCCCTTGATGCGATCCCTCAGGTTGGCGGCCTCCTCGAAATCCAGATTCTTGGCAGCGACTTTCATCTTCTCCTCGAGCTGCTGGATGAGCTCTGGCAGTGAATCGAGGGGGACTTGGTTGCGTTCGGCCTGGTCAGCAGCCTGCACGAGCTGATCATCGTTCAAGCGTCTGGAGATCTCTAGAAATGCCAGAATCGAATTGCCGGATCGCTTGCCAGCAGGCTGCGGGGTGATGCCGTGCTTGGTGTTGTAGGCCAGCTGGATCGCACGACGCCGCTCGGTTTCGGAGATGGCTTTTGCCATGCTGTCCGTGAGGTTGTCGGCATAGAGCAGGGCCCTGCCATCCACATGGCGGGCAGCCCGGCCGATGGTCTGGATCAAGGAGCGTTCGGCGCGCAGGAATCCCTCCTTGTCAGCATCGAGGATCGCCACGAGCGACACCTCCGGCAGGTCAAGTCCCTCGCGCAATAGGTTGACTCCCACCAGCACGTCGTAGCTACCGTTGCGCAGATCCTGAATGATCTCGATGCGCTCGATCGAGTGAACCTCTGAGTGCAGGTAACGCACCCGCACGCCATGTTCGGCGAGGTAATCGGTGAGGTCCTCGGCCATGCGCTTGGTCAAGGTGGTGACCAGCACCCGCTCCTGGCGATCCGCCCGCAGGCGGATTTCGCCCAGCAAGTCATCCACCTGGCCCTCGGTGGGTCGCACCTCGACCACGGGATCCAGCACCCCGGTGGGGCGAATAACCTGCTCCACCACCTCGGTGTCGCTGCGGTCGAGTTCCCAGCGTCCTGGAGTGGCGCTGACGAAGATGGTCTGGCGAGCCTTTTGCCAAAATTCCTCCCCCTTGAGCGGCCGATTATCGGCGGCGCTGGGTAAGCGGAAGCCGTGTTCGATCAGCACCTGCTTGCGGCTTTGGTCGCCGTTGTACATGGCCTGAAGCTGGGAGCAGGTGACATGGCTCTCATCCACCACCAGCAACCAGTCGTCGGGGAAATAATCGATCAGGCATTCGGGGGGGGTGCCAGCCTCGCGGCCAGCCAGGTGGCGGGCGTAGTTCTCAACGCCATTGCAGTAGCCGACCTGCTCCAGCATCTCGATGTCGTAGCTGGTGCGCTGTTCGAGTCGCTGGGCTTCCAGCAGGCGCCCCTGGGCATTCAACAGGTCGAGACGTTCATGCAACTCCAGACGAATCGCCTTGATGGCACTGTCCAGACGCTCCTTGGGTGTTACAAAATGCTTGGCCGGGTAGATATTGATTGCCTCCAGGCTCTGCAGAATCTCACCCGAGCTGGGATCAACATAGCGGATCGCTTCTACCTCATCTCCGAAGAGTTCAATCCGCACCAGCCGATCTTCATAGGCGGGGCCGATTTCCAGCACATCGCCTCGCACTCGAAACCTGCCACGGCTGATCTCAATGTCGTTGCGGGAATACTGATTGTTGACGAGATCGCGCAGGGAGCTACGGAGATTCAGACTTTCGCCAACCCGGAACGGTACGGCGGCCTTAAGGTATTCACTCGGGATGCCAAGACCGTAGATACAACTGATCGAAGCGACGACGATCACATCGCGCCGCTCGAACAATGATCGCGTCGCTGAGTGACGCAGCATGTCGATCTCTTCATTGATCGATGCTGTCTTGGCAATGTAGGTGTCGGAGACTGGCACATAGGCCTCCGGTTGATAATAGTCATAGTAGGAGATGAAGTATTCAACGGCGTTGTTGGGGAAAAACTCCCGCAGCTCATTGCACAGCTGAGCCGCCAGGGTTTTGTTGTGAGCCAGCACCAGGGTCGGTCGACCGCTGCGGGCGATCACATTGGCGATCGTGAAGGTCTTGCCCGTGCCCGTGGCTCCCAGCAGGGTCTGGTAGCGCTCACCCCGCTCAACCCCCGCCGTCAGGGCGGTGATCGCCTCAGGTTGATCGCCACGGGGTTCGTAGGGCGCGTGCAACTGGAAGGGGTTCATCCTCCTATTGTCGCTGTGCGCCAGGGCCTGGCGTGGGCTGCCGATCAGCGCGCCCCAAGGCTCAGGCGATGGGCAGGCCGCTCAGCAGCGACGAGGCTCGGGTCAGGTTGACCTCCAGGCCCAGCAGGCGCAGCACCAGGGTGGAGATCACGGCATAGACCACGGCGCCGAGGATGGCGCTGATCAGGCCGTGGCGCAGTCGGAAACCGGGGATCAACCAGGCGGCCAGCCCGAACAGAATCACGGTGATCGCCCAGTTAAACAGCCAGGTGATCGGGCTGAGCAGGCCGCCCAGGCTGGTGATCAGCCAAGGAATGCTGAACAGCAGCTTCAAAGGGGCAATCAGCAGCGTGCCCAACAGGCCGATCGCCAGGGCCGCCAGCAGACCGATGCCAAAGCTGTCGACCTCGACGCCGAGGGGGAGCCAGGAGACGAGCAAGAGGACCAAAGCCCGGATTGGCCATTGCAGCAACCACACCAAGGCATGCATCGTCAGAGCGGCAGAAGACGGGAACTGGTACAAGCATTGTAGTCAGGACTCCCCGTCATGACCGCTTCGCCGTGCGCTGGCTTCGGCAGGCTCGGGCCAGGCCTGCCGGTCGGGCGCTGCGGGGGCACGGCGCTCAGACCCGGATGCCGGCCGCGGTGCGGATCGCTTCGCGCAGGCCGCGCACCACCGCCAGCATCGCCAGCTCATCGTCGAGGCGATTGACCGCCGAGCCCACCCCGACCCCGCTGGCGCCGGCAGCCAGGGCCAGCGGCAGGGTGACGGCCGACAGACCGGACGCGCAGAGGACGGGCAGGCAGCGCTCGTGGCCCTGCAGGGCGTGGCTGATGCAGTGGGCGGCGGCCAAGGTGGGCGCTGCCTTCTCGATCAGTCCCTGCACCCCGGGGCTAAAGGGGCGGGCGCTGGTGCCTCCCTCGGTCTGGATGATGTCAGCACCGGCAGCGGCCAGGTCGAGGGCGAGGCGCTCCTGCTGATCGAGGGGGAGCACATGGGGCACGGTCACCGACAGAGCCACCGCGGGGAGCAGCTGGCGGGTGCGCTGGGTGAGGGCCAAGACCTCCGCAGCATCAAAGACCCTGCCGAGCGGATAGAAGGCATCAAAATTGCCGATCTCCACCAGCGCCGCTCCGGCCTGCACCGCCGCGGGGAAGAGCTCGGGATCGACGGCCGACACGCAGATGGGCAGGCCCGGGCAGCTCTCGGTGACCGCCGTCACCAGGCGGGGATCGCAGGCGATGTCCACGAGGTCGGCACCGCCGACGGCGGCCGCCCGGCTGATCCTCAACACCGAATCCAGGTCGTGGTTGGTGAGGCCAGCGATCACCTTGAGCAGCCGCCGTTCGCGGAGCGCCAGCTGGAGGCCCACGGGCAGGCTGGAGAGGAGCGACATCGGCCGTGAACAGCAAACCTGATCAGATTCTCCCATCCAGGCCCGGGCCGGTGCCGCGGTCCCGGGGAGCCGAGGCGCTGCGCCTGCACCGCTGGCTGCGGCAGCGGCCCCAGCTGCTGCCGCGGGGGGCCCGGCTGCTGTTGGCGGTGTCCGGCGGGCAAGACTCGATGGCGCTGACCAGCCTGATGCGGGACCTGCAACCCCTGCATGGCTGGGACCTGGCGCTCTGGCATGGGGACCACGGCTGGCACGTCGCCTCGGCGGTCGTGGCGCAGGAGCTGCGGGCCTGGGGGCAGGCCCAGGGTCTGATGGTCTGGACCGATCGGGCGGCGGCGGGCGAGGCGAAGGGCGAGGCGGCCGCGCGGCGCTGGCGCTACGGCTGTCTGGCTCAACAGGCTCGGCGCTGGGACTGCCGCCATGTCCTCACCGGCCACACCGCATCGGACCGTGCCGAGACGGTGTTGCTGAACCTGGCTCGGGGTTGCCATCGGCGCGGCCTGGCGAGCCTCGGATCGAGCCGACCGTTGACGGAGCTCGGGCAACCGGGGCCGAGCGCCGCGCTGGTGCGCCCCCTGCTGATCTTCGATCGGGCCGACACCGGGCGGCTCTGCCAACGGCTGCAGCTACCCCTCTGGCTCGATCCCAGCAACGCTGACACCCGCTTGCGCCGCAACCGCCTGCGGGCGGAGGTGCTGCCGGTGCTGGAGGACTGCCACCCCGGCGCCGTGCGACGCATCAGCCAGCAAGCCGAGCGGCTGGCGGCAGAGCTCACCAGCGAGCGCGAGCTGCTGGTCCTGGCGCTCCAGGGGCTCGAGCGTCCTGGGGTTTCACGGACAGCCCTGGATCGGCCATTATTGATGCGGCTCTCCACCGCGACGAGGGGGAGGCTGCTGGCCCGGTGGCTGGAGCAGCACACGGGCCGCTGCCCAAACGCCAGCGCGATCGATAGCATTGTGTATCGAATTGCGCAACCCGGTGGGAACGGCCACCATGATCTATCCAGAGGCTGGCGCCTGAAATGGTCATCCAGCCTCATATCTCTATGCAGGACTTCCCATGAGCGATCCGATGCCAATTTCTGCCCCAGTTAGCCCGCTGCATCACTACACCGCAATTGAGGCGGCTTATCGCCAAGGGGAGTGGGATACTGTCCTGCAGCAAGGTCGAACCCTGGGTCAATCCCTGGCCCAGGAGAGGGGTACCAATGCCCAGGCTCTGTTGCAGCGGCTTGAGCTGATGTTGGGTCATACCCAGCTCTATGGCTTCGGCAATATTGAAACCGCCAAGGCGCACTATCAAGCACTGCTCAACAAACCGGTTGAAGCATCGCTACGGCAGCTTGCCGAAGAGGGGCTGCGGCAATGCAACGAGCGGGTCGACCTAGCGGCGACGCGAAGCGATCAGCGGGAAACCCCGGCGACGCTGGACGGCAACTCCGATGGGACGGCCGGGTTTGGCCCCACCCTGCAGCAGCTGCCGCTGCGCAGGGCTGCGGAGACGAACACGCCAGCCGCCGAACCCTGGCTGGCCAAACTGGTAGCCCTGCGTTCTCGGGACAGCGAGGTCAACGCCGAACCGCCTCAGACGAGCAATGGCAGCGCTGGCCTTCAGGCCGAAACGACGCTGATCGCGGCGGACGGTGAGCCAGGCGAACTCGAAACCTTGATCCCGGATGTCATCGTGGAACCGGAGCTGATCGAACTGCAGCAAGCCGATCCCAATCTGGACGACGAGCTCACATTCAGGGCGCCCGCCACGGTTCAGGGCCAAGGGATGGCGGCCCTGGCCGAGGCTGCCGCAGCCGAGGTGGCGGCTTCCGGCGTTGGCGTGGCGCCAGACGCGGCCCCGGCCGCAGCAAGCATCGATGCGGATTTGGATCTGTTGAGCTGCCTGCGGCTGGTGCGATTGTCCTGAGCGCTCAGCTCAGCTGGCCAGGGCTGCCGAGCGGCGGCGGCGCGTGCGACCGCTGGGTTCGGCCTCCTCCGCAGGCGCCTCGGCGGCAGGCTTGCTGCCCTGCGGTTGGCTGCGCTCCTGGCGACTCTCGGCGCTGGGGCCCGTTGCCTGGGCGTGATCACGGGCC
The DNA here is from genome assembly GCA_964402615.1 of uncultured Cyanobium sp. GTDB lineage: Bacteria > Cyanobacteriota > Cyanobacteriia > PCC-6307 > Cyanobiaceae > Cyanobium. The sequence continues at coordinate 7,069 of CAYOCW010000046.1, read as the reverse complement.
GGGCCGGAACGCTCCCGAGGGGCGGGACGGCTGTCCGCTTCGGCCTCCGCCCGCCCCTTGTAGGCGGGGGTACCCGGGGCGGCCGGCTGGACCAGGCAAATGATCAGGGGCTCCACCTGAAGCTCGCGACGCAGCCGACGCTGCAGGCCGATCTCGATCTCCCGCTGCAGGCCGACCCAGTCAACTTCCGGCGCTTTGCCACCGGTGTTGCGCGCCAGCTGGTTCCAGCGATTTTCGAGCACCCAGCCAATCTCACGCTCCGCCCAGAGCGAAAGGCGGCGTGGATCGGCGGTCGTGACCACACCGCGCAAGTTGGCCCGGGGGGGAGCGGCCATGACGCCATCGGTGCTGATCACCGCCAGCAAGGTGATGACGCCGTCTTCCGCGAGCTGCTGACGCTCCTTGAGAACCCTGGCGTCGACAATGCCGTTTCGGGAAGCATCCAAAAGTTCGATGCCAGCCTTGACGGGCTCACCCTTGCGGATGGCATCCGGGTTGATCTCGACAACATCACCGTTGTCAATGATCAGGATATTGTCGGCCGGAACGCCCATCGATTGGGCCGTGCGGGAATGGGAAACGAGCATGCGATGTTCGCCATGAACGGGAACAAAGAAGCGAGGCCGGGTGAGGGCGAGCATGAGTTTCTGGTCTTCCTGACTACCGTGACCCGAAACGTGAATACCTTCGCCTTTGCCATAAATCACCCGGGCGCCCAGCATCATCAAGCGATCAATCGTGTTGACCACAGAGATGGTGTTGCCGGGAATTGGGCTGGCCGAGAAGATGATGGTATCACTGCTCTTGACCTGCACTTGTGGATGCTCGCCACGGGAAATGCGGCTGAGGGCAGCGAGGGGTTCGCCTTGGCTGCCGGTCATCAGCAACAGCGTTTCGCGATCCGGCATGTCGCGGATCTGCTTGATCGGCACAAACAGATCATCGGGGCAGCGCATGTAGCCAAGTTCACGAGCCTTGGCGATCACATTGACCATGGAGCGGCCCAGCAAACCCACCTTGCGGCCGTGCTTGAGCGCAAGCTCAAGAATCATCGAGACGCGATGCACAGAGCTGGCGAACGTGGTGATAATCACACGGCCCTCAGCTTGGGAGATATGACGATCAAGATTGGGGTAGACGGAGCGTTCCGGCGGCGTAAATCCTGGCAGCTCAGCATTGGTGGAGTCACTGAACAAACAAAGGACCCCTTTTTCTCCATACTGCGCTAATCGATGCAGATCGAAATGTTCGCCATCGACAGGGGTGTGGTCGAACTTGAAGTCGCCAGTGAAAACCACGACGCCCACGGGCGTGGTGATGGCCAGCGAGAAACTATCAGCAATTGAATGGGTATTGCGAATGAATTCAACAGAGAAGCTCTGGCCCACCTTGACGACATCGCGGGGGCTCACGGTTTCGATGGTGGTTCGATCCGTGACGCCAGCCTCCTCCATCTTGCCCTGCAGCATCGACATTGCAAGCCGCGGGCCATAGATGACCGGGATATTAAAGTTTTTGAGGTGATGGGGGATGCCGCCGATGTGGTCTTCATGGCCATGGGTCACGATCATGGCCCGAATCCGCTTTTGATTCTCGCGGAGATAGCTGGTGTCAGGTAGCACAACATTGACGCCATGCATGCCATCGCTCGGGAAGGCCAAGCCGGCATCGACCAGCATGATATCGTCCCCGAATTCAAAGACGCAGGTGTTCTTGCCAATTTCATGCAAGCCGCCTAGCGGGATAACACGCAGAGCGGGTGACTTCTTAGCACTTGCTTTGGGTCCGTTTTGGGTGGTCATTCAGAGAGGTCCAGGTGGTTAATCGTGGGTCGTTCTTGCGAAGCAGGGCATTCCGGTTGAATCGGAACGGGCCATGGCGTCAGGTAGGACGCAGGGCTGCGAGGATCGAATTGAGGCGTTCACGGACGTCGTCCGGGGCTTGAACTAAGGGGAGTCTTGGTGCACCGACCGACCAGCCCATCATCTCCAGGGCCGCCTTGACAGGGATGGGATTGGTTGTACTGAACAGAGCCTTGAAGAGAGGCGTCAGGTGATCGTGCAGGGCCAGAGCTGTAACGATATCGCCCCCCAGAAATGCCTGGATCAAATCGCTGATCTCGGCGCAGACCAGATGGCTCGCCACGCTGACCACACCTACAGCGCCGACCGACAACATCGGCAGCAAGAGCGCGTCATCACCGCAGTAGATCGCCAGCCGATCACCACACAAGAGGCGCAACTGGGTGACCTCCTCGGTGCTGCCGCTGGCAGCCTTGAAACTGATGACACTCGGCAAGTCCATCAGCCTGGCCACGGTTTCGGGCTCCAGGCTGCATCCCGTTCGGCCGGGGATGTTATACAGCATCAACGGCAGCTCCGGCGCTGCCTGGGCCACAGCCCGAAAATGGGCCTCCAGGCCTGCCTGGGGTGGTTTGTTGTAGTAAGGGACGACCACCAGCGCCCCGTCGGCCCCCAGCCGAGCGGCGGCCCGGGTGGCCTCGATCACCTCGGCGGTGCAGTTGCTGCCGGTTCCGGCCAACAGGAAGGCCCTCTGGCCCACCGCCTCACGCACCGCCTGAAACAGACGCTGCTGTTCGGCCATGCTGAGGGTTGGTGATTCGCCGGTGGTGCCACAGATCACCAGGCCTTCGCTGCCCTGATCGACCAGATGGTCTGCCAGCTCCGCCGCCAGGCTGAAATGCACGGAGCCATCGGGCTGGAAGGGTGTGACCAGCGCCGTCAGTAAGCGCCCGAAGGGAGGCTCAGCGGAGGGGATGCGGGCCGCGGTCACGGATTCCCTCCAGCGATCAGCAGTTCGGCGATTTGAATGGCATTGAGGGCTGCACCCTTGCGGATCTGATCACCGCACAACCAAAGATCCAGCGCCCGGGGCTCGCTGAGATCCTGACGGATCCGCCCCACCGCCACCGGATCCCGTCCGGTCACATCGATCGGCATTGGGAAGCGGTTGGCTCCAAAATCCTCCAGCAATTCCACGCCGGCGGCGACCGACAGCAGCTGGCGCGCTTCCTCTACCGGGAACGGTTCTTCGAACTCGATGTTGACCGCCTCCGAATGGGCGCGCAGCACCGGGACCCGCACACAGGTGGCGCTCAAGCACAGCCCAGGCAGATCCATGATCTTGCGGGTCTCGTGGAGCATCTTCAGCTCCTCCTCGCAGTACCCGTTCGGTTGCAAAGGGGAATTGTGCAGAAACAGGTTGAAGGCGAGGGAATAGGGAAGGACCTCGCTTTGGGGTTGACCGCCCTCCAGCACGGTGCGCGTCAGCTGGCGCAGCTCCTCCATCGCGCGGGCACCGGCGCCGCTCGCCGACTGGTACGTGCTAACCACAACCCGGCGAATCCGCCGCCGAGCCGCCAGGGGGGCAAGGGCCACCGTGAGCAGGATCGTGGTGCAGTTGGGGTTGGCGATGATGCCGCGGTGATCGAGCGCGGCCAACGGATTCACCTCCGGCACCACCAGCGGCACATCGGGAGCGAGCCGGAAGGCGCTGGAGTTGTCGATCACCACAGCCCCGGCCGCCGTGGCGAGCGGCGCCCACTCGCGGGACACGGATCCCCCCGCCGAGGCCAGCACCAGGTCGACGTTGTTGAAGGCCGACGACTCCACGGGGCGAACCCGCAACCGTTCACCCTGCCACTGCAGATCCTGACCGGCGGAGCGCGCCGAAGCCAGCGGAATCAGCTCCGCCACCGGAAATCGCCGCTCCGCGAGCAACTGCAGCAGCTCCTGGCCAACCGCACCGGTGGCTCCCAACACGGCGACCCGCAACGGGCGAGATGGCAACGGACCGCGGGGTCCCGACGAGGCGGAGGGAGCGGTGGTGGCGGGGACGGTCAAGGTGGTGGATTGGGTGGAGAACGCGATCAGGCAGGGGTGAACCGATGGGCGGGATGGCGCGTCGAGGGGTGCGAGTGTTGAGATGCCCTAGACCCGCCGACGGCGGAGATAAGGACCGTCGGCTCGTGGTTGGCCTAGGGGAACAAGTGGGTGGGCCCGGTCCTCCCCCCGGAATCGAGGGAAACCTTGCAGCCCGCAGGAACGAACCATTCAGAACGTTCCTGAGGGTGGGAAGCCAGCAAACGGATGCTTCCCTGGGCCCGGCGGATATGTCGCGCCTTGTGCGTCTGAGGCACGATACGTGTTCAGACCCCGAAACGGCCACTTTCTAGGATTGGTCGTTGCCCTCCGCCGTTGAGCCGCCTGCCCATGAGTTCCGCTACCAGCCCTGCCTCCACGGCCACCCCTCCCTCCGGCCAGGGCGGCAGCGACGCCGGCGCGGGGCTGGAGGTGTCCACCAGCTCGCTGCCTGGCAGTCGCCTCGCCCTGGCGCTGTCCGTGCCTGGCGCCCGCTGCCAGTCGAGCTACGACGAGGCCGTGGACAAGCTCAGCCGCTCTCTGCGCCTGCCCGGCTTTCGCCCGGGCAAGGTGCCACGCCAGGTGCTACTGAACCAGATCGGCAGCCAGCGGATCCGCGCCACCGCCCTGGAGGAGCTGGTCGATCGCGTCTATCGGGATGCGCTGGACCAGACCGGGGTGCAACCCCTCAGCCGTCCGGAACTCGAGGAGGGCTTCGAGACCCTGCTGAGCCGCTTCCAGCCTGGTCAGCCCCTGGCCTTCACCCTGCAGATCGAGGTGCCTCCAACCCCCCGGTTGAAGAGGACGCGCGGCCTGAGTGCCGACGTGAAGTCCCTGGACTTCGACCCGGCCCGGGTCGACGACTTGATCGAGCAATCCCGCCGCCGCCTGGCCACCCTGGTGCCCGTGGAGGGCCGCCCGGCAGCCGAGGGCGATGTGGTGCAGATCGCCTTCCAAGGCCACTTCACCGACACCGGCGAAGCGATTGAGCGGGGCAGCAGCGACAGCATGGAGCTCGACCTTGAGCAGGGCCAGATGATCGCTGGCTTCATCGAGGGCATCGTCGGCATGGCGATCAACGAAACCCGCGACGTGACCTGCCGCTTTCCCGATGACTTCCCGCAGGAGGAGGCCGCGGGCCGGCCCGCCAGCTTCGCGATCACCCTCAAGGAGATCAAGACCCGCGAACTGCCGCCCCTGGACGATGCCTTCGCCCAGCAGGCCAGCGACCAGTCCAGCCTGGCGGAGCTGCGAGCCGAGTTGGAAGCCCGCCTGCGCGAGGACCTGAAGCAGCGTCAACGGGCCAACCGGCAGGCGGCCCTGCTCCGGGCCCTGACCGAACAGCTGGAGGTGGAGCTGCCCGAGAGCCTCATCCAGCAGGAGGTGCAGAACCTGATCCAGCAAACCGCCGGCCAGCTGGCGCAGCAGGGCCTGGACGTGCGCAAGCTGTTCACCTCCGAGCTGGTGCGCAGCCTGATGGACACGTCGCGGCCCGATGCCGTGGAGAGGCTCAAGGCCCGCCTGGCGTTGCAGGCCCTGGCCCGCGACGAGGCGATCACGATCGAGCCCGACGCCGTGGAAGCCCGGGTGCGCGAGCTGAGCAAGCAGCTCAGCAACGCCAACACCAAGATCGATGCCCAGCGACTGCGAGAGTCGGTGGAGGACGACCTGCTGCGGGAGGCGCTGCTGGCCTGGCTGGAAGAGAACAGCAGCATCCGCGACACGCCTGCTGTCGCCGCGCAGGAGGCCGCCGACGCGGCGATCGACCCGGCGGCGCAGCAGGCCTCTGGCGACGCCGCTGTGGACCCCGAAGCGGCGGCGAGCGGCACCAGCGCCATGGCGACAGAGCCCATCGCGACAGAACCCGAGCCGGCCGATCCACCAGCCTGAGCCCCGCGCCGCCCCTCGCGCCGGACCTCGAGCCTGGCGGCGCGAGGGGCAATGCCCCATAAATTGTTCGCAACTGTGACCCAGCGTCAGCCGCGCGTCGTGATCGAGCCCTTCCCGCTCCACCAACCCTCCGGTCTTTCAGCACCCGGCCCCGCCGGACCCCCTGAAGCCCTACGCCGCCATCCGGTCCACAGCCGTTGGAGCGGAGGCGTTCCCTGGAATGCCATCGGCGGCGCTCCCGTGGCCAGCCCGGGGGTTCTGCCCACGGTGGTGGAGCAGTCCGGCCGTGGCGAGCGGGCCTTCGACATCTACTCGCGGCTGTTGCGCGAGCGCATCATTTTTCTCGGCACCGGCATCGACGATCAGGTGGCCGATTCGCTGGTGGCTCAGCTTCTGTTTCTCGAGGCCGAGGATCCGGACAAAGACATTCAGATTTACATCAATTCGCCGGGAGGCTCGGTGACGGCCGGCCTGGCCATTTATGACACCATGTGCCAGGTGTCTCCGGACGTGGTAACCATCTGCTATGGATTGGCTGCCAGCATGGGCGCCTTTCTGCTCTCCGGCGGCACCCGCGGCAAGCGCCTCGCCTTGCCCAATGCCCGCATCATGATCCATCAACCTCTCGGCGGTGCCCAGGGCCAGGCGGTTGACATCGAGATCCAGGCCCGCGAGATCCTCTACTTGAAGGACACCCTCAACGGCCTGCTGGCAGAGCACACCGGCCAACCGCTGGAACGGATCGCCGAAGACACCGACCGCGACTACTTCCTCTCCCCGGCCGAAGCGGTTCAGTACGGGCTCATCGATCGGGTGGTGGACGACAACACACCGGTTTGATTCTTAAGGTCGTCTGACCAGCCCCCGCTCAGGGGCGATCCTGGAAACAGGGTCCCTGCTTTTCTAGCCAGCGCCCCTCCCCCCCCACACTGACAGACGTCGTCCGTCCCGAATGGCCAAGTTCGATGCCCACCTGAAGTGCTCCTTCTGCGGCAAGTCCCAGGAACAGGTGCGCAAGCTGATCGCCGGCCCGGGTGTCTACATCTGTGATGAGTGCATCGATCTCTGCAACGAGATCCTGGATGAGGAGCTGGTCGACGGCCACGGTCACAGCCCCCCCCACCGCGGCAGCGAAAATCATCAGCGCAAGGTCCCCAACCGCAAGGCGCCGCCGCGTCCGGCGCCAACCCTGGCCACGATCCCCAAACCCCAGGACATCAAAGCCTTTCTCGATCAACAGGTGGTCGGGCAGGACGAGGCCAAGAAAGTGCTCTCCGTGGCCGTCTACAACCACTACA
>CAYOCW010000045.1:0-14044 GCA_964402615.1 uncultured Cyanobium sp. | reverse complement strand
TGAGGAGGTGATCCTCTGGGCCAGCGAGGAGTTTGCGTTTGTGCGGCTCACGGATCGCTGCGCCACGGGCAGCAGCCTGATGCCCCAGAAGAAGAACCCGGATGTGCCGGAGCTGGTGCGCGGCAAGAGCGGCCGGGTCTTCGGGCATCTGGTGGGGTTGCTGACGATGATGAAAGGCCTGCCCCTGGCCTACAACAAGGACTTTCAGGAGGACAAGGAAGCGCTGTTTGACGGGGTCTCGACCCTGCTCGACTGCCTCGAGGCGATGGCGATCCTGTTCGAGCAGGGCTTGGAATTCCGACCGGAGCGTCTGGAGGCAGCCGTGGAGGCTGATTTTGCCAACGCCACCGATGTGGCTGATTATCTGGTTGCTCGCGGCGTGCCGTTCCGTGAGGCTTACCAGCTGGTGGGGGGGCTGGTGCGGACCTGCCTGGCCGAGGGGATCCTGCTGCGGGATCTGCCGCTGCCGCGCTGGCAGGCCCTGCATCCAGCCTTCGAGGCGGATATCCAGGCGGTGATCCGGCCGCGGCAGGTGGTGGCTGCTCGCCGCAGCGAGGGCGGCACCAGTTTTGAGCAGGTGGGCCAACAGTTGGAGCGCTGGCGGCAGCGGCTCGTCGCAGATGACAACGATTGCAGGGATTCTGCTGCGGTCATGCCGTCAGGATCCTGAAGGCCAGGTTGGGCTGAATCGGTCTACTGTTGGGGGAGGCACGGTGCATCCGTGTCGATGGCTCACCGCCGGGCGGCGCAATCCGCCTGCACCGCGGCATCGCCGGGAGAGGTCGGCGGAGGGTTCCCTTCCAGCTTCCTCCCAGCCATCACCCCCAGTTGGTCCCTTTCGGTGTCAACGACCCGCTTTCAACGTCCTCGGTTCCCCTAGCTTCAGTGAGTATTTTTGTCGGCAACCTGCCCTTCCGCGCCGAGAAGGAAGATGTGGCTCAGCTCTTTGCTCCGTACGGCGAAGTCATCAACTGCACCCTGCCTCTGGAGCGGGACACGGGTCGCAAGCGTGGATTCGCGTTTGTTGAGCTGGCTGATCCAGATAGCGAAACCCGGGCGATCGAGGCCCTCCAGGGGATCGAGATGATGGGGCGTCCTCTGCGCATCAACAAGGCGGAGCCCCGCGGAGCTGCCGGTGGCGGTGGCGGCGGCGGCGGCGGCGGTCCCCGCCGAGGCGGTTATGGCGGTGGCGGCTACGGCGGCGAGCGCTCAGCGGATCGCGGTTCCGGCGCCCGAGGCTGGGAGGACCGCAGCTACGGCGGCGACAATTTTGACGCTGGCCGTTCCCGCCGTCGCCGTGGTGGCGGTGCGCTGGAAGACGCTGGTTATGGCGGCGCCGAGGGCTGACCGCCCTGTTGCGAGAGCGCGTCAAGCCTCCCGCTTCTCCTCATGAAACGCCTCAGAGACCGCGTTGCTCCAGCTGCAGGGCGGCATCCTCCAGCACCTCCGCCGGCGCCTCCCGTCGGCAGGCGCGCTGGGTGAGCTCGGCTCGCCAGTGCCGGGCCCCGGGGCAACCCTCCACCACGTGCACGAGGTGTCGGGCCAGATCCCAGAGCCGGCCTCCCTGGTCCCGCCATCGGCGGGCGTGGGGGATCGTGCCTCGGATCACCTGGGAGGCTTTCAGCTGGGGCCGCGAGGGGTCGTCGTAAATCAGCCGGTCGACGCTGCCCCATTGCAGGGGATGGGCGTAGGCTGCCCGCCCGACCATCACACCATCCACCCGCTTCAACTGCTCTAGGCAGGCCTCCAGGTCCTGCAGACCACCGTTGAGTTCAATTGTCAACTGGGGTCGCTCCCGCTTGAGGCGGTGGACCAGGTCCCAGCGCAGCGGCGGGATTGTGCGGTTTTGCTTGGGGTCGAGTCCCTTCAACCACGCCTTGCGGGCATGCACGGCAAACCGCCGTGCTCCCGCTTGCGCCAGCCGATCCACGAAGGTCAGCAGTTCCCCGTAGGAGTCGAGCTGATCAATGCCGATTCGGTGCTTCACGGTCACCGGCAAATCGGAGGCGGCCGCCATCGCCTCGATGCAGCGAGCCACCCTTCCTGGTTCGGCCATCAGGCAGGCGCCGAAGCGGGCCTGCTGCACCTTTTCGCTGGGACAGCCCAGGTTCAGATTCACTTCGTCGTAGCCCCAGTCCGCCGCCAACCGCGTGGCGGTGGCCAGCTGGCTTGGATCGTCGCCGCCAAGCTGCAGGGCCAGGGGGCGCTCCAGGGGATCAAATCCCAGCAGCCGCTCGAGCCGCTGCTGCCGCTGGAGCACGGCGCTGGCCGGGCCCTCGCGCAGGATGTGATCGAGGGCGCGGGCAACCACCATTTCGGTGTAGAGCAGGCAGTGGCGACTCACCTGCCGCATCAGCACCCGAAAGTGCCGATCCGTGCAGTCCAGCATCGGCGCCACACTGAAGCGATGTCGGTTCTCCATGCGTCCATGCTGCCTAGTCAAGTCACGCTGGCGGTGGTGGGGGGTGGCCCGGCCGGCTTCATGGCAGCGATCAGCGCCGCCGAAGCGTTGCACGCGGTCGGTTTGCCCGTCTCGATCCTGGTGTTGGAGGCCACGGCTGAACCGTTGCACAAGGTGCGCATCAGTGGCGGAGGCCGCTGCAATGTCACCCATGCCTGCTGGGAACCGCAGCTGTTGGTGAATCACTACCCTCGGGGCGGCCAAGCCCTGCGGGGGCCCTTCGGTCAGTTTGCGCCCGCCGATAGCGTCGAGTGGTTTGCGCGCCATGGCTTGGAGCTGGTGGTGGAAGCGGATGGCCGCCTCTTTCCCCGTTCCAACCGCTCCAGCTCGGTGGTGGAGTGCCTGCGCCAGGCGGCCCGGCGGTTCGGTGTGGGGCTGGCCACCGCGGCGGCGGTTCAGACCGTTCGGCAACGGGACCAGGGGGGCTTTGAGCTGACCTTCCGGGATGGCGGCAGGCTGGCCTGTCAGCGCTTGGTGTTGGCCACGGGAAGCCATCCCAGCGGTCGCCGGTTGGCGGCAAGCCTGGGGCACAGCCTGGTGGCGCCGGTGCCGTCATTGTTCAGCCTGGCGTTGGCAGCTCCCGGTCTCGGCGACCTGGCGGGAGTGAGCATGGATCCCGTGGCGCTCGAGTTGAGTCCCCCCGGCCACGACCCCTCCGCGCCGGGGCGGCGGCCGGGTCTTCAGCGTCAGAGGGGCGCCGTGCTGATCACGCATCGGGGTCTCAGCGGTCCTGCCATCCTGCGGTTGACGGCGTTTGCCGCCCGCGACTTGCGAGCTTGGGGTTACCGAGCTCAGCTGCGGGTGGATTGGACGGGGGGCATGGGGGCCCGGGAGCTCGAGGCTTTGTTTGCGCAAGCGCGTCAGCAACAGGCCCGTCGCAGCCTGGCCAGCTGGCGGCCCTGGCCTGACCTGGCCAGGCGGCTTTGGTGGCGGATGCTGGACGAGCTGGGGTTGGCGGGATCGGCAGGGCAGGGGGCGCGCTGGGCAGAGCTGACGCGCAGCGCCCAGCGGAGCCTGATCGCCTCCTTGCTAAACAGCCATTACACCGTGGCCGGTCGCGGACCCTTCGGTGAGGAGTTCGTCACCGCCGGCGGTGTGCCTGTGGGGGAAGTCAATTTGGTGTCTCTGGAAAGCCGTCTCTGTGCAGGATTGCAACTGGTGGGCGAGCTTCTCGATGTCGATGGTGTTACCGGTGGATTTAACTTCCAGCACTGCTGGACATCGGGCTGGCTGGCGGGTCAGGCGCTGCAGCGAGCCCTGATGCCCTCCTCCCAGGAGCCGACACCGCCTTGAAAGGTGTCGATCAGATCTTGGACCGCTACAAAATCTCTAGGCTGATCCAATAAGATCTAGCGTATTTTATCGTAGACGGAGAACATTGGCAAGTACATTGCGACCAGGATTGAGCCTACAATTCCACCCACAAAGACAATCATTATGGGTTCAATGAGTGCGGTGAAGAATTTGATCGTTGTCGTGACCTCGTCCTCGTAGAATTCTGCAACTTTGGAAAGCATAGAATCCATCTCGCCAGTTTCTTCTCCGATAGCCAACATGCTAATCGCCATGTCCGGGAAAACATTCTTCATTCTGAGGGCTGAGCTGAGCGGTAATCCTTCGCTGACCTCATTGCGGGAGGAAAGAATGGCATCGCTAATAATGCTATTGCTGGTTGTTTCTCTGGCCACTTCTAAGGACTGTAGAATTGGCACCCCAGCCCGAGATAGAGAGCTGAGAGTGCGACAGAGCTGTGCGGTTGCGGATTTCTGGATCAGATCCCCGAACAGCGGAAGTTTCAGGGTGATACCATCAATCTGGCGACGGCCAGATTCTGTTCCATAGAAACGACTAAAGAAATACACACCAAGAAATATTGATCCAATCAATATAATCGAAAAAGAAGAGCGCAGAAGATTGCTAAAATCAAGCATGATCTGCGTAAATATCGGTAGCTCTGCGCCGAGCTGCCTGAAGGTCTCTGCAAATGAAGGGATTAAAAAAATAGTCATACCAAGAAAGACAAATATGGCGATCATGAGCACTGCTATCGGGTAGCTAAGTGCCCCTCGAATCTGGTTTTGAAGTCTGCTGGTTTCTTCTAAAAGAATGGCTAGTCGTCGCAGCGTTTCATCGAGCACGCCTCCCACCTCGCCGGCATCCACCATAGCCACAGTGAGGCTGTCGAACACTTGTGGCCAGCGTCGCATCGAACCAGCCAAGGTTTCGCCTTCATTGATGTCTTGTGTAATGGCGGTCAAGGCGCGACGCATCTTTGCTGATCGCTGCTGGGAGCGCATCAGATCGAGGCTGCGCATGATCGGCACCCCCGCATCGACCAGGGCCGCCAGTTTGTTGGCGAACAGGGCTTTGTCCTTGATGGACACGCGACCCTCCACCCAATCCTTCCAGCTGCTCGTTCGCTTGCTGCTGGGCGGCAGGGCAGCTGTTGCGGCGTCCTTGCGGACCAAGGTGGTGGGCAGAATGCCTCTCAGACGCAGGTTGCGCCGGGCTGAAGCCGGACTGTCAGCCTCAAGGCTGAACTCTCGGCGTCGGCCAATATTATCGGTGTAGGAGACGACAAAAATGGGCATTTTCTAAGAAAGCAGTCGTTCCAGTTCCTCTGGCCGGGAGGTGTGCAACAGGGCTTCTTCTCGCGAAATCTTTGACTGGGAAATGAGATTGGCAAGCGCTCTCTCCAATGTTTGCATACCCTGAGCACCTCCGGTCTGGATCTGTGAATAGATCTGTGCCGTCTTGCCTTCCCGGATCAGGTTGGCCGTCGCCGCCGTGTTGATCATGATTTCCTGCGCGACGATCCGCCCGAAAGAGCCCGTACTGATTTTGATGCTTTTGCAGAGGGTCTGGGTAAACACTGCTAGCAAACTGGAACTGAGTTGCACGCGCACTTGGGTTTGTTGAGCCGCAGGGAAGACATCCACCATCCGATCAACGGTTTGGGATGCTGAGCTGGTATGGAGAGTTCCGAACACGAGGTGACCCGTTTCCGCGGCGGTGATCGCCAGTTGAATCGTTTCCAGGTCACGCATCTCACCAACTAGAATCACGTCAGGGTCCTCCCGCAGCGCCGCCCGCAGTGCGTTGGCAAAACTACGCGTATCTTGATTCACTTCACGCTGATGAATCAGGCTTTTAGCGTTGGTGAAGGTGAATTCAATCGGATCCTCAATGGTGATGATGTGTTGGGAACGGCTCTGGTTAATGTGCTCTATCAAAGAAGCCAAGGTCGTCGTCTTTCCGGATCCAGTCGGTCCGGTTACCAGCACAAGGCCGCGGGGTTTATTGCTTATATCTTCGATAATCTTAGGTATCTCCAAGTCGCTCAGCGTGGGTATCGAAGAGCCCAGGGCTCGCAGGCAGGCTGCATAGCTCCCGCGCTGACGGTAAACATTGATGCGGAAGCGAGCGACACCCTTTAGGCCATACGAGCAATCCAAATCCCAATTCTGCTCCAGCTGTTTGCGTTGAGAGTTATTGAGGAGAGAAAAAATCAAGCGGTTGCAGGTGTCTTCATTGAGGCGCTCATCAAGGATTGGCCGCAGCTGGCCATTGAAGCGCCCGAAGGGCTGATGGCCACAGGCCAGATGCAGATCGCTGCCCCCCTCCTGGACCAGCGTTGTCATCAGATCTTCAATCAGAACGTCTTTCATGGTTCAGCCTCGGACCGTTAGACAGTAGGGACATTCCAACCATTCATCACGAAGTCCAGCTCCACAGCCCTTGCAGGTGAGGCTGTCAAGCGCCCTGGCACGGCGCTCCGATTCCAGACCTGAATCCGTGAGCAGCATCCGCTCGACTTCCTCTAGGGTGGTCAGCCCCTGTCTCACTAAGCCCAGCCCATAGCCCAGCAGTGTTTTCATGCCGTTCTCAAGCGCCATGCGCCGCAGAATCTCCGTATTGGTTCGTTTGGCCACGGCTGAAGCTAATTGCTCATTCATCTGCAGGATCTCGAAGACGCCGATGCGTCCAACGTAGCCGCGACCTTGACATCTCGGACAAAGACTTCGGTTGCCAGAATGCAACTGATTGGCCCGGAAGAAGTTGATGTGAGCTTCGTCGCTAGCCACCAGCCCAAACCGGGCCAGTTCTTCCGCATCGGGATGGAAGGGGATCCGACAGTCCTCGCAGAGTCGTCGCACCAGGCGCTGGGAGATCACACCCAACAGGGAAGCGCTGATCAGAAAGGGTTCCACGCCCATCTCATCCAGTCGAGCGAAGGCGCTGGCGGCGTCGTTGCAGTGCAACGTGGTGAGCACCAGGTGACCGGTCAACGCCGCTTCGATGGCGGTGCGTGCCGTCTCCAGGTCGCGGGTTTCGCCCACCAGCAGCACATCGGGATCTTGCCGCATGAAGGCTCGCAAGGCCGTGGCGAAGTCGTAACCCTTCTCCCGATTGACCTGGGTCTGGGTGATGCCCGACAAGGTGTATTCGATCGGATCCTCAACCGTCGAAATGTTGATCCCAGGGTCGTTGCGCTCGGATAGGAGGGCGTAGAGGGTGGTCGACTTCCCAGATCCGGTTGGTCCCGTGACCAAAATCATCCCGAAGGGCTTGCTGCCCATGGAGCGGAGCAGGTCCCTGGAGTCGCTGTCTGTCACCAAATTGTCGAGCCCCAGCTGGGTGGCGCCGCTGTCCAGCAGCCTCAGGACCACTTTCTCGCCGTGGCGGCTGGGCAGGGTGCTGACCCGAAAATCCATGGTGCGGCCCCGAAAGGTGCGACGGATGCGCCCGTCCTGCGGCATCCGTCGTTCGGCGATGTCCAGGTCGCCCATGATCTTGAAGCGGGAGGTGACCGCTGGAATCAAGGTGCGCGGCAGGGTTTCCATCGCCCGCAGGACCCCGTCTTGCCTGAGGCGCACCAACAATCCGTCCTCCTGGGGCTCCACGTGGATGTCGCTGGCTCCGCTCAGCAGGGCCTCGACCAGGATTTGATCCACCAGGGTCATGATCGGCGAGGCCGAAGCGCTGCCTCTGCTGGCCTCCAGATCCTCGGCGGCACTTGAGGTGTCAGCGCCGGCGCTGGAAGCGTTGGCGCCCAAATCCCCCAGCAGGGAGCTCCGGAACGATTCGGTGGCGGTGTTCAATGTGGCCGAGGGTTCAGGCGTCATCGTGCCGGGGGCTGGGGGCGGCGGGGGGCGCGGCTGGATCGGAGGTGAGGGCTTCCGCCGCTTGTGGAGGGCGAGGGTGAAGCTTCAACATAACGGGATCTGATTTTTCGTGTCAGGCAGCATGAGCGGCGACAGCAGTCCGGCCAGCGATCCAGGCCTCCACCCCGACCAGCAGGCTGTGGCCATCCCGCTAGGGGCGGACACGCTGGCAGCCGCAGGTGCCGACCCGGCTGGCTCCGACCTCGTCGCTGAGTCGCCGGCCGAACCTGAGGCTTCCCAGCCAACCGGTTCCGAGCGAGAGCGGGAGCTCGAGCGCCGTATGGGTGTGCTGCAGGAGGAACTGGAGCAACTGCGCAGTCAGTCCTTGCGCATTGCGGCCGACTTTGACAACTTCCGTAAGCGACAGTTGCGCGAGCAAGATGATTTGAAGTTGCAGATCGCCCGCTCAACAATCACTGAAATATTGCCGGTTGTTGACAACTTTGATCGTGCTCGGGTGCAGCTCAACCCCGAAAGTGAAGAGGCCAAGGCTCTGCATCGAAGTTATCAGAATCTTTACAAGCAGCTCGTTGATGTCCTCAAGCAACTCGGCGTTGCTCCGATGCGAGTGGAAGGTGAGCCTTTTGATCCCAATATCCATGAAGCTGTGATGCGAGAGGAGAGTCATGAGCACGCTGAAGATGTTGTCATCGAAGAGCTGCAGCGGGGCTACCATCTCAATGGGCGGGTGTTGCGGCATGCCCTTGTCAAGGTGTCCATCGGCCCCGGTCCGGTTGGCGGTCCTGATGTCGAGAAGGCTGAAGCGGAGCAGCACGGTTGATGGCTGACTTCTACCAGCAACTTGGAGTGGGCCGCGATGCCGATGCGGACACCCTCAAGCGCGCCTACCGTCGGCTCGCGCGTCAATATCATCCGGATGTCAACAAAGACCCTGGGGCTGAGGACCGTTTCAAGGAGATCAGCCGCGCCTATGAGGTGCTGAGCGACCCCCAAACCCGCGCCCGTTACGACCAGTTTGGTGAGGCCGGTCTTGGCGGCGCCGCAGGAATGCCTGACATGGCAGATATGGGCGGCTTCGCGGATCTCTTTGAGACATTCTTCACTGGCTTTGGTGGTGCGGCTGCAGCCTCCGGGCCGCGTCGGCGTGGACCTCGGCAGGGGGATGATTTGCGATTGGATCTGACCATTGGCTTCAATGAAGCTGTGTTCGGGATGGAAAAAGAGGTTCAGATCCGTCATCTTGAGGCTTGCGGCAGCTGTGCTGGATCTGGCGCTCGAGCCGGCAGCGGTCCCACCACCTGCGGCACCTGTGGCGGTTCCGGTCAGGTGCGCCGCTCCACCCGCACACCCTTTGGTAACTTTACCCAGGTTGCCCCTTGTCCCACCTGCGAAGGTACGGGTCAGGTGATTGCCGATCCTTGCCAGAGCTGCGGTGGTCAAGGTTTGCAACAAGTGACCAAGAAACTGCGCATTAACATCCCTGCCGGCGTTGATTCCGGAACTCGACTGCGTATCGCCAACGAAGGCAATGCGGGTCAGCGCGGCGGCCCCAGCGGTGATCTTTATGTGTTGTTAGATGTCAAGTCCCACCCGCACCTCCATCGCGAAGGCACCAACATCCACTCCGAGGTTTCCCTCAACTATTTGCAAGCCATCCTCGGTGACACCATTGAGGTCGAAACCGTCGATGGTCCGCAACAGTTGGAGATCCCCGCCGGCACCCAACCCGGCACGGTGTTGACGATGAAAGGTCGTGGTGTGCCGCGTCTTGGCAATCCGGTGGCTCGCGGCAATCACGAGGTCAATGTCCGAGTTCAGCTGCCTACCAAACTCAATTCTGACGAGCGAGCTTTGCTGGAGCAGCTGGCGGGTCACCATACTCGCAAGGGTCAGCGTCATCACCACAAGAGCGGCCTGTTCGGCGGCCTGTTCGGCGGCTCGTGAGCGCTCATTTTGCTGATCATCCAGTTTCACGCCTGGATCTTCGCGGTACGCCATGCCCGCTCAATGTTGTGCGCAGTCGCCTCGCGTTGGAAAAACTGACCAGCGGTGCCCAGCTGGAGCTGCTGATCGATCCCGGCGAGCCGGAGGAGATGGTGCAAGAGGGGTTGCGTCGCGATGGTCATCGGGTCGCGCGGCGCCACACGGCCAGCGGCGGCCCGGAGGTTTGCCTGCTGGTGGTCCGGGATGGCGACCGCCGCTGATCCCCCCTGCGGCGTTGCCGGTTTGGTGGTGGCGATGGAGGCCAACTACTGTCGCGTTGCCCTGGATCAACCCGGTCCCGGCGGGGTGTGCAGCCTGCTTTGCACCAGCCGTCGTCGCCTCGACAAGTCGGGGCTGATGATCTGCGTTGGCGATCGGGTCGGATTGGAGGGCATCGACTGGTCTGCTGCCCGGGCGGCGGTGGCCTCGCTGGCGCCCCGTCGCAACCGGCTGGAGCGTCCGTCGGTGGCGAATGTCCAGCGCGTCGTGGTGGTGGTCTCGCTGGCGGATCCCCGGCCCGACCCCCTGGTGATCAGCCGCTTTTTAATTGCCGCCGAGCAGCTTGGCGCCGCGGTGCTTTTGGTGTTCTCCAAGGCGGATTTGGTGCCTGAACAGGAGCAGCGCTCCTGGTGCCAGCGGGTGGCGGACTGGGGCTACAGCGCCCTGCTTGTCTCCTGCCGACAGTCCACCGGTATTGAGGCGCTGCGCCAACGCCTGATCGAGCCCGGGATCTCTGTGCTCTGCGGTCCCTCGGGGGCGGGCAAGAGCAGCCTGCTCAACGCCCTCTGCCCCGGTCTTGGCTTGCGGGTGGCGGCCGTGTCCGGTCGGCTCCGGCGCGGACGCCACACCACCCGCCATGTGGCCCTTTACCCCCTGGCCGAAGCGAGTTTGGTGGCGGATTCTCCCGGCTTTAACCTGCCCGATCTGCCCCGGGACGCCTGCGCATCCTTGCCGGATCTGTTCCCGGAGCTCAGGCAGCGGCTGACTAGCCGTGCCTGTCGCTTCGCCGACTGTCGCCATCTCGGCGATCCGGGCTGCGCGGCCGGTACGGATTGGGATCGCCTTGACATTTATGCCCGCTGTCTGGCGGAGCTGGAGGGGCAGCCGGGGGAGCGATCGGTGCCAGCGCCGCGGCAGCGCCAGGGGAGCCTGCGCCAGCGCGGCGCCAGGATCGAGCCGCTCCTCGATCCCCGTTGGCGTCGCCCGTCGCGTCGACGGCAGCGCCAGGAGCTCGCGCCCGGAGGGCAGGCCCTCGCTGAGGGGCTCAGCCCCCCAGGCCCGGCAGATTCAGATCCAGACCTCCGGTGAGGTCTTCCATGCGATCGCGCATGGCGGTTGTTGAGGCTTCGTAGGCCGTGAGCAGGGCTTCAAGGACGCAGGCTTCGGCAGCCGCGGCCGTGGCCTCGCTGAGCAGGCTGGGGTCCAGCCGAACCCGCAAGGGTTGCTGATTGCCGCTCAACCAGATGCTGACCCGACCATCGCTGCTGCTGCCCTCGATCTCCATGGCGTCCAGCTCCTCCTGGAGTTTCTGGGCGTCCTGCTGGATTTGTTGCGCCTTGCGGAAGGCCTCGGTGAGCTGACTGAAGTTGGGAAGACCGAAGCCGGCCATGGGCTGCCCTGGATCGAGGTGAAACGCAAGGCAGGTTAGAGCTTGTCCTCCAGGGCGCCGGCCGGCGCGGGCGGGAAGCCGAGGCGGATCACCTCGGGATGCAGCTCCACCCCGTGGCTCTGGCGCACCCGCTCCTGCACCAGCTGGATCAGGGCGTTGATGTCGCAGGCACGGGCCCCGCCGGTGTTGACAATGAAATTGGCATGGATCGGCGAGACCTGGGCACTGCCGATGCCCACGCCTTTGAGAGCCAAGGCTTCGATCAGCCGCCCGGCCTTCAGCGGTTCGGGGTTGCGAAACACGCTGCCGCAGCTGGGTTGGTGATAAGGCTGGCTGCTGGTGCGGCTGTGCAGGTTGCCGTTGGTGCGGGCTGCCACCGCGGCGGGATCGTGGCCGGCTTCGAGACGGAAGCGTGCTGACAGCACCAGCAGGTTGCCATCTTGAAGACGGCTGTGGCGATAGGCATAATCCAGCTCTCGTGCCGCCAGTCGGAACGGGGTCTCAGGACGCTGGGGGTCGAGCACCTCCACCGAGTCGAGCCATTCCGCCGTGCAGCCCCCCTGAGCGCCGGCGTTCATCACAGCGGCGCCCCCCACGGTCCCGGGGATGCCCACGGCCCATTCGAGGCCATGCAGGCCGGCCCGGGCGGCCTTGCGGGCCAGGGTTGGGACGGCTTCGCCCGCCTCCGCCTCCACCCAGCCCTCCTGCGGGTCCAGGCGGCTGCCCTGCAGGCGGCGGCTGCAGAGAATCAGACCCGTCAGCCCCTCATCGGCGATCAGCAAATTGGAGCCGGCGCCGATCCAGTGCAGCGGTAAACCTTGCCGTCGCCCCCAGGCCAGCTGGGCCAGCAGCTCCTCCCGGTTGGCGGGCTCGGCGAACCACTCGGCGGGGCCGCCTACCCTCCAGGTGGTGAAGTCGGCGAGGGCGACGGCCTGTCGCAGTCCGGCCGGTGCCGCCAGCAGCGAGTCCATCAGGCCACCAAGGGCTGGGAGCGATCGCGCTCTCCCAAGCGTTGCAGCCGCTCCCAGAGGCTGTTCACGTCGCCGGCTCCCATGGCCAGAACCAGGTCGCCGGGCTGGCTGTTGCTGGCCACCAGTTCAGCCAAGCGATCCATGCTGTCGGCCACCTGCACCGACAGTCGGGGGCAGAGACGGTCGGCCGCGGCGGCGATGGCCGCGCTGCTGACCCCCTCGATCGGCGCCTCACCAGCGGCGTACAGCGGGGCGAGCATCAGGACGTCGGCGGCGCACAGAGACGCGGCGAAGGCGTCGAGAAACTGGGCGGTGCGGCTGTAACGGTGCGGTTGGAAGACCGCCAGCAGGCGCCGGGGCTGGCGGGGCAGGGAGCTGCGACCAGTCTGGATCATCAGCCGTGCCATGGCCAGGGTGGCCGCCACCTCGCTGGGATGGTGGGCGTAGTCGTCGACCACGATGCGGTCTTGCCAGAGGCCGCGGCAGTCAAAGCGGCGCCCTGGAGGTTGGAGACGGCCCACGGCTTGCTGCAAGCGCTCGAACGGCACGCCTTCCATCCGGCAGGCGGCGATTGCCGCGGTGGCATTGCTGAGGTTGTGGCGTCCCGGCAGCGGCAGGTCAATCTCGCCGACGCAGCGACCGTTTTCGTGGAAGGCGGCGCGGCTGCCATCCCCCCGCTCCTCCAGCGGCAGGGCGGCAAAGCTGACCCCCTCGGCGCTGCGGATCGACCACCAGGCCTGGGCTTCGAAGTGTTCCCGCAAGATGGGGCAGTCGCGGTTGGCGAGCAGCTGCCCAGACGAGCGGGCAAAGCGCTGCAGGGTGGCGATCAGGGCGTCGAGGTCTGCGTAATGGTCCGTGTGGTCCAGCTCGACGTTGGTGAGAACACCAAGGCTGGCCTGGAACTTCACGAGGGAACCATCGGATTCGTCGGCTTCAGCGACGAGCAACCGACCCTCGCCATGGCGGCCATTGCTGCCGAAGGCCGGCACGATGCCACCGATCACGGCGGTGGGATCGCGGTCCACCAGATGCAGCAGCGTGGCGATCAGGGTGCTGGTGGTGGTCTTGCCGTGGCTGCCGGCCACGGCGATCGATGGCTGGCTGTTGATCAAGGCCGCCAGCACATCGGAGCGATGCAGCACCGTCAGCCCCTGGCGCCGGGCCTCTGTCAGCTCGGGGTTGCTCTCGGGAATGGCCGAGCTGACCACCACCGCGGGGGGGCGTTCGCCTGGCACGAGGGCCTTGATGGTGCTGGCCTGTTGCTGGTCGAACAGGCGCACCCCGGAGCGGGCCAATTGCTCCAGCACGGGGCTGCAGCGGGGGTCGGAGCCGCTGACTCGGTAGCCCCGGGCGGCAAGGATGGCCGCCAGAGCTGACATGCCGATGCCGCCAACGCCGATGAAGTGAAGCGGTTGGTGGCGATCCAGCATCTGGCTCAAGGACATCCCCTCACAACCCGCCGAAAATAGGCCGGGATGGGCGGACCCTCAAGGGATCTGCACGGCCGAAATCTTACGAGATGCATCGTCGCCATCCCGCCGCTGGCTTCCCACCTAGGCCGCGTTCGGCCGCATCTGCCTGGATCCCTTGCCACGACTGGGTTCATCTGGTCGTGCTGGGTAGGGGGCAGCGCGGTCGCCGCCAGCCCCAGGACCCGATTTCTGTATGATCTGCAGCCGAAAGACCCTTGCTAGCGGGTTTCGCCGCTTTCTGCCATGACCTTGAAGGTTGCGATCAATGGATTCGGCCGCATCGGTCGCAACTTCATGCGTTGCTGGTTGAGCCGCGGCGCCAACACCGGCATCGAAGTGGTGGGCATCAACGGGTCGGGCGACACCAACACCAACGCTCACCTGCTCAAGTACGACTCGATGCTGGGCCCCCTGCGCAACGC
>CAYOCW010000044.1:0-14424 GCA_964402615.1 uncultured Cyanobium sp. | reverse complement strand
ACAGCTTCGACGCCGCCGCCAAGATCAAGGTGCTCAAGGCCGTCCGCGAGGCCACTGGCCTCGGACTGGGCGAAGCCAAGGCCCTGGTGGAGGCCGCTCCCAAAGCGGTCAAAGAAGGCATCAGCAAGGCCGATGCCGAAGCCCTCAAGAAGGCGATCGAAGAGGTCGGCGGCAAGGTCACCATCAAGTGAGCCCCTGCCGGTGGGGCGTCCAACCGGCAGGGGGTCCGCATCGATCCTCAGCCTGATCCCACCAGCTCTGGCGTTGTCTCCGTTGGCCGATCCCCAGGGGTCGGCCTTTTTTGCGGGGGGCACCGATCCCGCCACGCCTGGCCAGGGCTCCGGGGTGCGGCTCCCTATAAAAAGAGCCCCGCCAAAGGCAGGGCTCTGAGAGGGAGCGATGTCCGGGCGTCTGTCCTCGTTTCGACTCCGGATGGACGCTCCGCACTCCTCACACCTCATGAAATTAAGGCCTGAAGGCGGCAGGGGGCAGTCCGGGGGGGGCAGAGCTCGAACTGACTGTGGCCCCGAGCACGCTGCGGCGTCAGTTCTGGAACGGAATCACCTGCAAGGCGATGGTGCGACCGGGCTCGACCAGCGGTGGGTCTTGGCTTGTGCCGGGGGACTGGCTGTTTGGCAGCGGTGCGAGGGCCTGGCTCAAACGCCGGCCCAGCGGTCCCGCGTCGGAGCCGCTGGACGTGGCTGCGTCCTCGGCGGTGCGACGGGCGGCGATCAGCTGCTCAAGGCTGGCGGCGCTGGAGAAGTAGACGTGGTTGAGACCCTGACCGCCGAAGCTGCGGCGGCGCAGTTCCCAGCCGGGCTCCAAGCGAAGGGCGACGAAGCCGTCGCGATCGCGCAGGGGCACGTCGCCCCGGCCCAGCAACAACACCCTGGGCTGTTCAGGGGAGAAGGCTTGCAGCTGCAACTCGGAGCCGACCTGCTGCAAACGCAGGCGATAGCGACTGGCCAGATCCTCGTCGGCAACGCGCAGGGAATAGCCGTTGCTGTCCAGGTAGCGGTTGCAAATGCCGGTGTAGTCGAAGCGGTTGAGCGCGGGATCGACCAGGCCATCGCGGCGCGGCTGCCAGCACAACGGCTGCTGTTGGAGCTGCTCCAGCAGCAACAGGTTCCAGTCGGCCGTGCCCACCGGCCGGGCCAGCACGGCAAAACGCGAGGCATCGAGCGGCTGGCTGTCGAACAAGCCAGCTGCTTGGACCAGGGAGGGGGTCAGGGGCGCCAGCCCGGCAGCTCCGAGGGCCAAACCGGCCAGAGCCATGTAAGTTTTCGTGACGTTCACATCACTGCGACTCCTGCCGGAGCCGGCCAAGGGGTCTCATTCAAGCGAGGGCCGCAAGGGATGGGCGATGGGCAATCAGCCGGTGCGTGTGGTGGCCGCAGCCTGCGACGGGGCCTGCCGGGGCAACCCGGGCCCGGGCGGTTGGGGGGCGCTGCTGCGCTTTGAGGACGGCCAGGTGCAGGAGCTGGGTGGATTTGAGCCGGCCACCACCAACAACCGCATGGAGTTGACCGCGGCTTTGGCCCTGTTCGCGGCCCTGCGGTCTCTGCCGCATCATCCCCAGCTGGTGATCCGCACCGATAGCCGCTACCTGATCGATGGCCTGCAGACCTGGTTGGCGGGCTGGAAGCGGCGGGGCTGGCGCACCGCTTCCGGCGGCCCCGTGCTCAACCAGGACCTGTGGCAGCAGCTGGAGGCGGCACGGCTGCCGCAGCTGCAGTTGGTGCATGTGCGCGGCCACAGCGGCGATCCCGACAACGATCGCTGTGACGCCATCGCCGTGGCCTTCGCCCAGGGGCGATCGCCGCGGCTGGCCACTGCCGGCTTCACCACCGGGCCGTTTCGGGCTGATGGGTCGGCGGTCCGCTCCGACGCCAAGGCGGCGCGCCGCTCCTCGGACCCCAGCCCGGCAACGCCGTCGCAGCCGGGCGAACCCGCGGCTGCCGCGTTGCTGGTTGACCCCGATGCCCCCCGGTCTGCGGTGCCCGACGATCCCGCCCCCGCCGCGCTCACCAGCCTGCTCGGCCGGCTGGAACTGGCGGATCGGCTGGCGGCCGGTGGCTACGGACTCTCCTTGGTGGAGTTGGCCCAGCTGGTGGAGCTGCCGCTGCGGCGTCTGGAGGCGCGTCAGGCGGCCTGGACCTGGCGGGATTGGCGGGTGTTGCCCCTGGCGGATGGCCGCTGGCGGCTGGAGCGTGGCGCGGGAGGATTGGAGGAACGGTCGCCAGGTTGAGCATGGTGGAAGACCCAGCGCCGCCCAGATCCGGGCCCGCCTTCGGTAGCGGTGCCCTCTACCGACGCTTCATCCAGCCGCTGTTGGAGCAGGACGAGGGAACCGATGCGGAGCAGCTCACCCAGCTGAGCCTGGCGGCCTTGGGTCAGGCGTCGCTGCGACGCCGCTGGCCCCTGGTCAGCGGTGTGCTCGATGGCCTCGGCGCTGAGCTGCGGGTGCGAGACCCGCGGCTGGAGCAATCGCTGTTCGGCTGCCGCTTCGCCAACCCCGTGGGCCTGGCTGCCGGTTTTGACAAAAATGGCGTGGCCGCAGCTCTCTGGCATCTGTTCGGCTTCGGTTTCGCGGAGTTGGGCACCGTGACCTGGCATCCCCAGCCCGGCAACCCCCGACCGCGGCTGTTCCGACTGGCTGCCGAGCGGGCGGCGTTGAACCGCATGGGCTTCAACAACGGCGGCGCTGCGGCGCTGCGGCGCTGTCTGGAGCGCCAGCAGCTGCCCCCGGCCGGCCAGCGATCCGCTGTGCTGGGCATCAATTTCGGCAAGTCGCGCATCACGCCGTTGGAGCAGGCCGCGGATGACTACGCCGCCTCGTTGGAGCTGCTGGCGTCACTGGTCGACTACGCCGTGATCAACGTCAGCTCGCCCAATACGCCTGGCCTGCGGGATCTGCAAGAGGAACCGCAGCTGCGGCGCCTGGTGGAGCGGCTGCGGCGACTGCCGGCTTGCCCGCCGTTGCTGGTGAAGATCGCCCCGGACTTGGAGGACGACGCCATCGATGCGATCGCCCGCCTGTCCTACGAGGAGGGCTTGGCCGGGGTGATCGCTGTGAACACCAGCCTGGATCGGCTCGGATTGGAGCAGCGACGCCTGCTGAGCACGGGCAACACTTTGGTCCAGGAGGCGGGTGGTCTCAGCGGCCGACCGCTGCGGCGACGGGCTCTGGAGGCCCTGCGCCGGCTGCGCGCCACGGCGGGTCCGGCGCTGCCGTTGATCGGTGTGGGTGGCATTGACGATCCGGTGAGCGCCTGGGAGCGTCTGGCGGCGGGAGCCTCCCTGATCCAGGTGTACACCGGCTGGATCTATGAGGGGCCGGATCTGGTGCCACGGATTCTGCATGGGCTGATCCGGCAGCTGGATCGCCATGGCCTGCGCAACCTGACCGATGCGGTGGGCTCCGGCCTTCCCTGGCTGGATTGATTTGGCTACTCTGTTGAGGATCGAATACAGCCTTGGCAACCTCCGGTATTTCCCAACAACTGCTCGATCGCTTCGGCTCCATCAGGGCTCAGCTGTTTCCACGCATCGTGTTGCTGGAGCTGAATGATGCCGGCCTGCGGGGCCAGGTGCTACGCGGTGGTCGCCCCGGTCCGCTGAGCCTGGAGGCGCCGCTGCCCCCGCTCACCTGCCGCGCCGGCATGCCCTTGGAGCCCGAGCCGCTGGGCGACATGATTGGCGATCTGCTGGTGCGCGAGAAACTGCTGGATGCCTTCGTGATGGCCTCCCTGCCGCCGGAGGCGGTGGAGGTGCGGATGATCGTCTGGCCGGCTGGCCTCGATCCCGACGACCCCGAGCGGGAGCTGCGCCACCGCAATCCAGAGCTGGGCCTGGGCTTTGAGCTGGCCGAGTCCTGCCTGGATCTCACCGATGTGCCCGGTGCGGAGGCCCGCAGTTTGGTGGCTTTCACGCCCCGGCGGCTGGTGCAAGCCTGGATCCAGGTGTTCAACTTCGCCGGGGCGCGGCTGGAACGACTGGCTCCGGCCCAGAGCTGTCAGCTCGTGGCTCTGCAGCAGCGGTTGGCCGATTGTGGCGCCGACGAGCTCGTGATGCTGCTCAGTCTCGATTCCTCGCGGGCGCGGTTGCTGTTTCTGCGGGATGGGGCGCTGGTGTTTGAGCACAGCATTCGCCGCGACAACCGTTCCCTTGTGGCAGAAATCGACCGTTGTCAACTCTTCTACCGCCGCCAGGATCCGGCCGTGTCGCGCTTGCGCCTGTTGCTCTGCGATCCGCTGCCAGCCGCGGAACAGACCGAGCTGGAAATCAGGTTGGGGGTTGGGGCTGAGCTGGTTGATCATGGCGATTTCGGCTCCCTGGTGCTGCAGGGCTTGGCTGTTCCGGATTTCGAACCATGACCACCACCGTCCTCGATCTGCTGCGGGAGCGGCGCCGCGCCCTCGGCCAGCCCTCGATCTCGGGGGTGTTGCTGCAGCGTCCGCGGCTGTTGCGGCGCGGCTTGCTGCTGGGCAGTGCGACGGTGGGGGTGGTCCTGGGGGCGATTGGCGTTATGGCACTGATCAGCCTCCAGGTTCGGCAGCGCATCAACGAGCTGCTGCCGATCGAGTCGCAGGTGAGCACGCTCAAGGACCAGGTCACGGATCTTCGCCAGGAGCTGGATGGGTTGACCCGCATCAACACCAGGGTGGCGAAACAGATCACCAATACCGCCACGTCCTCTGGCTTGCTGACCAGCTTGCAGCTGCTGGCGCCGGTCGGGGTGCAGCTGCAAAGCGTCGACGTGCAGCCAGCGGGGGTGGTTCTGAAGGGCAAGGCGGAAGACCCCAAAGCGTTCTCCCGCATCAACGCACTGCAGCTTTCGCTGGCCAGCTCGCCGCTGCTGGTGCCGGAGAGCTTGCGGATCAAACGGGTCGATCGACCCAACAGCGCCAATCAGACTCCCAACCAGAATCAGCCTGCTCCATTTGTGAGTTTTGAGATCAGTGGCTTGATGGCCCAATTGTCGGCCCAGCGCCAGTTGTTGCTGCTGCAGCAACTCGGCGCCGATGGCATGGTGCGGCGTTTGCAGCGCGTCCTGGCGGAGGGGCTGCTTTGACCAACCTGCAGGATGGAGTCCCCAGCATTCCCACCGCAGGTTTGCAGCGGATCTGGTTCATGGCGCCGGTCGTGGCGGGCGTTGGCTTGGCGGCGCTGCTGACGGGCGTGGTGCTGTTGCCCATGGTCGTCCAGGTGAACAAGGACCGGGAGCGAGTGGCGGAGTTGGAAGGTCTGCAGGGGCAGCTGGCCTTGCTGCGCCGGGAGCTGAGCACGTTGGCCGAGAACCGCGACCAGGCCCAGCGTCTGCGGTTGGTGTTGATCAACCTGTTGGCGGGCAATCGCGATGTGGGCACATTCCTGGCCCAGCTGGACAACGAAGCCAGCGCCAGCGGGGTGACGCTGCGGTTGTATGAACCGCAGGCGCCCGCCCAACCCGTCCAACCGGGCCAACCTCCGGTGGCGGGCCAATCGGGCTCGGGGCCGTCCACCCCGGGCCAGCCGGGAGCAACGGAGCCGGCCTCGCCCTGCGATCCTCTCCTGGTGCGGGAGGGATTGGAGTGCCGCCAACTGGTGCTCCATGCCCAGGGCTCCTATCCCAACCTGGTGGCCTTCTTGCGCCGAATCGAGCAGTTGGATGTGCTGGTTGGGCAGGACACCCTCAACCTGCAGGTGGACCCATTGCCGGTCGAAGCGCTCAAATCCGGCATGCGGGTCCTGCAACCGAAGGTGAGCCTGCGCCAGACGCTGTCGCTCTACTACAAATCCACGTCTCAAGCGCCAACATCCCAGCGCGGCGTTGCGTTCGCGGACCGCCCGCCAGGGGTGACGCCGGTCCCTTGATGCGCGAGTGCCAAGTGCTGCTGCTGGGCGGGGCGATCACAACAGCGTTGCCAGCGGCTGTTGCATGGGCGCGGCTGGTGCTGGCGCAAATCCGAAGGGCCCGATTCGGATTCAGGCCCGCTTTGCTGGCGATGGTCCACGCGCGCCGATACCCTCAGCCCAATTCTGTGCTGAGCGATTCGCGTGGGTTCCCTTCGCTGCTGCCTGCCTGTACTGCTGGCCTCCTTGGCGTTGGTGGACCCGACAGCGCCGTTGCTGGCCAGCGCTCTGAGCCGGTCGCCCGAACCCCCTTCCCCCGGGCGCGCCGAGCCCGGAAGCTGGTTGGCCCAGGCCGGTGGCCCGCTGGAGCTGAAGCTGCGGCGCCTGCCCGATGCGGTGGAGGTGGTGGTGCAGAACACTGGCGCGGCACCCCAACTGCTGCAAACCAGCCGCGGTGCCTCCTGGTTGGGGCAACTGCAGCTGGCGGCGCCCGCCAGCCTGCGCCTTGGCCCCCAACAGGTGGCGTTGCCGGAGGCGGGGCTCAGCAGCGTGAGCCTCGAGGGGAGCGGCAGCAGCTACCGCCTCGAAGTGACGCCGCTGGCGGGTCAGCCCCTGGGCCGGCCGGTGGTGAGCGCCGACGGCCGCGATCTGATCCTGACGTTCAACGCCCCGGCCCGGGCCACGCTGCAGACGGGCCTGGTGGATCGCAACCAGCCCGGCCGCCTGCCCCAGCCCAGCTTTGTGCCGCCGCTGCGGCCCCGGGCCGTGGCACCGCCGCTGGGGGACATCGCCGTGGGGACGATGCTGTTGCGCAACCCCAGCCTGGTGAATGTGAGCGGACCGCCGGTGACGATGACCCTGCGCAATGCGCCGGCCCGGGACGTGCTGATGAGTCTGGCGCTGATGGGCAACTATGGCTTTGTGTTTGTCGAGGATCAAGGGGAGGCGAGCCAAAGTGGATCCACCCAGGCCTCAGGGGGGAGTCCGTTCGACAAGCGCCCCATCTCGATTGTGTTCCGCAATGAGCCCTACGGCCAAGCGCTAAATTCGGTGCTGCTGGCTGCAGGTCTGCAGGGTCGCCGCGAGGGCAACACGATCTTTGCGGGTCCAAAGGTTCTCAGCAAATCCCTGGGAATGCGCCTCTCGAAGGTGTATCGCCTCAACCAGGTGAAGGCCGAGCAGGCCGCCGACTATTTGGCCAATTTGGGAGCACAAGTCTTCAAGACCAACACGATTACCACCGCCGTCACCGAAGGGCCCAACACCAATAACTCGGTGATCGGCGGCCCCAACGCCAGCACTACCCAATCCAGTCGCACGACCAAGGTGGAACCCTATGGCGCCGATGTTGGACCGCTGCTGGGCCTGCAGGCTACCACCGATTCACGCCTGCAAGCGATCACGCTCGTTGGTGATCCGGCGATTGTGGCTATAGCAGAACAATACCTTAAACAGCTAGATTTGCGACAGCGCCAGGTGGCGCTTACGGTGCGAATCCTTGATGTAACTCTCGACAATGAAACCGAGATCAACAACAGCTTTGCTTTCAGGGCTGGCAATAATTTTATCGTCAGCGACCAAGGGAGGCTGCTTGGGGCTTTTGGAGGGAATCTGCCGCCGCGGGGGGATCAATTTGATGCGATTTCCCTGGGGTTCAGGGCCCCTGTCAATCCCGGCACCGCCTATGGGTACGACACCCTATACAATCTCATTCGAGCCTCAATCATCTCAAGGTCCACCAAGGTGCTTGCCAGCCCCACGCTGATCCTCTCGGACAATCCAGAGGTGCTCCGGGCCGGGGAGGACAGAGCTGTACTGACTCAGTCCCTGAACTCGGGCGGCGACAGCTCCACCTCGTCGAGCAGCTCAACGGATTCAGGATCGACTGCCACAGTTGGCCGAACACGAGCCAATGAGGCTTACGTGACGGTGGGAGAACAAGTGATCACGCAATATGCCGTGCAGGCTGGCCAAAATGGCGCCCCCAACACCTGTCAGCCGCAATTTGGCATCGCCGGCCTGACATTCGGAGCGCGTGTCGCCAAGATCGATGACAATGGCTTTGTGACCTTCGCAATTTCGCCCACCATCACCGCCAGTGTTCGCACGCAAAATGTCCCGAACTGTGGGCCGGTGGACATCCTCGCCATCCGCAGTCTTGAGTCGGGGGGCGCACGGGTGCGTGACGGCCAGACCCTGATCATGACGGGGGTGATTTCCGACGCAGACCAGCAGACCGTAACCAAGTGGCCGATCTTGGGGGATATCCCGTTGATCGGCCAGTTTTTCCGGGCGTCCAATGGCGCCCGCCGCAAACGTGAATTGGTGATCTTGGTCACCCCTCGCATCATCAATGATGTCGAGGGTGGCACCTATGGCTATGGCTTCCAACCCGAAAGTCGCGACATGCGCGAGCTGCTGCGGGCCCCGGGCAGTTGAGCTCGGGCGTGTCCCGATCAGAATGCCTTCGGCAGCAGCTGTACCGCCAGCGGCAACAGGGATGCGAGACCGGAGAGAATCTGGCCGCCGATGCCGTTGCCGCTCTTGGGTTGGGTTCTGGGTTGGCTCATCTCCTTGGCGGCCTGTCGCAGTTCGTTGGCATTGGCGCTGTCGCCCTCCTGCTCATACAGCGCCGCGGCATAGCCGAAATCGGCGGCGGCCTCGGCAGCCTTGTTCTGCTGGCCGCGGCTGATCGCCCGCGCCACCCAGGTGATCTTGGCCTCGGGCCGCTGCCGCAGCGCCTCGCCGAACAACCGCTCCGCCTCCGGCCAGTTGCCCGCGTCAAATGCCTCCACCCCGGCATTGTGCAGCTGCTTGTAGCTGAGCGCCTCCGCCGCCAGCCCCTGGGCCTGGCGCCAGTGGGCGCGGCCGATCGCCCCCGGATCCAACAACGCGCCGCGCAGGTCGCTCTGACGCAGATCCGTGCCCTCCAGCCGCGCGCCGCGCAGATCCGCCCCCCGCAGCGAGGCCCCCTGCAGGCTTGTGAAACTCAGATCCGCCCCCACCAGCCGCGCCCCATCCAGCTGGGCCTGGCTGAGGTTGGCGCGCTGCAACTGGGCCTGGCGCAGGTCGGCGTCGCGCAGATCCGCCAGCACCAGATCGGCATCCTGCAACCGGCAACCCGGACAGGCCTTGCGCTCCAGCAAGCGCATCAAGCTCGCCGCCTCCGCAGCCCGAGCGGCGGGCAACCCCGGCTCGGCCAATGCCAATGCCAAGGGCAGCAGCCCCAGAGCCGCCACCCGCCGACCCCACCGGCCCAGGCGCCGCCAGCGCGCGGAGCCCAGCCCCCGCAGCCCGGGTCGGCGGCGCGTCCCCCTCTCCCGGCGGCTCATGACCTGTTGGCGGTGGCGCTCCGTTGTACCTCGGTTGCGGCCGGCCTGCCCAGCGCCGCCTGGCGCTTCAGCTGCCGGCTCAGCCGCCGCCGCCGCCTGCCCAGGTGCCGCCAGACCTGCGGCGGCGGCGACGGCGCGTAGCGAATCGCCTGGACCAGGCCGATCAGCTCCTCCAGCTCGCTCCGCAACGGCGGCCAGCAGCTGCCCACCCGCCCCGCGAAGGCCGTGAGGGTCTCCCCCGGCCGTGGCGTCAGCCCCTGGCGCTCCAGCTGCAGCAGCAGCGGCCGCAGCGTCCGCTCCAGCCGGTCGCGGCCGCTGTGGTGTTGCAGCCAGCCCAGCCAGGCCAGCGCCAACCCCAGGCAGGCGGCCAGCAGCAGCAACAGCAGCAGCCCCAGCCAGTCCCGCCACGGACCCAGCAGGCGCTGCAGCAGCAGGTCCTGCTGCTGGCGGTCGTAGCCCAGCCACCAGCGGGCCCAGGCGATGTCCAGTCCCCACCACTGCCGCTGCAGCCACAGCAGCGGTCCAGCCCGCAGCGCCGCTGGCGCCGCGTCGGAATTCGGCGCGGCCTCGATCCAGGCGGTGGGATCGACGCCCTGCCAGCCCTGCCCCGTCAGCCACACCTCGCTCCAGGCGTGGGCATCCGCCTGGCGCAGATCCAGGTAGCCCTCCCCGTTGAACGGCACCACCCAGCTGCCGCCGCGGTAGCCGCTCACCACCCGCGCCGGCAGCCCCGCCGCCCGCAGCAGCGCCGCGTAGGCGCTGGCGTAGTGGCCGCAGAAGCCGCTGCGCCGCTCGAACAGGAAGGCGTCCAGGGGAGCCACCGCTGGCAGGCGGCCCGGCGTCAACGTGTAGCGGAAGCCGCCGTCCCGGAACCAGCGCTCGGCGGCGGCCAGCCGCTGCTCCGGCGGCAGCGCCTGCCAGGAGCGGCCCAGGGCCTCCAGGCGCGGGTTGGAGCCCCAAGGCAGCAGCAGCTCCTGGCCTGTCGGTGGCTGGCGGCGCCAGTCCGCCTCAGCCGCGTTGAGGCTCAACGCATAGACGCGCCGCTGGCTCATCGCTCCCCGATGCCAGAGTTCGCCGTCGGGCCGGGGCACGAGCTCCGGCCCCAGCGGCCGCCCGCCACCGCTCCACGGCACCGCCACCAGGGGACTGGGTTCGGTCAGCCACAGCTGGGTGGGGGTGGTCCCCAGCGCGCCAGCGGCGGAGGCCCCGGCGGGGGGCAGATTTTGCTGCAGATCGAGGCTGTTCAAGATCGCTGCGCCGGAGCGCGCCGCGCTGGTCCAGCGGCGCCCGTCAAAGACGCTGTGCACCAGCACCCGCCAGTAGCGCTGTGACGGTGCTGGCGGACCGCCACCGCGGGGAAAGGCCAGGCGGGCCGCCGGGGCCCGGTCCCGGGCCAGCTGTTCGATCGCCCCCGGCTCCAGCGTGTCGCTCAGGCCGGTTGCCGCCGCGGCGCCCCGCTGCCAGGGCAGCACGCTGAAGGGCTCCAGCCGCGGCGCCAGCACGAACAGCAGCAGCGCCAACGGCAGCGTCGCCGCCAGCACCTGCAGGCTGCGGCGCAGCAGCATCCGCCCATCCAGCCCCTCGCCCAGCTCCAGGGCCAGCAGCCCGGCCAGGGCGACCACCGCGGTCGCGGCCTGCAGCAGGCTCGGCCCCAGCTCCGGTTGCAGCGCCGCCAGCAGGCCGGTGCAGACCAGCTGCAGCAGGGCCACCAGCCGACGCTCCGCCAGGCTGCGGGCCTCGCGCAGCTTGAGCAGTGTCAGCAGCGCCAGGCCGATCACCAGGCCGCTGATCAGCTCCCCCGGCACCAGCCTCGCCAGGCCGAGCCCCAACAGCCCCATCGCCAGCCACTGCAACAGCGCCGCCTGGCTGCGAGGCGATCGCCAGCCGAACCGGCCGGGCAGCGCCAAGATGCGGCGGGTCATCGGCTGGTGAGGCTCGGCCACAGCGCCAAGGCGGCCAGGCAGCGGTCCCGATGGGCCGGGCCCCGATCCGGACCGATCCGGCCTCCGGGGGTCTCTAGTCCGTAGGTGACCGCTTCACCCTGAAGGCTGCAGATGCGTGCGCAGACGTGCTCCAGGGCTGTCTCCAGCGGCAGGGCGGGGTCGGGCGCCAGCAGCAGGGACTGGGGTTCGGGATCGCGAAACCGCTTGCTGAAGCTGCCGCGGCCCTGGGCCAGCAGCTTCCAGGCCAGCCGACTGGGGCCATCTTCCGGGCGGTGCGGCCGCAGCTCCTCCCAGCGGTCGCTGCCCTCGCGCCGACCGCTGCGGACGCCGTCCAGCGGCTGCGGCGCGCCGTCGCAGGGGCGCAGGCGCACGGGCCCCGACCGCCGGGCGGGATAGATCAGCTGGGGCCGGGGCAGCTGCCAGCGGCTCCAGCAGATCCACAAGCCCAGCGGGGCCGTGGTCTGCAGCTGCAACACCCCGGGGGTGGCCAGGCCCCGCTGCGCCGGCCGCCAGGTCAGCAGCAGCCGGTGTTGGCCCGGCCCCAGGTTGGTGATCGGCCCGGCTGGCTCGCCCCGCAGCCCCAACCGCAAGCCCTCGCAGCGGCCCCGGCAGCGCAGCAGCAGCGGGTAGGCGACGGGGCCGTCGGCGAAGGCCGCTGGTGGCTCCGCCCCCGCCAGCTCCAGGCCCTGCAAGTTGGCGTGCGTGAGATAGAGGCTGAGCACAAACAGGCCCAGCAGCAGGAAGCTCAGCAGCAGCGGTCCATTGGCGCGCAGCTGGATGGCCACCAGCTGCAACAGCGCTGTTCCCGCCAGCCACAGCCATCCGAAGCGGCTGGGCAGGATGTAAAGGTTGCGGAGCCCCAGCCGCAGCGGATCGCCCTGCTGGGCAGCGCCCAACTCCAGCAGGTCGCCGCCGGGCCAGAGCGCCATCACGGCAAGCCCGTCACGTCCGCCAGCAGGTGGCCGCTCAAGGCCCCCGGCGGCGTCAGCGGCTGGCCAGCGTCGAGGCGGTGCTCGCACACCGCCGGCAGCACCGCTTGCAGATCGTCAGGGATCACGTGATCGCGGCCTTCCAGCAGCGACCAGCCACGGGCGGCGGCCAGCAGCCCCAGGCCCGCCCGGGGTGAGAGCGGCAGCCCCTGGCGACCGACCTCGCGGCTGCGCTCCAGCACATCCAACAGGTAATCGAGCAGGGCTGGGCTGACGTGCTGCTCGCCGGCCTGGCGCTGCAGGCGCAGCAGATCCTCCGGCCCCAAGAGCCGCGGCAGCAGCTCCGGCGCCAACGCCCGACCGCGCAGCAGCTCCCGCTCCGCCTGCCGCGCTGGGAACCCGAGGCTGAGGCGCATCAAGAAGCGGTCCAGCTGCGATTCGGGCAGGGGTGAGGTGCCTCCTTGGTCCAGTCCGTTCTGGGTGGCGATCACCAGGAATGGCTCGGGCAGCGGATGGCTGACGCCCTCGATGCTGACGCGTCCGGCGGCCATCGCCTCCAGCAGGGCGCTTTGGGTGCGGGGGCTGGCGCGGTTGATCTCATCGGCCAACAGCACCTGGCTGAACAGCGGCCCCGGCTGGAACTGAAAGCGCCCTGCCGCCGGATCGAACACATTCACGCCGGTGAGATCCGCCGGCAGCAGATCGCTGGTGAAGCTCACCCGCTTGAACGCCAAGGCGAAACTGCGGGCCAGCGCCTCCGCCAGGGTGGTCTTGCCCACCCCCGGCAGATCCTCGATCAACAGGTGACCGCGGGCCAGCAGGCAGGCCAGGGCGAGGCGCACCTGGCGCTCCTTGCCCAGCAGCACCTGTCCGATCGAGGCCACCACCCGTTGCAGATCGGCGGTGGCCGAGGCGTGGGGGCCAGGCATGGGCCATGCGAGGGCTTCTACCTCCAGGATCGCGCCCGGGGGCGGATGCGGTGACCTGGCGAGGTGATTCTCAGCGGATCACCACGCCTGCAGGCCCGGCCCGGCTGCCCCAGCGCTGGAGCGCGGCCGCCATGATCCGCGGGCTCCCCCCGCCGCCATGAGCCTCACCCCTTCCACGATGCTGCCCTTGGGCACGCCCCTGCCCCTTGCCCTGCTGGAGTCGGCCCTGGAGCCGGTGCACGGGGGGCCGCTGCAGGGTGAGACCCTGCGGCAGCGGCCGGTGTTGGTGCTGTTCATCTGCCCCCACTGCCCGTTTGTGAAGCACATCGAGCCGGAGCTGGGCCGGCTGGAGCGCGACGTCGCCGACCGGTTGGCGCTGCTGGCGATTTGCAGCAACAGCGTGCACAGCCACCCCCAGGACGGACCGGCTGGCATGGCGGCCCAGGCCCAGCGCCAGGGTTGGCGCTTCTCGTACCATGCCGATCCATCCCAGGCGGTGGCGCGGGCCTTCCAGGCGGCCTGCACCCCGGATCTGTTCTTGTACGACGCCGACCACACGCTGGTGTACCGGGGCCAACTGGATGGCAGCCGCCCCGGCAATGCCGTGCCGCTCGACGGCCGCGATCTGCGCGCCGCGATCACCGCGATGCTGGCTGGCCAACCGCTACCGGAGCCACAGATTGCCTCGATTGGCTGCAACATCAAATGGCATCCGGGTCAGGAGCCGGCCTGGGCCCGCTGATCGCGGCGAACGGCTGGGTTGGACTGCGGAACCGTTGCGGTGGCTGCTGCTGCAGCGGCGATGGCGCGTAAAGTCGCGCCCATGCAGATTCCCCCCTTCAGCCTCAGCGAGCAGCTCGAACAGCTCGGCGAGGAGCTCGACCAGGCCGTGCTCAGCGTGCTGCGCAGCGGTCAGTACATCGGGGGGGGCACGATCGCCCGGTTCGAGCGGGATTTCGCCCAAGCCTGCGGCGTTGCCCACGCCGTCGGCTGCAACAGCGGCACTGACGCTCTGATCCTTGCTCTGCGCGGTCTCGGCATCGGTCCGGGCGATGAGGTGATCACCTCCTCCTTCAGTTTTTTCGCTACCGCCGAGGCGATCAGCGCCGTGGGTGCGACGCCCGTGTTCGTGGATGTGGAGGAGGACAGCTACCTGCTGGATCCGGAGCGGATCGAGGCGGCCCTCACTCCCGCCAGTCGCGCCCTGCTGCCGGTGCACCTGTTCGGCCGTCCGGCGGCGATGGAGCGGATCTGTGCCATCGCCCGCGCCCACAATCTGCTGGTGATTGAAGACTGCGCCCAGGCGGCTGGGGCCCGCTGCGGCGACCGGCCGGTGGGCAGCTGGGGGGATGCCGGTTGCGGCGGCGTGTGCCCGACCAAAAACCTGGGAGCCGCCGGCGATGGCGGCGCCGGCACCTGCCATGACCGGGACCGGGGCCAGCGCCGGGGCCAGTTG
>CAYOCW010000043.1:9169-14637 GCA_964402615.1 uncultured Cyanobium sp. | reverse complement strand
GGTGCGCGCAGGTGCGCGACCCCACCACCAGGAAAAAGGCATCCGGCATGCGGCGATGCAGCCAGACGATTGAGGTGAGGCCACAGAACACCTCCCGTTGGCCGTTTTCGCGCAGCACCTCGGGCAGCGCGGCGGCGGCGCTGGCGGGGGTGGCGACCATGGCGATCAAGCGGAAGCCCCACAACTAGCCAGCCGGCGCGCCGCTTGCCAGGCCTCGTCATAACTGTTGGGACTTGCGGGCCTCCGACGGGTGGAGCCAAGGCGTCGGGGCGCTCCGGGGCGGGCATGCCGCAAGCGAGGATTTGCGTCGCGATGCAGGGGAACAGCCTTGAGGGTCGGCGGCGACGAGCCATCCGGACGGGCGATCGTGGTGATCCGCCACGGTTCTGGAGCCCTGCGCCTACGCCTCTGGCCCGGGGCCTTGGCCCAGCTGCAGCGCTTGCTCGATCAGCACAGTTTTTGGGGGCAAGGCCGCTCAGCCAGCCAGCTGCGGCGGATGCTGGCGGCCAGCCAAGCCGCGGTCAGCCTCTGGGATGGCCAGCGGCTGGTGGGCTTCGGCCGGGCCAGCAGCGATCAGGTGTTCCGGGCCGTGCTCTGGGATGTGGTGGTGGCGGAGTCCTACCGCAGCCAGGGGTTGGGCCGTCGTGTGGTGGAGGAATTGCTGCACTGCGCCGCGGTGCGGAGCGTGGAACGGGTGTATTTGATGACGACCAACAGCGAGGGCTTCTATCGCCATTTGGGGTTTGACACCTCGCATCGCCAGCATCTGTTGGTGTGGCATCCAGCCCGAGCGCGGGGCGCAGGCCATGGCGGCATCGTGCGTGGGGATGGTCCGTAATTGCCAGCAGGCGACGCCAGCAGAGCTCAAGCCCATGCAGATGGTGGCGCGTTGCCACCAGAATCTCGACCCAAGGTGGAAGGGCTGAATGTGCTAGAGAGACGCGAAAAGCGGCGGCGAAGACGCCAATCCCGGCGCCGATGGCCGACCTGCTGCCGTGATGCCCTAACGATTGAATCGTTGCCCAAAGGTTCCCCGGGCATGATTGACAGATCCCGTGATCATATTGTTGGTTGAGAGAACGTCGACTGAGGTCGAGATCACATCAAAATGTCCTCCCGGGGAGGAGCCAGGTCGAGCAGGATGAGCTCAGATCCTGATCCTCGTTGTTGTTGAGGCAGAAAACCTCAGGGACAATCGAGCAAGCGGGGCTGGGCAGGATCGGCCTGGCCTGACAGCAGCCATGCGCTGATGTCCTGCAGACTTTGGGCTGGCGACTGGCTGAAGAGCTGTGGCGACGCCTGCACCGTGGCCGTGAGCAGACTGGAGACCAGAGCAGCCATCACGGCTTCGCTGATCGCTTGGCGTCCCCAGTAGCTCTTGGCCCTGGCTTCCGCCGGCTGACTCGGCTGGCCGCTGCAGGCCGGGAACAGAAGCTGATGCCGCCGATTCGGGCGCCTGCCGACCCGGGGTGTGATCGGCTGAAGGAGATCGGGCCGGTGGCGGCGCTGGCGGGTGAGTAGCCGGTGCATGGCGAGCCGCAGGCGATGGAAGGCTGCCCGTTTAGGCTACTCCAACTGGGCCGCGTTGCCCCAGAGCGGAGCTCAGCGGTACGCTGCTGAACCACAGCGATGGCAGGGCAGCCCGCTCAGTCCATCGCGATCCGACGCTGTCGCAGCCTCATGTGAGTAGATACTCACTTGGAGGGATTCGGTGCCGCGCTTCCGGCCGGTGTTGCAGGGTTTGAGCAGCGCCCGTCGCACCCTATCGCTCTCCCTGAGGGTGCTGGCGCTCGGGGTGTTTGCGGCCAGCTGGTTGCGCAACAACTGGGGAGTTGAGGAGACCGAATAATGCCCAGCGGCAAACCCATCTGGTCGAGATTTCGAGCCGTGTGCCCGGCACCATCGCCCAGGTGCCGGTGCAGGACAAGCAACAAGTTGCCTCCCGCACCCCCTTGGTGCTGCTCGATCGCCGTGATGCGGTGATCGCCCTGCGGCGCGCCGAGACCGATCTGCTCGAGGCCCGGCGCCAGGCGGATGCTTTGGAGGCCGAAGCCGGCTCCAGCCACAGCGCCGCCGCCGCCGCTGCTGCCGATCAGCAGATGGCACGGGCCGAACTGGACGGCTCTGGATCGGATCTGCGACGCCTGGAGTTCCTGCTGCGTCAGGGGGTCGTCTCACGCCAGGAGGTCGACCGGGCAAGAGCGGCCTATCAGCAGGCCTTGGCTCAGCTCACCCGCAGCTAGGCCACCGCCTTGCCGGCCCGCGCCAGCCAAAGCCGGGTGGGGGTGGAACGGCACAAGGCCGCCGCCGCCCGAGCCCGCATCCGCCAGGCGGAAGCCGCCCCAGCCTGCCGGCGCTGGTCTTGGCTCGGATTGCCCAGGGTGTGCTGGGCGGAGGGCTGCTGCCCAAGGGTCAAGCGATCCTGTTTCAGTCCGTCCCCAAGGCGAAGCAGGCCGTGGCCCAAGGGATGTTCGGCATCATGGTGCTGGTGGGGCCGGCCTTGGGTCCCACCCTTGGCGGGCAGATCAGCCCGATCCACCGCTTCAAAGGCGCCTACCAAGCCGACGGTCGCCCAACGCACCGCTTCCTCCCACAGGGCCTCTCGGCTCGGGAAAGGGCGGAACAGGGCTCCATGGCTGACGCCCATGCGCTCGGCGGCGGGGATCGCGGCAGCCCTCGGCACAGCAGCGGATCAACAAGACCAACGTTAGGGCGGCTGTCCAAGGGTTACCCTCGCGACGCCCTGCTCAGCCTGCCGGCAGCGGTCGCGCCTGAGCGGATCAGCAATGCCTTGGCCGGCCATCGTCAGGCTCTCTGCCGCACAAGCCGGCTGGCGGCGTTGTCAGCATCGAGGCAAGACCGCGCGGGTTGCGCCGCTATGGCGGCGCCGCGGGTTGCGCACTTGGGTTATCCCTGGCGGGAGCCCCGGCTGATGCGCCCCCCAGCCCCAAGCGGGAGGGGTTCGAGTGGCCCCATCAACCCCGCTGGGCATCAAGCTCCAGATGCACATTCCCGCCCTGGTGGAGCTTGATCTGAACGGATCCGTCCCGAAGATGACGAGCGCTGCCGAACGAGCTGCTGCGCACCGGGCGAGGCGCAGCTCGGGGCTGGCTCCTCCAGGGAACCCCAGCCGTTGGCTCGGCCGCCAGCCATCCGGGTGCCTGGGCTGGGGAAGGTGGATGCGGCCAATCGGCGCCGCGCTCACCGCAAGGCGCCGGTGGGAATCGGCTGGCCGTTGCGCCCTCGCCGAACAACATGCGCAGCCACTCAAACGGGATGCTTCAGCATCTGGCTTGCGCAGGTCGCCGCGGCGCCAGTGGGGGGCTTTGCGACAGACGCCAAGCGGAGCCGCGGCCGTGCGCTGACGGGCAGACTTGGGACTCCGCCAACAATGGAGTGAGCCGACCCAGACCCAGCGTCTCGGGGTAAAGGCCCACTCCAGTCCGTCTTGAGCGGTCAGCCATGCTGGGGGGATTGCTGGGCCCTCGCTGGTCTTCAGCCGGCCAGGCACGCCCTCCCCACACTCTGATTCGGTCGTTCAGAGCTTACCTACCGGTCTGCTTGAGCAGCGGCCAGAGGCACAGCGCTGAACTCGGTCTTGAAGGGGAACCGCAGTGTTGCTTGGCGCCTGCGCCCTTGCGGGGACTGGGCTGATGCAGGTTGCGGCGCTCAAGGGCTGGCGCGCCCCATGAAGCAGTCGCTGAAAATCCAGCCCCCAACGGTCCAACGCATCGCCTGTTGAGCTCGGCGACACCGTAGGGTGATCTGCCAGGCGCAGCATCGCTCGTAGGATCCAGACGCCATGGCAGCAGCGCGGTAGGCGCAGCAGTCGTGGTTCGCGGATCGCAGCAGCAATCGCTCCAGTCCCATGGCCAGGGCGATGCTTGCTGCCTTGCTGCGCTCTGCTGGGCAATCGCGGCGATGGGGCGAAGGGTCGCCTGCCTCGCGATGCCAGAAATCGAAGCATCAAACCAGACTTGCGCCGCGGCTGGCTGCAGTGGCCGTTCTACAGCCGCTAGCCATGACGCGAGGCTGCGATGCACAGGATCAAGCGCTATGATTACGGCTATCAGCATTCCGTGCCCCGAACCTGCGATCGGCGTTGCCCAACCCTCTTTTGCAGCCATGATTGCGGCGGACGGACGGCCCTCCCTATGCTGATTCCTACAATGGTGACAACCATGCTCACGGGCTCAGATCTCCTCGCCAAGGTCAAGGAACTTGGCGACGCCTCCAAATCCGACCTGGTGCGTAGCTGCGGCTACGTCAGCACCAAAAAGGACGGCACGGAGCGCCTCAACTTCACTGCCTTCTATGAGGCCCTGCTGGAAGCCAAGGGGATGAACTTGGGCGGTCAGCCCAAATCACCCGGGCGCGCGGGCCGCAAGCTCAGCTTCAACACCAAGGTGCTGTTCAATGGCAACCTGCTGGTGGGCAAGGCATACACCACCCAGCTGGGTCTCCAGCCAGGCGACGTGTTCGAAATCAAGCTCGGCCGTCGCCAGATTCGCCTGGTTCCCTTTGGCCACCAGCACGACGACGCCGAGGAGTGATCCTCGGCTTGGTCCAGGCCGGCGCGGCCCCATGACCGTGATCGGAGCCCAGGACCTGACTGGGCCCTGATCCCACCCCGCTCCACGGCCATGGGGCCGGGTCGTGTTGCCCCCCTCGTCGGGGGCTTTGACGTACTGGGGAGGTTTCGGCTGAGCAGACAAGGCCGGCTCCCCGCTTGCCCACGCCGCGGCAAGCCGGAACGGTTCGACAGCACCATCGGCAGCTCACGGTTGGCCCTGCCCAGCCGAGGGCTGTCCGGTTGCTGATCGCCTGGGCGTGAGGCCCGACCAACTCTCGCTGGTCCCTGGGACGCATTACAAGATGTTTGCGTTGTCAGGAACGGGCGGATTGAATGTGGCCAACGGCGCCGGAAGGATCGGTGGCGCTGGCAACCAAGATCAGGATCCCACTGGCTAGGCGGGGCTTGGCATTGCGGCTTGGCTGCTGATGCATAAGTTTATGCATCAGGGCATACTGTTCTCAGGGCTCGGCATGGCCGACGGCCCCGTCACTGTCCGTTGATAGCCAAGGCCAGTCCTCGTCAATCAGAGCTTGGCGAGAGGCTCGCCGATCGGTACCGTGCTACCAAGCAGATCCACGGCAGATCTGATGCAAAAACCAGGTCGAGCCTTAAGCCGGTTGATAATGAAGGCTATTCGTGCGACAAAAACATGGACTCCATGCGATGGCTTCCCAATTCTGAGACAAGGTGCGCAACGATCGATGTCGAATGGTCGACGAATGTGACGCGCGTTTGGGGTGATACGATGAAAAAGTGATCGCATTTTTCCGGGTAATCATGGAGAACTCATGTCTTTTCGTGGTTGCGAACATTTGTTCTAACCCCCCCCCCCCCCCCCCGCCGGCGCCCCGGTTTGGCCCCCCCGGTGGGTTTGGCCGGTGGAGTGGTGTGC
>CAYOCW010000043.1:0-9159 GCA_964402615.1 uncultured Cyanobium sp. | reverse complement strand
GAAGAAAAAGGGACGCCCTTTTCCCGGGTAATCAGGGAGAACTCCTGTTTTTTCGGGGTTGCAAACTTTTTTTCCACCCCCCCCCCCCCCCCGCGATGCGCGTTCACGTGTTCAGCCCCCTGTTGATGTTCAGCCTTTGAATGGCTATGCAGGAATTCCCATCTCTTCCCAAAACAGAAGAGCGATTCAGGTGTCTACCTACCCCGCTGGACGCCCTGAAAATGGAGCCACGTCAGCCCGGCGAGATCAAGGATGGATCCGGTACTCCACTGGCTTTTTGCAAATTTTTACGCCGGGATGAATGGCAATCTGGGGCGCTCTTGCTGGGAACTTTTGTACTGGGCGAAATTCAAATTATCAGCGTCAAAACCACACCTCTGGGCCTGAAGCATTTGGAGAATGGCCATGTCAGTGTTGGGCTTAGCTATTCTGGACACATTATGTTTGAGCAGGGCAGCAGACGGATTTCCGCTGGCCCCGGCGATTTGCTCTTCTGTCCAAATCATGGTGGGATGCTAACCACAGACCTCTGCTCTGGCATTGCGTTTCAGTTTGAACCGAGGCGTCTATTGCGTACCGTTGCCGTGATGCTTGGCCATGAGGATAACTCCATTGACCTCACTCATTTTCAAGCCATTCCCACCAGTAGATCGTCAGCCAACGGTCAGCCTGGTGGGCTGATCCGCGCACTCTGTGCATTCTTTGATCGCTTGCTCCACGACGATGAGCTGCTGCCGGAAGCGATGGGCATGGAAGAGCAGTTCTTCCGCAGCCTGGCCCTGGAGTTGATGCATGCGAATGGGAAATTGGATGGCTTGCGGCGGCGGCGATATCAGCCACAGCGCGATGCTTTCCTCGATGAACTCGTTGATTTCATCCTCGCCAACATTGACCGCCCGATCACGCTGACGGATCTTGAGGAACGCAGTCACTACTCGGGACGTCAGCTGCAATACGTGTTTCGTCGTAAGTTCGATTGCACGCCATTGCAGTTCGTGCGTCGGCAGCGCCTGAAATATGCGATGGCACGCCTAGAGCAGGCAAAATCTACGGACACGATCACGGCGATAGCCAGGGAATTAGGATACCGAAGTGCAAGCTCATTTTCAGCCGATTTCTTCCGACAGTTTGGAGCCTATCCTTCTGTCGTGCTGCGATCGGTCAGGCCGCGCACCAACCCGCCCGACCCGAAAACCACTTCAAGCGCCAACAGCACGCCCAATCAAGCTGCCGCACCGGTCATCCACCGAAGCAGCGGCGACGGACTGTCGAATCAGTGCAAGGAAGCCTGGCCTTCCCCGGATGGCCTCGAACGCTGAGCCGACCGGCGGAGGAGCGCAGGTCGCTGCCGAGCATCCGTTGCGCTATCGGGGACGATGTCGCTGGTCGACCACCCCTGCAGCGGCGCTGGCCATCGCCCTTCAGGATCGCGCTGGTCAGCTTTGCTACCGCTGACCTGCCCCCTGGTTCGTACAGTCCAATCGCTGTTCAGAACCAGGTCGGTGGAACGTTTCTTCCTGGAACTGGATCCGCCCGATGAGGCCATGCGCGCCTGGCCCCATGTGGTGATCGTGGGCGGGGGATTCGCGGGCCTGAAGGCCTGTCATGTGCTGGCCCGACAACCGGTTCGAGTCACCCTGATCGACAAGCGCAACTTCAACCTGTTCCAGCCCCTGCTCTATCAGGTGGCGTCAGGCCTGGTCTCCGAAGCAGATGTGGCCTCGCCCTTGCGTCAGATGGTCGGCCAGGCCCCCAACATCCAGATCCTGCTCGGAGAGGTGGTGGACATCGACCCGCAGCGGCGCGAGCTGGTGTTCAACGATCACCGTTACGGCTATGACCAGCTGATCCTGGCCAGCGGTTCCGGCAGCACATACTTCGGCCATGAGGTCTGGCGTCCCCTGGCGCCGCCGATGAAGATTCTGGAGCACGCCGATGAGATTCGTCGCCGCGTGCTGAGTGCCCTAGAGGAGGCTGAACAGACCCGCGCGCCTGAGCGTCGGCGCTTCCTGCAGACGGTGGTGGTGGTGGGCGCAGGGCCGGCGGGCTGTGAACTGGCCGGCTCGCTGATCGAACTGATGCACCGCGCTGTGCGCTGCGATTTCAAACAGCTCCAGCATGAGGATTGCAAGGTGATCTTGGTGGACCTGGTCGATCGGGTGCTGCCCGCGATGGCGCCGAAGCTCGCCAGTGCCGCCGCCCGTTACCTCGAAACCGCCGGCGTGGAACTGCGGCTGGGCCAGCGCGTCCAGGGCATCAGCGCCGGGGCCGTCTGCATCTGCGGGCCCGATGGCGAACAGACCCTGACAGCCGCCACCATCTGCTGGACCGCCGGCGTGCGAGCCTCCAGCCTCGGCAAGCTGCTGGCTGAACGCACGGGCTGTGCCATCGATCGGGGCGGACGGCTGCTGGTGGAGCCCGACTTTTCGATCCCCGGCCATCCGGAGATCCGGGCCGTCGGCGATCTCTGCTGCTATGCCCACACCGCCGACGGCCGCTCGCTGCCCGGCATGGCGGGGCCGGCGGTGCAAATGGGGGGCTGGGTCGCGCGCGACATCTTGAATCGCCTGCGCGGGATCACGAGCACGCCATTTCGCTGGCTGGATCTGGGCAGCATGGCCGTGATCGGGCCCTGGTACGCCGTGGCTGATCTGCGCGGCTGGCATCTCACCGGACTGCCCGGTTGGATCGTCTGGGCGTTGGCCCATCTGGCCTTCATCCCGGACACCGAAAACCGCATCGCTCTATTCAGCAAATGGATGTGGCAGATCGCCACCCGCCAACGCACAGCCCTGTTGATTACCGGCCGCCCCGACCAGCATGTGGGCGTCGACGTGGGCCTGCAGCGGGCGGCCGGTGCCACTGCCGGCCGCTGAAGCGGGCCCATCACCAGGACGAATCACAACGCCCCGGGCGCTGCAGCGTTCAGGGACTGCCGTCCCCCTTGGCCCTGCCTCGACGCTGAGCGGGGCGCCGCGCTTGATTGCGGCAGCGCTCCGAGCAATAGCGCACCTCATCCCAGACCTGCTTCCACTTGCGCCGCCACTGAAACGGTCGGCCGCAGCAGGCGCAGAGCTTGGTGGGGCGATCGGCGTGGTGGGGCATGATCGGCGCAGCGTTCACACCCCGACGCCGGACTGGACCTCGGCCAGATCGCGGCGCAGGCCCAGGCGGCTCGCCACGGCTTCGGCGGTGACAAAGAACACCGGCGTGGCGTAGAGGGTCACCAGCTGCGACAGCAGCAGCCCGCCCAGCACCACCAACCCCAGGGACTGGCGCACATCACCACCGGCGCCATGCCCAAAAGCCAGGGGCAAGGTGCCGAGGATCGCCCCCGCGGTGGTCATCGTGATCGGCCGGAACCGGGAGATGCAGGCCTGGTGGATCGCCGCCACCGGGTCGGCCCCCTGGCGGCGCAGCTGGTTGGCTACATCCACCATCAAGATGCCGTTCTTTTTCACGAGACCAATCAGCAGGATCAGGCCAATGAAACCATAAAGATTTAGCTCTGCATTAAACACAATCAGAATCGCCAGCCCTCCCACCGCCGCCGGCGGCAGTGAGGTCAACACGGTCAGGGGATGGATCGGATCCTCATACAAAATCCCCAGCACCACATAGACAACCAGCACCGAGGCCAGCAACAGCCAGCCGAGGCCGCTGAGCGATTGCGCAAAGACGCGGGCATCGCCTTGGAAGTCGAGGGCGCTGCCGGGTGGCAGCAGCGCTTCAGCGCGCTCGCGGATCTGGCGTGTCACCGCATCGAGGGAGACTCCCGGCTGCAGATTGAACGAGAACGTGGTGCTGGGCAGCTGGTCGGTGTGATTCACGCTCACCAGGCCGGCCGTCTCACGCACCTGGCTAAGCGCCGACAGCGGCACCAGGTT
Source organism: uncultured Cyanobium sp. (assembly GCA_964402615.1). Lineage (GTDB taxonomy): Bacteria > Cyanobacteriota > Cyanobacteriia > PCC-6307 > Cyanobiaceae > Cyanobium. The sequence continues at coordinate 5,272 of CAYOCW010000043.1, read as the reverse complement.
GCCGTTGCTGCTGCGGATCGCCAACTTGTCCAGATCGGCGCGGCTGCGTTGGTCGGTTGCCGCCACACCGCCCAGCACCGGATACTGGCCATCGCTGCGCAGCAGCTGGGAAATCTGCCCCTCGCCATAGCTGGCCGCCAGGGCCGACTGCAGATCTTCCACCGTCACCCCCAATCGGGCGGCCCGCTCCCGATTGATCTCCAGCTCCAACTGCGGGTTGGCGGCCTGCAGGTCGTTGTTGAGTTCTTGCAGGCCGGGGATGTCGCGCAGACGCTCCTGCAGCTGGCGGCTCAGGGGCACCAGATCGTCCAGCTCCGGCGTCTGCAAGCTGAACTGGTATTTGGCCCGCCCACTGGTGCCGCCGATGTTCACCGCCGCCGGCAGGCGCGCAAAGCCGCGCAGCCCGGGCACAGCGTTGACGGTGCGACGCAGGCGCTTGACCAGCTCTTGGGCTGAATAGCGCCGCTCCGCTCGGGGTTTGAGCTTGATGAACAATCGGCCGGTATTGGCTGAGGCATTCGGTCCGCCCTGGCCGATGGTGCTGTTCACCCCCTCCACCTCGGGATGGGCTCGCACCTTGCTCGCCAGCACCGCATGCATCCGTGCCATGTCCGCAAAGCTGACCCCTTCGGCAGCCTGGGTGGAGACGGTGATCTGGCCGGCATCGGCATCGGGGATGAAGCCTTTGGGGATCAGCTGGAAGCAGACCACGGTCAGCAGAATCAGCAGCAGCGACAGCGCTTGGGTGGGGCGCGGCTGCTGCAGAGCCCGGGCCAGCGAGCGGCCGTAGAGCTCGGTGAGGCGATCGAAGCCGCGGTTGAAGCGGAGCAGAGCCATCTCGAGGGCGAACTGCAGCCGTCGCAGCGGCTGCAACGGTCGACGCCGCGGCGCTGCGGGATCGGCCGACGTGCAGGGTTGGCGAGGCGCCTGCGGCAGGCGCTGGAAGCGGGAGCTGAGCATCGGGGTCAGGGTCAACCCCAGCAGGCCCGAGAACAGGATCGCCACACTCAAGGTGATGGCGAATTCGCGGAACAGGCGACCCAAAAGACCGCCCATCAACAAGATCGGCAGAAACACCGCCATCAGCGACAGCGTCATCGACACGATCGAGGGCCCGATTTCGGCGGCTCCATCCAGGGCGGCTTGGCGGCGGGGCTGGCCGGCCTCCAGGCGCTGGGCGATCACCTCCACCATCACCACGGCATCGTCCACCACAAAGCCGACGCTGAGGGTGAGGGCCATCAGCGACAGGTTGTCCAGCGAAAAGCCCAGCAGGGCCATCACGGCAAAGGTGCCGATCAGCGACACGGCGATCGCCACCGCCGGGATCAAGGCGGTGGTGGTGAAACCCAAGAACATCACCACTACCGCCACCACCAACAGCACGCTTTGGATGAGCGACTGCTGCACTTCATCGATCGAGGCGCGAATACTTTCGGCACGATCGTAGAGAATATCAACCGTAATCGCTGCGGGAATGCGTTTCCTGAGTTCCGGCAGCTCGGCACGGATGGCATCGCTAATTGCAACGGCATTGCTGCCGGGCTGGCGTTGCACTGCCAGCACAATTGAGCGCACACCATTGTAACGGCTAGCCAACCGTTCATTGGCCACGCTGTCGCTCACGTCGGCCACATCCCGCAGGTGAATCGGCGCCCCATCGCGATAGGCCACCACCAGCTGCGCGAACCCGGCGGCATCCTGAAGGCGGCCGTTGTCGCGAAGCGCATAGGTGCGCTGCGGGGAGTAGAGCGTGCCGGCGGGGATGCTGGAGTTTCCCTCCCGCACCGTTTGCACCACATCGTTAACCCCCAGCCGGCGAGCCGCCAGCTCCTGGGGCCTGAGTTTGACCCGCACCGCATAGCGCTGCGCCCCGAAGACATTGATCTGGGCCACCCCGGGCAGCATCGACAACCGCTGGGCGATTTGCACTTCCGCCGCCCGATTCACCTCAGAGAGCGGCAACACGGAGGAGCTGAGCACCAGAAACAGAATCGGCTGCTCGGCCGGATTCACCTTGCGGATCGACGGCGGCGCTGGCATGCCGCTGGGCAGCTGGCGCTGGGCCTGAGAGATGGCGGTCTGCACGTCCTGGGCGGCGGCATCGATGTCGCGATCCAGATCGAACTGCAGCGTGATCTGGCTGCTCGACTGGGTGCTGCTGGAGGTCACCGCGCTCAGGCCCGCGATGCTGGAGAACTGCTGCTCCAGCGGCAGGGCCACGGCGCTGGCCATCGTTTCGGCGTCGGCACCGGGCAAGCTGGCATTCACCTGCAGGGTGGGAAAGTCGATGTTGGGCAGGTCGCTGATCGCCAGTTGGCTGTAGCCCACCAGCCCGGCCACCAGCAGCGCCAGGGTGAGCAGGGTCGTGGCGATCGGCCGCCGGATCGCCGCCGCGGAGAGATTCATCGCGGGCGCCCGGCTGCGTTGCCGTCGTTGCTGCTGGTGTCGCCTTGGCGCCCCGCTGCTCCCCGCGCCGGTGCCGTCCGCAGCGGCCCGCCAGGGCGGAGGTTGAACTGGCCGGCCACCACCACCGGATCCCCCGGTTCCAGGTTGGCCCGCACGGCGCTGCGACCCTGGTCGCTGGCGATGATCCGCACCGGCACCAACACGGCCTTGCCGCCTCGGGCCACGTACACGAACGGGCCCCGCTGGCCCTGCTGGATCGCCTTGTCGGGCAGCAGCAGGCTGGCCTCCAGGCGCCGCAGCAGCAGGCTGCCTTCCAGGATCTCACCGGGGGTGAGCTGGGCGCTATCGCCCTCCAGCCGAGCCTTGACCATCACGGTGCCGGTGCTGGCGTTGGTGGTGTTGTCGATGGAGATCACCCGGCCCCGCAGGCCGCCGCGACCGGCAAACGCCAGCGTTTGCCCCACCTGCACCTGGCCCTTCCGCTGCTGCGCCACCGCGAACACGGCATCCAATGGCCTGATCTGGTTGATCACCACCAACGGCCGGTTTTCTTGCTCCCGCACCAGGTTGCCCAGGTTGATGCGCTGCTGGCCGATGCGGCCCGAGATCGGCGCCCGCACTAGCGTGTGATCGAGATTGATGCGGGCGGCGGCCGCGGCGGCCCGGGCGGCGTGCAGATCGGCCACGGCGCTGGCCACGGCGCCGGCCTGAGCCGCCAGGTTGGCTCGCGCCACCTGCTCCTGGGTCAGGAAGTTCTGCTCGTCATCACGACTGAGGGCCCCTTCGCGGCTGAGGCCGCTGTAACGGCGGGCCCGGGCGGCGGCGAGGTTGAGCTGGGCCGCCGCCAAGCGCTGCTGGGCGCGGGCTTCGGCCAAGCGGGCGCGGGCGCGGCCAGCGTTGGCCTCGGCCTGGTCCAGCGCCACCTGGTATGGCGTGGGATTGATCAGCGCCAGCGGTTGGCCGCGGCGCACCAGCGTGCCCTCTTGGAAGAACAGGCGCTGGATCGTGCCATCCACTTCGGGCCTTACCTCCACCGAGACCAGCGGCCTCACCTCGGCGCTGATCGGATCACGGATCTCCAGAGGCCCGCGCATCACGGCGGCGGTCTCCACCAGGGGGGGCGGACGGCGGGGCGGTGTGGCGTTGCTGTTGTGGAGGCCTCGCAACACCAGGGCCGCGGCGATCGGCAGCAGCAAGACCAGCGGTCGCCAAGCCGGTGGCAGCAGCCGCCAGAACCTGGTGGCGCCCCCGCGATCGACGGCGGGCGACGCCAGCGACGGGACAGCGCTTCGGGTTGGTGCCGTCCGATTCAGCGTTCCCGGCCCTGCGGTGGCGCTCCCGGAGGGAGGATCGGCAGCGGGCGGATCTGCGGACCGGTCCACGGGAGCTAGCGGCTACCGGCCATGCAGCCTATGGCCTGGGCCCGCCAGCTGCGCTCGGCTGCGCACCGGTCGGCGGCGCTGGCACAATCCCCACAGTGCCAGCGAGAATTGCCCGTGCCCTTGAGCGCGAAAACGCAATACGGCATCGTGGCGCTGATCGAGCTGGCGGCGATCCATGCCGGCGGCGGCGTGCTGCAGGTGGCGGAGATCGCCCAGCGCCAAGGCATTCCCGACCGCTATCTGGAGCAGATGCTGACCAGCCTGCGGCGAGCCGGCATCCTGCGCAGCCTGCGGGGTCCCCGCGGCGGCTACCAGCTCTCCAGGCCACCGGCCGAGGTGCGGCTGCAGCAGGTGGTGGCAGCGCTGGAGGGGGATCCGAGCAACCGGGCGGGCGCGGAGCGGCAAAGCTCCGAATTCGCCGTGCTGGCGTCGCTGGAACAACGCCTGGAGGCGGCCCGCGGGGCGATCCTGCAAGGCACCAGCCTGCAGGATCTGCTGGATCAACGCGAGGCGCTGATGCAGGCCCAAACGATGTATTTCATCTGAGTTCAGAAGCTGCGCGAACCCCGGTAGCCACTCCAGTTCGCCAGTTGCTCCAGGGATTGCACCCCGGGCTGCAAGCGGCCTTGGATCTCCCAGGTGGGGAAGCCTTGGATCCCCTTGGCCTTGCAGAGCTCCCGGCGATTGTCAGGAGCATCGGCAGCGCATTCGATCACGTTGAGCAGCGCAGCGGCATCGGCCCCGAACATGGCTTTCTGCATCTGGCAGTGGGGGCACCAGTAGGCGGTGTAGACCCGAGCGCCGCGGGCCGTGAGATGGCGGGCCAAAGCCAGCCGGGCGGCCTTGGGAGGCTGGCCGGGCTGGCCGGGCTGGCCGGGCTGGGCGCTTGTGGCGGGATTCGCCAGGGCCACACCCAGCAGCACAACGCTCGCCAAGGCCGGCAGGGATCTGAGCAAGGTCGCCATCGGCTTCCCGGGGTGGGCGGCAGCGCCATTGTCTCCGATCCAGCGCGGCCAGCGCTCTCGCCGATGACCGCGGACTTGGCCGGGCTCGCCAGGGTCGTCGCTTCAGGCCAGACGGTCGCTGCCGAAATAGGGCGCCAAGGCCTGGGGAAGGAGGACGGAACCATCCGGCTGCTGGCCGTTCTCCAGCAAGGCGGCCATCGTCCGCCCCACCGCCAGGCCACTGCCATTGAGGGTGTGCACCAAACGGGTGCCTTTGGCTTCCTTGCTGCGGATGTTGGCGCGGCGGGCCTGGAAGTCGCCGCAGCTGCTGCAGCTGGAGATCTCGCGATAGCTGCCCGCCCCCGCCAGCCAGACCTCCAGATCGAAGGTGCGGGTGGCGGAAAAACCCAGATCACCGCTGCACAGTTCGATGCGCCGATAGGGCAGCTCCAGGGCTTCGAGCACGCCTTCGGCGTCGCGGGTGAGCTGCTCATGGGCCGCCTCGGAGTCTTCAGGGCGGCAGAACCAGTAGAGCTC
>CAYOCW010000042.1:0-14696 GCA_964402615.1 uncultured Cyanobium sp. | reverse complement strand
TGCAGGGCCAGCGCTGGCACGGGCGATCGGCTCGCTGGGAACAGCCGGGGCAGGCCAGCCACCGGGAGCAGGCCGAGGCGGAGATCTTGCGCCTCTACCTGCACTGTCCAGCCTGGCGGGGGGCGATTCGGGCCGAATTGCGACGTCGCGAATTGGATGATTTCGCCCTGCAGCCCCATCGCTTGCTCTGGGCCTGCATCGGCGAGATCGAGGAAGAACAACTCGGCTCGCAACAGCTGGAGGCGATCAACCGCGGGCTCGATTCGGGACAGCCGCTGGCGCTGCTGTCGTTGTCGCGCCTGCTCAACGATCGCCTGCTGTTGGAGGACGCGGACCTGGCGCGGCGGCTAACGCCGTTGCTGGAGCCCAGCGAGTTGCAGCGCATCACCCTGGCCCAGCCCCAGCTGCAGTTGCGCGGCGCCACCGCTTCGCTGGAGCGCCTCCGCTGTCTGCGGCGCTGCAAGCATCTGTTGGAGGCCTGGAAGGCCCAGCGGCTGGTGACGATTGAAAGCTGCCTGGCCCGACTGATGGCGGCGCTGGACGGCCAGGATCCGGCTGGATCCATCGTCACGCCGGCTGAAACCCAGCCGCAGAGCGCGCCGCAAGACGCTGCCTTGGACGCAGGAGCGATGCAGACACCGCCTCTGGATATGGAGCAGCGCATCGAGGCGCTGTTCGCCCAGCTCAATGTCGATGCCTTGCGGTATCAGGAGGCTTACTACAGCGAGCGCCACTACTTGGAGCAGCTTGATCAACAGCGCTGCGCCGGCTACGAGCTCGGGGCTGCCCTGCCGGCGGCCTGAGCCAAACGCGGGGCGGGGCTTGCGGCTGCGCCCTCCGCCACCACAGCCCGCTGGGATGGTGCGCCGTTGCGGTAGCGGTCCTGCGGCGGCGCCGCGCCGTGTGGGGGTTCCCCCACAGCGGGCCTACCTTGGCGATGGCGTTGCCGCTTTGCATGGCCCCCTATCCCGACTACCCCATCCCCTGTGATGAGGAGCAACGCCTGCGCGATCTGGAGCGCTACGGCATCATCGGCACCCCCAGCGATGAGCACCTCGAACGGTTGGTGCAGCTGGCCGCCTCGATCTTTCAGACGCCGATCGCCGTGATCTCCCTGGTGGATGCCGATCGCCAGTGGTTTTTGTCCCAGCAGGGACTGACGGTGAAGGAAACACCGCGCGAGATGGCCTTCTGCGCCCACGCCATCGCCGGAGACGATCTGTTCGTGATTCCCGATGCCTTGGCGGATGAGCGCTTCGCCAACAACCCCCTGGTGCTCAACGATCCCCATGTGCGCTTCTACGCCGGGGCACCACTGCGCAGCAGCCTCGGCCATAATCTCGGCTCCTTCTGCGTGATCGACAGCCAGCCCCGACCACCGCTCGATGACACCCAGCGCCAGCAGCTGTGCTGGCTGGGTGAACTGGTGATGCGCGAACTGGAGCTGCGCCGCCTCGCCCATCTCTGCCCCACCACCGGTCTACCCACCCGCCGGGCGTTTCTCCAGATCGGCCAGCGGGAATTCGAGCGCTGTCGCCAGGAGGGCAAGGAGTTGTCACTGCTCTGCTTCGACCTCGACAACTTCCGCCAGATCAACATCCGCTGGGGACATCAGGCCGGCGATGCGGTGTTGCTGGATCTCTGCCGGCTCAGCACGGGCCTGCTGCGGGAGCAGGACTACGCCGGTCACATCGGCGATGGCGAATATGCCCTGCTGCTGGTCGGCATGCCCGCCAGCGAGGCCCTCGATCTGGCGGAACGGCTGCGGGCCGCCGTGGCAGCGATGCAGGGCGTGCATAGCCGCTCGGATTTTCAGCTGCACATCAGCGGTGGCGTCTCGGCCCTGGGTCGCGGCGACGGATCCTTCCTCGACCTGCTGCAACGGGCCGATCAGGCGATGCATCTGGCCAAGAGCAATGGCCGCAACCAGATCGCCTGCCTGTTCAACGGCGTTTGAGGACGTGCGGCGGCTGGTGTTCAACCGCAGCGGACCACCGGGATGTCGGCCAAGCGGGTGGTGGCGGCGCTGGAGAGGCGTGAGCGGCGCATGGTCCAACGGGGCTGCAAGCCACAGGCGGCCCACTGCACCGTGCCGCGGCCAAAGCGGTGGTTGAGGGCATCGACGCAGGCCATCAGGGCCTCGCGGCGGCGTTGCTGCGCCGCTGGCAGGGGGGCCAGCAGGTGCTGTTGCAGCCAGGTCTCGGATTGCAGGTCGCGCAGCACGACGCCAGCCTTGTACAGGGGTTTGCGGGGGCGGAACAGCCGCTCCGTCAGCGGCAGGGCCGCCTGCAGCAGCGTGGCGGTGTCGTTGCTGGGCAGGGGGAGCCGCACGCTGGCGGCCTCCGCCTGCAGGGGCGTGCCATCGAAGCGGTTGCTGCGCACGAATACCGTGATCGAGCCGGCCAGCTGCTGCTGGCGCCGCAGTTTCTCGGCCGCCCGGCTGAGGTAGGTGGCCACCGCCTGGCGCAGCTCCACCAGGCTCTGCACCGGCCTGCCGAAGCTGCGGCTGACACAGGTTTCCCGCTTCGCCGGCGGCAGCTGCACCAGCGGCAGGCAGGCCTGGCCGCGCAGCTCCCGCTGCAGGCGCACGCCCACCACGCCGCAGCGCTGGCGCAGCTCGCCGCTGGGGCGATCGCGCAGGTCGAGGGCGGTGCTGATGCCCCGCAGGCGGCACCAGCGGGCCAGGCGTCGGCCGATGCCCCAAACATCCTCCACCGGCAGCGCCGCCAGCCAGGGGTCGACCGTCGCCACCGCCAGCAGATCGAACACGCCGCGATGGATCGGCTCTGTCTTGGCGATGCGATTGGCGATCTTGGCCAGCACCTTGGTGGAGGCGATGCCGACCGCCACCGGCAGTCCCAGCTGGCGGTACACCTCCTGGCGCAGCTGGCGCCCCCAACCCTCGAGGCTGACCTCGCCACCGCGGCGGGGTGCTGGCAGACAACCGAAGGCTTCATCGATCGAATAGATCTCCAGCTCCTCGACCCAAAGCTCCAGGGTCGCCATCAGGCGCTGGCTCATATCGGCGTAGAGGCTATAATTGGAGCTGCGCACGATCACGTTCTGGCGGCGCAGGCTGTCGCGGAGTTGGAAGTAGGGCACTCCCATGGCAATGCCGAGGGCGCGGGCTTCGCGGCTGCGGGAGATGACACAGCCATCGTTGTTGGAGAGCACCACCAACGGGCGGCCCGCCACGGCCGGGTCGAACAGGGCCTCGCAGGAGGCGTAGAAGTTGTTGCCGTCGATCAGCACCGTGGCCAGCATCGGCCCCACCAGGCAAGTGGTTCAAGCGTACTGCAGCGTGTCTCGCGGGCGGTGGCCGGTGGCCGGTGTGCGTGGCTGGCCCCTCTTGCCGCGCCATTCAGCCTCGACACGATCACGGTTCAACGCCGACCCGCCAACGGCAAGACCCCAGCCCCAAACACGTGAAAGGGGCCCTTCCAGGCCCCACGGGTCATTTGGGTGATACAAATCCGAAAAATCCGAGCCAGACTTGAGATCCCTTCTAGGGCAGGGAGTCTGGGGGAAGCGCAAGGAACTCAGAGTAGGCTGGGGGAGCAATTTTGCACACGGTTTGCACACGCCTGGTGTGCGCACCACCCCCATGCCCGAAGCGATCCACGCTCGCAATCCGCAGTGGGCGAACGTCATCCGCCTGCTCACCCAGTACGGCTTGCGGCCGGTGGAGCTGCAGCACCTCTCCGCCAAGCTCGATGAGGCCGGATCGTGACGCCTCTGGTGCAGCTATCGGAAAACCTGCGGTGCGCAGATGACGGCACCCCGCTGGCTGATGCCCTGCCCCCTCAAGGATCGGCTCGGCCAGCTGGTGGAGTGGAACCTCGAATGGCCACTACGTGGAGAAGTTCCTGGCCCGCCAACCCGAATGGCGCCAACTGCGGGAGCAGACTGGCCGTTCATTCGAGCAGCTACCGCTGGGCATCAAACGCGACTACGGCCGCCTGCGGATCGGTCTGAGCTGGATGCAGCAAGGCGTGGCTGATTCCAGCAAAACGCTGCTCGCCTGGGCGCCCATCCCCCTGCGAAAGCTGGAACCCTGCATCCCCAGCCAGTCCAGCCAGCAGAACCAGCGGCTCCCCTGGATCTCGAAGGTTGACCTGCCACCGCCGCTGGATCACAGCGTGCCAGCGCTTGTCTCATCAGCGTCTCAGGCGAGAAGTGTCGGTCAGTCAGGGGGTAGACCCCAGTCCCTCAGGGCAAGATGGGTGCAAGCACCGCGACCCTGTGGCCGACTCAGCGACCTTCACCACCCCTGAAGCCAGCGACGACGACCTGGGCGACCTGCTGCTGGAGGTACTGCCCGGTGACGGCAGCACCATCGGCAACCTGTCCGCACGGGAGGCCCTGAGCCGGGCAGCAGAGCGACAGGTCAGCGACGAGGAGTACGAAGCGATCAAGGAGCGCCTGCTGGGGCTGGGCCTGATCCGCAAGGGGCGGGGGCGTGGTGGCGCCATTGGCCTGGCTGAGGGCATCGAGGGCGGCAGCCGCTACGAAGCTCCGGCAGCTCCAGCCCCTGCAGGGAATGGCCGAGGCCGAGCCAAGAAGGAGGCCGCCCCCAAGGACTTCAAGGCGGTGCTCTGGGCGGCGGCCGACAAGCTGCGGGCCCAGATGGATGCGGCGGAATACAAGCATCTGGTGCTGGGGCTGATCTTCCTCAAGTACATCTCCGACAGCTTCAGCGAGCACCAGCAGGAGGTGCTGGCCAAGGTGAGCAACTCGGATTCCGACTACTACCTCGGTGATGATCCGGCCGACCATCAGGCCGCCCTGGAGGACCGGGACTACTACACCCAGGACAACGTGTTCTGGGTGCCTGCGGAGGCCCGCTGGGAGGAGCTGCGGGCCCAGGCCAAGCAGCCGGACATCGGCCAGCGGATTGACCGGGCCCTGGTGGCGATCGAGAACGAGAACGAGAAGCTGCGGGGCAAGCTCGACAAACGCTTCGGGGCGGCCCAGCTGGAGCCCGGCCGCCTGGGCGAGCTGGTGGATCTGATCTCCACGATCGGCTTCAAGCAGGACGAGGCCCTACAGGGTGACCCGATCGGCAAGATCTACGAATACTTCCTGGGTCAGTTCGCTCTGGCGGAGGGCAAGAAGGGCGGCGAGTTCCTGACCCCTCCCTCAGGCGTGAAGCTGCTGGTGGCCGTGCTGGCACCGCACAAAGGGCGTGTGTACGACCCCTGCTGTGGGTCGGGGGGGATGTTCGTCTCCAGTGAGGAGTTCGTGCAGTCGCATGGCGGCCGGATTGATGACATCTCGATCTACGGCCAGGAGAGCAACCCCACCACTTGGCGGCTGGCTGCCATGAACCTGGCGATCCGGGGTTTTGCCGCTGATCTGGGCCAGGAGCCGGCCGACACCTTCGCCCGCGATCAGTTCCCCGATCTGAAGTTTGACTACATCAAGGCCAACCCACCGTTCAACATCTCGGACTGGGGTGGCGAGAAGTACGACAACGATCCCCGCTGGGTGTATGGCCGTCCGCCCGCAGGCAATGCCAACTATGCCTGGTTGCAGCACATCCTCTGGAAACTCAAGCCAGACGGTCAGGCCGGTGTGATTTTGGCCAATGGCTCGATGAGTTCCAACCAGAGCGGTGAGGGGCAGATCCGGGAGGCCATGGTGCGGGGCGAAGTCGTGGAGGCGATGGTGGCTCTGCCCAGCCAGCTGTTCTTCAACACCCAGATTCCGGCCTGCGTTTGGTTCCTGTGCAAGGACAAGACCAAACATGGGCGTGATCGCCGGGGCGAGACGCTGTTCATCGACGCCCGCCAGCTGGGCACGATGACCAGCCGCACCAACCGGGAGCTGACCCAGGCCGACATCGACCGGATCGCTGCCACGGTTCATGCCTGGCGAGCCAATGGGGAGGTGCAGCAGAGCTATGAGGATGTCCCCGGCTTCTGCTACTCCGCCAAACTGCAGGAGATCGAGAAGAACGGCTTTGTGCTCACCCCTGGCCGCTATGTGGGTGCAACGGAGCAGGAGGAGGATGGCGAGCCGTTTGAGCAGAAGATGAAGCGGCTCACGGCCCTGCTGAAGCAGCAGCAGGACGAGGGAGCGAAGCTGGATGCGGCGATTGCCCGTAATCTGGCCTGGCTGGGGTTTGAGGCGCCATGAGAGCTCCAAGGCGAAAACGTCCACTGCAGCGTCGCCTGATCGAAGACTCCGCTACTGATTGGCCGACCATGTTGAAGCCAGTGTCGTACGTCGGCAGCCCTGAGCACAAAGACACACCCTCCTTCGCAGGACATCCACGGCCTCGGGCCGATGCCTCCATTTGCAGCCGCAGCCTGGCCAGAGATCAGCTCACAGTGAACCAATGGCTGCAAACTGCCGTTCAGGCGGGCAACTACTCAGCGTTCTTCGAAGGCGACTTTCCTCGTTATGTTTGGTATCGAGACGAGCCAAGTGGGATCACATACGAAGCCAGGCTCGTGAATCGCGAGCAGGGGTGCTACAAGGGATATCCCTTGAACGAGTCTGAAGTTCCCGCAGGCCTGCGTCACATCTCCCATGAGCACTCTTGAACTCCACTTTGACTGGGAAGATCCTGGAGGAGCCCAGGGCGCTGAATTGAGGGCGACATGGGCCAGGTTGGAAATTCTGGTGGATGGCACCGCTATCACGCGCGTCATCGACCACCGGGTGCGCTCGTGGCGTGACTACGTGGTGTTGCCGATCTATCCGCTGGCGGAGTGGCTTGCAAGCCACTGGTGGACGTTGTGGAGTGAAGCCGAACGCAGCGATATGCCCGATCGTGCCGCCTTTACGGGCCGCCATTGCATCGCGAGTGCTCGCGAAGGCTTTGCCCTGCCTGCCCTCACCGTGCTGCCTGCAGGAGAGTGGGTGCAGCTGCAGTGGCAATCCGAGGATCTGCATCACCAGCATCTCTCCTTTCCAGCGCGCGGCTCAAGCTGGTTTGAGACATCGGCAGTTCAGGATGCTCTAAGCAGCTTCATCAGTAGCGTGGTGGCTCGGCTTGAGGAGCAAGGTCTTCAGGAGACAAGACTGCAGCAGGACTGGCAGGCCATTCTCAACGCCGATGCAGAGGAGCAATCCTTTTGCCGATGTGCCGCGTCATTGGGCTTTGATCCCTACGACTTGCCCGAGGCCTTCAGTAAAGCGCTGATCAATGTTGCAGAACAGGTGCCGGCGGATCTGCAGGCCGACTTCTTTCAATCGGCTTGCAGCACCACACTGGAGCAGCTGGGCCATCATCTGCATCTGCTGAAACAGGCCCAATCTCAGAGCCAGAGCCAGACAGCGTCCCTCGATGAACTCTGCGATCTCAAGAGGAGAATTGCCACAGTTTCTCTGCCTCTCCACGACATGCCGTGGATTCAGGGCTATGCCCTTGCGCACAGTGTGAGAGCTCAGATGAGTGATCGCGTCGGCGAAAATGCTCCTCAGGCGCTGTTGCGCCAGCTGGTGGGGGACGATAGCGGAATCATGAGGCAGAGCCCATGGGATGGCGTGCGAGAGTTCGTCGGTTATTTCGGCCCTAATGGCTGTGGTGGACCCGGCTTTGTGCTGGCATCCGGCTCGACCGAGCGCCGCCGTTTCCTGATGGCTCGTGCTCTTGGTCTGTATCTCTGGCCCACCCCTCGCCGCGAAGGTCTCGTCACCACAGGCTTGACATCTGAGCAGAAGCGCAACAGAGCCTTTGCCGCCGAGCTGCTCGCCCCTTCCGCCGAACTCAGGGCCACGATCAGCGGACCAGTCGTCAGCGGGGATGAATTGGACCAGATCGCCAATCACTATGGGGTCACCAGCGAACTGATCCGTCGGCAGCTCACGAACCATGGCATCGCCACGGTGAGCGAGGACTGATGACCAACCCTCCCCTGCAACCCTCCGAACTGGAGCTCATTTGCTCCGTCCTGCGCCTGTATCCCGAAGTCCAGTGCGCCACCCTGTTCGGCTCCCGTGCCAAGGGCACCCATCACGAGCGCTCGGATGTGGACCTGGCCCTCAGCGGTGAGCTGGGGCTGCTGGGCGCCGAAGCCATCGCCGCCGAGCTGGAGGAGCTGCCGCTGCCCTATCGCTTCGATGTGCAGGCGCTGGAGCAGATCCGCTTCGCGCCGCTGCTGGAGCACATCGAGCGGGTGGGGGTTGTGATTTATCCGGAGTCATGACTGCAGCATTCCCATCATAGCTGGCCATCAACAGCTTTCTACTCTCCATGCCGATCAAAGTCTCAGAGATGCTGGATAGGCTCCGCGCCGATGGCTGGGTTCAGGTTGCCCAACGAGGAAGCCATCGCCAGTTCAAACACCCCACCAAGCCGGGAAGGGTCACGGTGGCAGGCAAGCCGAGCAGCGACCTCGCCATCGGCACGGTACTGAGTATTCTGAAGCAAGCCGGTCTACGCAGGGACACCTCATGAAGTACGCCGTGGTGATCGAAAAGACCCCTTCCAACTACTCGGCCTTTGTGCCCGATCTGCCGGGCTGTGTGGCCACCGGCGATTCGATCGCTGAAGTGGAGTCTGAAATCAGTGCCGCGATCCGCTTCCACCTGGACGGTCTTCGCGACGATGGCCTGCCGATCCCCGCCGCCAGTTGCCAAGTGCACTATGTCGACACGGCTGCATGATCGCTGTGATGCCGTCATGGAACCAGGCCTCTTGACATGGCGAAAACATCATCTCAGCGCCTCCAAGATGCGCAACAGGCGATGGCATCGATCCAGCGGTACATCGCCTCGGAGCCACGGGAACGCCTGAACGACGACCTCACCCGCTCGGCGGTGGAGCGTCAGCTGTCGATCGTGCGCGAAGCCCTGCGGGTGGCGCTGCTGCAGGATCCAAACCTGCGCCACCGCTGGCCGGAGCTGGACGCGGCGATGGCGCGCTGTGATCAGCTCAGTGACTGGGAGAATCCGGTAGGAGCGCCGGAGCTGGCGGCGTTTGTGGTGGGGGAGTTAAAGGAGTGGCAGAAAAGACTGGCAGAGGTGATTCGAGATCTGGCAGACGAAGAGGATGGGCCTGGGTCAGCAGACTGCCGAGAATCCGAGGAGGTTGGGATATGAGTTCTGAGTGGGTTCAGTGTCACTTGGGTGATGTCATAACTTTGCAAAGAGGTTACGACCTACCAAGGCAGACACGAGAGCAAGGCACCGTGCCTATCGTCTCATCATCTGGAATATCCGATTATCACAACGTGGTGATGGTAAAAGCACCAGGTGTCGTCACTGGTCGGTATGGAACCATTGGAAACGTTTACTATGTGACTCAGGATTTCTTTCCGCTAAATACGACCCTATACGTAAAGGACTTCAAGGGCAATGACCCAAGATATATTTCCTATCACTTGAGAGGGGTTGACTTCAATAGTTGCTCAGATAAGGCGGCAGTTCCAGGCGTAAATAGAAATCACCTACACGAACTTGAGACGGCAATCCCCCCACTTAAAGAGCAAAAAGCAATCGCCCATATCCTCGGCAGCCTCGACGACAAGATCGAACTCAACCGCAAGACCAACGAAACCCTGGAGGCGATGGCCAAGGCGCTGTTCCAGTCGTGGTTTGTGGATTTCGATCCTGTCCGAGCCAAGGCCGAAGGTCGCCCCACGGGGTTGCCGGATGAGATCAGCGATCTGTTTCCTGATTCGTTTGAGGAGTCGGAGCTGGGGGATATTCCGAGGGGGTGGGAGGTGCAGACAGTAGCCGAAGTCGCTTCTGCCATCTTTGACGGTCCGCATGCAACGCCAGCTGAATCCGATACAGGGAATGTCTTTCTCGGAATCAAGAACATGACGGGAACCACAATTTCACTAGAAGAGATTCGGCTGATTCACGACAATGAATGGGAAGCTTGGACAAGGCGAGTGGCACCTCAGCCCCATGACATTGTCTTTACTTACGAAGCAGCGTTAGGCCTGTTCGCGCTAATTCCACCAAAGCTGAAATGCTGCCTGGGCAGACGAATGGCACTCATAAGGCCACTGCTAAAGAATGGGTGTCCTCATTTCTGGTTTCATCAGTTCATCGCTGCTCCGTTCCAAAAAATCATCAACGAACGCTGCATTCATGGTGCGACGGTGAACCGGACGCCATTAACGGAATTTCCCGACTATCCCGTTCTCACACCCCCTCTGCCTCTGCGGGCTCATTTCGAAGGGGTTGCCTCTGGCCTGTGGGGCAAGATTCATGCTTTAACTGACCAGTCTCGAACACTGGCACCTCTGCGTGACACCCTCCTCCCCAAACTCATCTCCGGCGAGCTGCGGATCCCTGATGCCGAGAAACTGCTGGAGCAGGCAGGTGTCTGATGGCAGTCATCCCGGCAGTGCATCTGGAGCAGCAGCCTGACGACCCGATCGTTCTGTTCCAGGCCGCCGATGGCCAGGTGTCGCTGGAGGTGCGCCTGGAGGCTGACACCGTCTGGCTGAGTCAGGCCCAGATGGCGGAGCTGTTTGGCCGGGAACGCTCGGTGATCAGCAAGCACATCGGCAACGTCTTCAAGGATGGCGAACTGGAGCCGGTTTCAACGTGTGCAAAATTTGCACAGGTTCAAACGGAGGGATCCAGGCTGATCCAACGGCAGGTTGATTTCTACAACCTCGATGTGATCATCTCCGTGGGCTACCGCGTCAAGTCGGCCCGCGGCACGCAGTTCCGCATCTGGGCCACCCAGGTGCTGCGCCAGCATCTGATCCAGGGCTACACGCTCCATCAACGCCGCCTGCAGGAACGGGGCCTTGGCGATCTGCAGCAGGCCCTGGCCCTGATGGCCCGCACCCTCTGCGCCCGGGGCCTGGTGGGCGATGAAGGCCAGGCGGTGCTGGAGGTGGTGCAGCGCTACAGCCGCGCCTGGCGCTGGTTGCTCGCCTACGACGAGGATCGGCTTGCGCCAGCCGCGGCCGAAGCGGAAGGCCTTCCGGAGGCCCTGGGATTGGCCGAGGCCCAGCGCGCCATCGCAACCCTGCGTGCTGATCTGGCCGGTTGCGGCGAGGCCACACTCTTGTTTGGGCAGGACAACCGCCAGGCGCTGGCCGGCATCCTCGGCGCGATCGAGCAGACCTTCGATGGCCAACCGCTTTATCCCACAGCCCAGCTGCGGGCCGCCCATCTGCTCTACTTCGTGATCAAGGATCACCCCTTCGCCGATGGCAACAAACGCATCGGCACCCTGCTGTTCCTGGAATTCCTGCGCCGCAATCAGCTACTGCTTTTGCCCGATGGCCAGCCCCGCATCGCCGACAACGGCATGGCCGCCCTCGCCCTGTTGATCGCCGAAAGCGCAGCCCAACAGAAAGACCTGATGATTCGCCTGGTGATGGCCCTGCTCGAAGACCACGATGGCTGAGCGATGCGGGCCCGATCCCCGCGACACCTACGCCCCGCCACTGACGTTCACCCCGGCATTGCTGAGCCAGGTGGCCGCCATCGCCGAGGCCCTGGGGCGCTGGAGTGCCCGGGAGGAGCGCTCTCCTTCGCCTCGGCTGCGTCGTGAGAACCGCATCCACACCATCCAGGCCTCCCTGGCGATCGAGCGGAACAGCCTCAGCCTCGATCAGGTGACCGCCCTGTTCGATGGCAAGCGGGTACTTGGCCCTGCCCGCGACATTCAAGAGGTGCGCAATGCCATCAGCGCCTACGAGGCCCTGCCCCGCTGGAATCCCTGCAGTCAGAAGCACCTGTTAGAAGCCCACGGACTGCTGATGGCGGGCCTGATGGATCGCCCAGGCCGCTTCCGCCGCGGCGGCGTCGGGATCTACCGGGGGGAAGCACTGGTGCACATGGCGCCCCCGGCCTCTCGAATCCCTGCCTTGGTCGCTGACCTGCTCGGCTGGCTGGAGCGCAGCGACTGGCATCCGCTGCTGGCCAGTTGCGTCGTGCATTACGAGCTGGAGTTCATTCACGCCTTCGCCGATGGCAACGGCCGCCTCGGCCGGCTGTGGCAGACCCTGATCCTCAGCCGCTGGAATCCTCTGCTGGCCTGGCTGCCGATCGAGGAGGTGATCCGGGCCAGGCAACAGGGGTACTACGAGAGCCTGGGCCAGGCCGATCAGCAGGGAGAGCTGGAGCCGTTCGTCTCGACCCTCCTCACCGCGATCGAGGACGCTCTGCGGGAGGCGATCCGGACGCAGGGGACTTCCGCAACGGCTGGTTCGGAAATGAGTTCGGAGATCGGTTCGGAGATGCCCTCCCCAAGGGAGCTGGAGGTCCTGGAGCTGCTCAGCGCCCAGCCCAGGCTCTCCGCCAGGGAGCTGGGGGAGCGGCTCGGCATCAGCCAGCGGGCGATCGAGAAGCATCTGGCTGCCCTGCAACGACAAGGCCGCTTGCGGCGTCAGGGCTCGCCACGCTCGGGTTCCTGGCAGGTGTTGCCCTCGGGTTCAGGGGCTTGAGCCTTGTCCAGCTGTTCGAGGGAGGGTTCACGCGGTGGAGAGGCCGAAGCCTCACCACGCCTCCAGAGCCACAGCCAGCCCAGCGGCCTGCGGATCTTTCCCCAACCGCCTCAGCAGCCGCTGATCCCGCGTGATCAGGCGCGTGTTGCGGGCTTCCGCCAGCGCCAGATACAAGCAGTCGTCGGCCGGATGATCGAGCCGCTGGCTCCAGCGCCGGGCCGCCGGCAACAGGGTCGCCGCTGGTACCAGTTCTGAGAACAACCCTGGCGCCAACGCGGCGATGCCCTGGAACTGCTCTTCGGTGATGGCGCCCGCACGCCAGGCCTTCCAGCCGGCATTGAGCAGCTCCACCAGCACCAGATCCGGCGCCAGCAGGCGTGCCGGCGGCGCCGCGTCGAGCAGGCGCACCGCTTGCGCACTGGCGGAAACTTCCACGAACCAGCCGAACGCCACGGAGGCGTCCACCACCCAGAGCAGTGGCTCGGACACGGGCGGCTCAGCACTGCTCACGACCCTCCCGGATCAGGGCCGCCACATCCAGCTGCCGGCCCTGCGCTGGGGTCTGGCGTCGCAGCAGGGCCAGCCGCTGCTTCACCTCGTCCTGTTCGGCGGCGGCGGCGGTGAGCAGGTCGCGCAGGCTTTGCTCCAGGGAAACCCCGCGGCGCTGCGCCTGGGCACGCAGGATGGCCACCACGCGCTCATCCAGCTGGCGAATCAGGATCTGAGCCACAGTCGACTGCGCTGCTATCAGCCATGCTATCGGCCGGTCGTCAATCCGACCGGATCAGCTCTGCGGCCACCCCCTAACGGGTAAACACCTCCATCTGCTCCCCCGGCTTGACGCCGAGGTGGCGCGGCAACTCCTGCCGCAGCGTGACCTGAGGCTTGGCCGTAACGGTGAGCAGGCCAAAACTACGGCGCCAATCGCTACCCTTGGCTGGGTCGCGCTGCACAGATGGCTCCGATCACAGAAGACCATCTGGAACAGCAAGCCATCGAGTGGTTCCTGGAGATCGGCTATGGCCATGCCTTTGGGCCTGAGCTGGCCCCTGATGGCTCCCAAGCCGAACGCACCGACTACCGCCAGGTGGTGCTCCAGGGCCGCCTGCGCTCCGCCCTGCAGCGCCTGAACCCGGAGGTGCCGCCGGCCACGATCGACACGGCGGTGCTGCAGCTCAGCAATCCCAACCTGCCGGGGCTGTTGGCGGCCAACCGCCAGATGCATCGCTGGCTCACCCAGGGCCTGCCGATCACGTTCATGGCCGGCAATGAGCAGCGGGGCATCCGGCTGCGGGTGATCGCCTTCGACGATCCGGCCGCCAACGACTGGCTGGCGGTCAACCAGCTGGCGGTGCAGGGCCCCAAGCACAACCGCCGCCCCGATCTGGTGGTCTACGTCAACGGTCTGCCGCTGGCGGTGCTGGAGCTCAAGAACCCCACCGAGGAGAAGGCCGACATCTGGGCCGCCTTCAACCAGCTGCAGACCTACAAAGCCGACATCCCCGATCTGTTCCTGGCCAACGTGCTGCTGGTGATCAGCGATGGGGTTCACGCCCGGGTGGGCTCGCTCAGCGCCGATCGGCAGCGGTTCCAGCGCTGGCGCACGATCGCCGCCGAGCAGGAGCTCGACCCGCTCGGCAACCACCGCGATCTGGAGACCGTGATCCGGGGGGTGTTCGATCCGCGCCGCTTCCTCGATTTCCTGCACTTCTTCTGCCTGTTTGAGGAAGACGGCCGCATCATCAAGAAGATCGCCGCCTATCACCAGTTCCATGCCGTGCGGGAGGCGGTGGAGCGGGTGGTGCAGGCCAGCCGGCCTGAGGGCGACCGCAAGGGCGGCGTGGTGTGGCACACCCAGGGGGCGGGCAAGAGCATCGAGATGGCCTGCCTGGCCGGGATGCTGCTGCTCGATCCCCGCCTGGGCAACCCCACCCTGGTGATCGTCACCGATCGGCAGGACCTCGACGGCCAGCTGTTTGGCGTCTTCGCCGGAGCGGGCGATCTGCTGGGGGAATCACCCAAACAGGCCGGCAGCCGCCAGGAGCTGCGCGAACTGCTCAAGGACCGCCCCAGTGGCGGCATCGTGTTCACCACCATCCAGAAGTTCGCCCCCGAGCCCGGCGAACAGCGCACCAGTGCCCTCAGCGAGCGCCGCAACATCGTGGTGATCTGCGATGAGGCCCACCGCAGCCAGTACGGCTTCCAGGGCCGGCTGGATCCCAGGACCGGCCAGATCAAGCTGGGCCTGGCTCGCTGTCTGCGGGACGCTTTGCCCCAGGCCACCTTCCTGGCCTTCACCGGCACGCCGATCGAGCAGCAGGACCG
>CAYOCW010000041.1:1844-14768 GCA_964402615.1 uncultured Cyanobium sp. | reverse complement strand
GCGCGGCCACGTCATCGAGCGCGGCCGCCGCCTGGCCGCGGTCGCTGCGGTCGATGAGCGGGTGCCCCGAGAGCTGGTAGATCTGCCCGAAGAACGGCACCCGGGTGATCTCGCGCTTGATGACGCCGCACCCGCCGATCGGGCACATCCAGGAGCGGGGGGACTACCAGTGCAGCTGGCAGCCGGCAGCCCTCGGAGCAGCCCAGCTGCAAACCGCCCAGGAGATGGCGCGCCGGATCACCGATGACCTGGGCGGCGCCGGCCTGTTCGGCGTGGAGTTCTTCCTCTGCCGCCGCCAACCCGATGGCGACCCCAGCGACCTGGAGGTGGTGTTCTCGGAGCTCTCACCCCGTCCCCACGACACGGGCCTGGTCACCTTGATGGGGCAGAACCTCAGCGAGTTTGAACTGCACCTGCGGGCGGTGCTGGGCCTGCCGATCCCGCCGATCCGCTCCCTAGGGCCAGCCGCCAGCCGCGTCATCCTGGCCCGCGAGGCGGCCGAACGGCTGCACTACACCGGCGTGGCGGAGGCCCTGGCGGTGCCGGAGAGCCAGCTGCTGCTGTTCGGCAAGCCCGACGGTCGGCCGGGGCGACGCATGGGCGTGGCCCTGGCACGGGGGGAGGACCTCGCCACCGCCCAGGCTCGTGCGGATGCGGCGGCGCGTTGCGTTCGGGTGGTAACCAGCCGCTGAACCGGCGAGGGAGGTGGTGCGACTGGGTTGGGCGCCTTAAGGTGCGAGCCAGCATCATCTGCTATGAGCCAGGCCCAAGCCCAACCGCCGCTGCGACGGCGTCCCCGGGGGCGCGGCAAGCGACGCGAAACCCCAACTCTGGCAGCGGTTCCTGAACTGCTCGACAGGCGCCGGCCGACCCCTTCCGCCCCGCGGCGTCAGCAGCGCCTGCCTTGGCTGCCGTTCAGCCTCGGCGCCCTCGCCGGCTACGCCCTCGCCATCAGTCCGCTGCCCCAGCTGGCGCTGCAGGCCCAACAACAACTCATGCCGCTGGCGACGGGACTGTTGCATGCCAAGCAGCATCTCGGCATGGCACTACCCCTCTTCCGGCTGGGTGAGCAGCCTGTGCTGGTGCTGGGCAGTGATGTTGTCAGCGGCAGCACCGATGTGATGATGATGGTGCAAGTCCGGAACGGCCGCACGGAGGTCCTGCAGGTGCCTCGCGACACGTTCGTGGAGTCAGAGAAGCTAGGCGTGGTCAAGGCGAATGCGCTGTATGGGATGGCCGGCGCCACCTCGGTCAAACATGAAATGAGCCAGCTCTTGAAGATGCCTGTTGATCGCTATCTTAAGGTCAACCTCAATGCTGTTAACCGCGTCGCCGATGCCCTGGGCGGCGTCGAGATTGACGTGCCCGAGCGCATGTACTACGTCGATAATGCTCAGGGTCTTTACATTGATCTCTACCCTGGTCGACAACTGCTGAAAGGTCAAGAATTGGAGGGATATTTGCGCTTCCGCCACGATGCTCTGGGAGATCTGGGCCGGATGGAACGGCAGCGCCAGGTGTTGGCGCAGGTGTTTGCCAAGTTGGTGCAGCCGGGCACCCTGGCCCAGCTGCCAGCCCTGCTGAAGATCGCCGGAGAGGATGTGCACACCGATCTGTCGCCACTGGAGATGACCCAGCTGCTGTCGGCGATGGCCACCACCAGGCTGAGCACCAGCCGCCTGCCGGGGCGCACCTTCTGGAAGGATGACCTGAGCTATTGGATGCCTGATTCAAACCTGGCCTATCAGCACGTTGCCGACAATCCGCCAGCCCCCTGAGCCATCAACAGGCTCCAAGCCCACCGATTCAGTCCCTGACATCGGGCGGGTTGCCGGCCCAAGCGCCGCGGCGGGGTCAGGCCAGTGCGCCGCGTCTTCAGCGCTGTTGTCTTGTCGTGGCAACGTCTCTAGGCTGGGGTAACACAGCACGAACGTGCAACAAGCCTCCCGCTCCCCCGTGCCGATGCCTGGGGGGCAGTCCTGCGCAGGAATCATGACCTCCCGCCTGTCTGATCCGGTCGGGGAGTGGGGTGTGCCGCGTCAGGCGCCCTTCCCGGCGAGCGAGGAGCATGGGCTCCCCGGTCCGTCGGCAACCTGCCTGGCCGAGCGCCAGCCCGGTTGGAGCTTGGCCTGCCTCGATGCAATTCTGCTGATCGACCCTCGCGATCAGCGGCTGCTGGGCTGCAATGCGGCCATGGCCTGGCTCTGCGGATACGAACAGGCGGAGCTGACCCAGCAACCCTTGCAGAGCCTGGATGTTCTGCAAGACGCGATGGGCTGGTTGGACGCGCTGAGGGCTGCTGATGCCCTGGCGATCGCCTCCCAGCAGCCGCCGCGCCGCCTACGCCTGCGCCACCGCAGCGGGCACTGGCTGGATGGCTACGGCGCCGTGCAGGCCTTGGGATCTCACGATCGACCCCTGCTTCACCTCAGCTTTGCGATCAGACGCCCCACCACACGTGCGGAGCAGGCCAGCCCCGGCGCGATCCTGGACGGCGTGATCTCCAGCCTGGTGGCCCTGATGCAGGCCCGTGATCCGTATACCCAGGCTCATCAGATGCGGGTGGCGGCCCTCTGCCGGGCCATCGCCACCGACATGGGGCTGGAGGCGGACCAGATCGAAGGGCTGTACGTGGCCGCGCTGTTGCACGACATCGGCAAGGTCTCGATCGGGCAGGAGCTACTGACCAAGCCCACGCGGCTCAAGCCGGAGGAATTCCAACTGATCAAGACCCATGTCCAAACCAGCTATGAGGTGCTGAGGCCGATTGCCTTCCCTTGGCCCGTCGCCACGATCGCGTACCAGCACCATGAGCGATTGGATGGCAGCGGCTATCCCCAAGGCCTGCACGGCGACCAGATCCTGCCTGAGGCCCAGATCCTGGCCTTGGCCGACACCGTGGAATCGATGGCCTGTGATCGTCCCTATCGCCACTGCCAAGGAATCGCGGCCGCCCTGGCATTGATTGAAACAAGCCGGAACATCACCTACAACCCGGTGGCGGTCGACACCTGTGTCAGGCTGTTCCGGGAGCAAAACTATCAATGGCCCACCCTGGACAAGTTGAAGCCGTCCAGGTGAGCCGCATTGTCAGCTGATCTTCCAGCCTTAGTAAAGGCAACCCTGCGAGAGGGCGTATCTCCCGGGCCTGGTCTTCAGGCGGAGGCCACTTGCTGGGGGAGCTGGGGCTGGAACATGAACATCGAATAAATCACATTGCGGCGCATTTGAGTCATCATCTCCAGAAACATGTCGTAGCCTTCATTCTTGTATTCAATCAGGGGATCCTTCTGGCCATATCCCCGCAGGCCCACCGATTCACGCAAGGCTTCCATCGCTTGGAGGTGTTCGCGCCAGAGCGTATCGATCTGCTGAAGAATGAAGAAACGCTCCGCTTCCTTCATTAGACCGGGCCGGAGCTCTTCCACCTGGCTCTCCTTGAGATCGAAGGCTGTACGCATCTGCTCCTTCAGGAAAGCCTTCAGCTCTTCCATGGTCAAACCTTGCAGCTGATCGGGGGTGAGATCAGCAAGGAGGTAGACAAATTCCTTCACCTTGTCAACCAGCCTGGTGAGGTCCCACTCCTCGGGGGGCAGATCGGGATTCACATAGGCCTCGACGATGTCTTCCATCGTGCGTTCGCCATAGCCAAGCACCTGTTGCTTGAGATCGCGACCCTCCAGGACGCGGCGGCGCTCAGCATACACCGCTTTGCGCTGATTGTTCATCACCTCATCATACTCAAAGACCTGCTTGCGGATGTCGTAGTAGTAAGTCTCCACTTTCTTCTGGGCTCCTTCTAGAGAGCGGGTCAACATCGACGATTCGATGGGCATATCTTCTTCCACCCGGAAGGCATTCATCAAGCCGGCCACACGATCGCCACCAAAGATACGCAGCAGGTTGTCTTCCAGGGAGAGGAAGAACCGGGTGCTGCCCGGGTCGCCCTGACGACCAGCTCGGCCCCGCAGCTGATTATCCACCCGACGGGATTCATGTCGTTCGGTTCCGATCACGTGCAAGCCTCCTGAACTACGAACCTTCGCCTCTTCCTGTTTCACCACCACATCGTATTCGGCCTTCACCTTGGCGATGATGGAGCGCAGCGTCTGGAGCTGGGGATCGTCGGTGGGGGCCTTTTCGGCGGCCTGGGCAATGCGGTCCTCGAGCTCCAACAGGGTCAGACTGCGATCACCCCAGACCCGCACCAGATCCCTTGCCACGGCAGCCAGATCCGCATCGGTCTGCTCCGAGAGGCTGCAGGGGTAAAGATTGTTAAGCCCCCGGCCCTCTGCCGGCTTGCGACCCGAGCTCGCTGCCCCGAAGCCAGAAGCAGCTTCAGCGCGCCGCTGCGGCTGCGGCGCTGCGTGGTCTTCCTCGTCGGGTCGCACCAGGCGAGGCATCAGCACCTCGCGCAATTTCAGGCGCGCCATGTAATCGCTGTTGCCGCCAAGAATGATGTCGGTACCGCGACCAGCCATGTTGGTGGCGATGGTCACCGCTCCGGCTCGGCCGGCTTGGGCAACGATTTCGGCTTCCCGTTCCACATTCTCCGGCTTGGCGTTAAGAAGGTTGTGGGGGATGTCCAACTCAGCCAACAGGGCCGAGAGCAGCTCTGATTTCTCAACACTCGTGGTCCCCACGAGCACAGGCCTGCCGGCATGATGGATCTCGGCTGTCTCCGAGGCCACAGCTCTCCACTTGGCTGGTTCTGTTTTATAAACTTGATCAGGCCAGTCGCTGCGACTGCGGTTGCGATTGGTCGGCACCACTGTGACCTCGAGTTTATAGGTCTTCTCGAACTCCACCTCTTCTGTTTTGGCCGTGCCGGTCATCCCAGCCAGACGCGGATAGAGGAGGAAGAAGTTTTGATAGGTGATGCTGGCAAGTGTTTGGGTCTCTGGTTGGATGGGCAGACTCTCCTTCGCTTCAATCGCCTGGTGCAGGCCATCGCTCCAACGCCTTCCCGGCATGACGCGCCCAGTAAACTCATCAACGATCACCGCATCAGTGCCGCGGACGATATAGTTAACGTCCTTGATGAAAAGCTCCTTGGCTTTCAGGGCATTATTGATGAAGTGGGCCCAGGGGTCTTCTGGATTGAACAGATCCTGAACCTGCAGCAACTGTTCGGCCTTGGCATAGCCTTCATCGGTGAGCGTAACGTTGCGCTGCTTTTCATCAACTTCGTAGTCACCCTCGGGATCAATGCCATCCTTGCCCATTTCGGCGGCACGTACGAGCGTCTCAGCAATCTGGGCGGCGCGCTGATACTTTTCCTGGGGCCTCTCAATCTGGCCGGAAATAATCAGGGGTGTGCGCGCTTCATCGACTAGAATCGAATCAACCTCGTCAATGATACAATAGTGAAAATCGCGCTGAACAACCTCGTCAATGTCTGTGGCCATGTTGTCGCGTAGATAGTCGAATCCCAGTTCCGAGTTGGTAGCGTACGTGATGTCGCAGCCATAGTTGCGACGGCGCTCCGCCGGCGACATATTCTGCTGAATCAGGCCCACGCTCAGCCCCAGGAAGCGGTGGATCTGCCCCATCCACTCGGCGTCGCGGCGGGCCAGGTAATCGTTAACGGTGACCACGTGCACACCGCGGCCGGTGAGTGCATTCAGGTAGGCGGGAAGGGTCGCCACAAGCGTTTTCCCTTCACCGGTCTTCATCTCGGCAATCTGCCCATTATGAAGCACCATGCCACCCAACAACTGCACATCAAAGTGCCGCATCCCCAGCACGCGCCGACCTGCCTCGCGCACGACAGCAAAGGCTTGGGGCAGTAGCTCATCCAGGAGCTCTTTCTGACGTGCCGGCGTCAGTGGCTTATCCAATCGCTGTCGAAACTCAGCAGTCAGCTCGCGCAGTTGATCGTCAGACAACTGCGTAATCTCCTCCTCCAACAAGTTGATATCGGAGATGATGGGTTGATACCGCTTCAGCTTGCGGGCATTGGGGTCACCCAGCAACAGCTTGAGCATGGGACATCAGCCGACATGGGTCGTCACCCTACCACTTCAGGACCGGTGCTTGCCGCGCAGACACCAGTGAGGATCGGCGATCTGGGCGTTGCCTGCCACGGCGCGGACGCGAGGGGCGCCAGGCCGGCTGCCGATCAGGTCGGTCGAGGCCCAGTCCGCTGGGCGCCTACCGGCCTCGGCCGCGGATCTGCAGTGGCACGTCTGAACCGCCCGGTGCTGCCCCAGTGGCCATCTCACCGGCCAAGCTGACGCCAGGCGGCCCATCGCAACGATCCCGCCAAACGGGGAACGAATCGACAACGATGGCTGTGCCCCGCAGCCCAACACACAATCGGTCAACCAGGAGACCCTGCGGCAGGAAATCTGGTCGGGTGGATCGATAACAGGAAGCGGATGAAGAGATTCGAACTCTCGACCCTCTCCTTGGCAAGGAGATGCTCTACCACTGAGCTACATCCGCAGTCGACTCAACAACGCAGCGCCCACGCCCATAGCGTTCATGGGGGTTTGTTTTGTCGTTGGGTGTCGGCCGTTGTGACCGACCTGGACATTATGACCCACGGACCTCCCCGCAGTCAAACCCCCGCGGCTGACCACCACCGCTGTTGCGTCAGCCGGTGGTGGTCGCAGCGGCGGCTGCGCCAGTGCTGTCCCCGCCAGCGGCGCGGCCTGCCAGCTCCTGACCGTCTCCCCCGGCTGCCCGCTGCCCGCTGCCCGCTGCCGGGGGACGGGGCGCCGCAGCCTGAACGCGGCTGGGCCAAGGGCGCTCCTAGCCTGGTTCGAGGGGACCAACACATCAACCCAAGCACGGGTTCTTGTCCGTCGGGGCGCGCCAGGGTTGAACACGCCCATCCAGACCGCACGGATCGGACCCGGCTACGGATCGAGGTAGTCGCAGAGTGCATAGGCGGTTGCGGCGGGGTGTCGCTCGACCGCTTCGTAGATCCGGGCGATCCGCTGGCGCTCCCCCCTCACGGGACCACAAGCCTCGATCGCACTGTCCAACAGGTGCTGATAGCGAGCCTGCAGCAGCGGTCGACGCGATCCCTGGTCACCGAAGTCAGCCAGTTGGGTTTGGAACACCAGTCGCGACCACAGGGGCCTCATGCCGCTCAACGCGGCCAACCGCGATGGTTCATCGTCAAGATTGTTGCGACCTGGAACGGGGTTGCTGCGGGCGAAAAAGAAGGTGTTACCGCGGTAGGGCAACATCGCTCGGGCCATCGTCTTGTCCGCCGATCGGATGGTCGTTGGATAGTAGCTGGCGGTCCAATCCTTGGCGATCGGAGAGCTGGCGGCCGAGACCCATTTGGCTGCTGGCATCAGGATCCCCGCGAGCGTCAGCATGGCGAGGGCTGTGGCCGCCAGCTGCCATGGCGTCAGGGTTGGCACCGGGCTGAGGCGCAATCCGGCCAGCAGCCAAATGCCGATCGACCAGAGCAACGGCCAGGAGCGGTTCTGGAATTCGCGACCATCCCACGGCATGGCCGGGCTGACCAGCAATCCCACCAGGTAGGAGGCGAAGATCAGCGCAATCAGCCAGCTGCTGGTTGGCTCCAGCGCGCCTCGGCGGAGGCTCGGCAGCAAGCCGACCAGGAACAAGGGTCCGGCGAGGGTCAGCACTCCCAGCAGGGCGGCGGCGGTCGGGGCCCGACTGACCAGGGCGATCACCGCCGGCTGGCCGGACCAGGCTTGATGGGCCGTGAGCTGGAGGAAGCTCAGCCATTCCTCCAGTGGGTGGGCTCTAGCGACATCAAACATTGCGTTGAGCGCCAACAGCGCCCCCACCCCCGCCAGGCCCAGCAGGGCGACCAGGCCATGATCTCGAAGTCGCAAACGGCGATCTGGCTGGATGAGTTGGTAGCCGCTGAGCAGAATCAGCGTCAGGCTGGCCAGGGCGATGGAATGGGCAACCTGAAGTTTGGAGAAAGCGCTGAGGACCAAGACGAGGGTGGTCAAGGCGGCAGCGGCGACTGGACCCGGCAACGGCTGACGGGGCTGGCCAACGGCGATCTGGAGACCCGACACAACCATGGCGCAGGCGTATAGCGTGGCCGGGCCGGTGATCAATAACCATAAGGGATCTTGAAAAGCGTTGCCGATCGACCGCGTCCAGGTGGCATAGGCCAGCAAAACGATGGCGATGAACCAGAGAATTTGGCTCCAGGCGAAAGCGGGACGCCGTAATGAGGCCGCAGCCAGCAGCAACTTTTCTGTGATCGGCAGCAGCAACAACATCATCCCCAGGGGCGCAACGACGGCTAGAAAGCTGATCAGCGGATTCACATCCGGGATGGTGCTGACCAGGAACGCTGGCAATGCATAGGCGATATAGTGATAAGGTATAATGCTGATTGTTGGGTCAAGGGTTGAGATCGGGGCCGTCCCCGCCGGCAGCAGCGACAGGCTCAGAACTGTATTGGCATGCAGGATCCCATCGGCCCAGGCATTGAGAACGCTGGTCCCGGTCAAGTCGTGCAGGCTGGCACTGGAAAGCAGCTGATTCGCCAGCAGAAACGTTGCGATCAGAGCGGCGGCGAGCTGGCTGAGCAGCAGTTGTGCCCGGACTGGCGGCGGCGCGTCCGGGATGGGAGGGCGACGCAGCCGCAAGCAGGCGCATCCGAGAGCACTGAGCAGTCCCAGCAGGATGGCGGCGCAGCAGCTGAGGATCGTTCCCAACCTCAGCGCCATCAAGGCCAGGCTCAGCAGGCTGCAGAGACCGAAACCAAGAGGCAGATACGAACTCACCGTATTCAGGGACGACCATAGGCGGCGGCAGACGGCAGCCCAGCAGGTACTGCCTTGAAGGAACAGAAAGATCCAGGCCATGCCCGCCAGACCGACGGAGGTGCCTGTCAGCTGCAACCAGCAGATCACCGCCAGAGTGGGGATGATGCTCGGGCGGATCAGCGACAGCAGCTCCTGCACAACAGGGCGGTGGATTGGCGTGATCGTCATGGCTATCACCGCTGTGCCGCAACGTACCACGAGCACAGCGCAGATCGATCCCAAGGCTGGATCTAAACCCGCAACCGGTCGACATCACAACCAAGAAGCCTTGCCAAAGGAGAAGTCTCAGACGCTTGCGTTGGGCGGGCAACCGCGGAGCCCGGGGTTGGCGAACCAAGCCAACCGGCCCTGTCCTCCCACTTCTGGCTCCAGCCTGATCCAATCGGCCTGCTGCATCCACCTGGCTTCTGCGGCCAAAGTCGATCAGCGGCGGGATACTTTTGGGGCGATCACGCTGTTGGCCGGCATCGATCACCAACGGCCATTTTGATGATTCGCTCGGAAAGCGTCTAGATGGCCGCTCGGCAGCAGACGGAATCCCAAATGCATGCCTGATTGTCGAGTCGAAAGCGTCTCAAATCTTTGCGGTCACTATCATGGCTCGGGATTGACCGTCAAATGGGCTGACTATAGCGCCTGTCATGCATTTCCGATAAATCTGCCGTCGCATAATCATATTCGCTTGCCCATTCAATCCTGCGCCTCAAGGTAGACAGCCATGCCAATGGCCAGAAGACGCCCTAGGACCCACCGGTGAGGCCAGTAAAGTCGCGCCTAGTTGATCTGACGCTGTGGGCAAGAGAGGCGAGCCATCGCCATGGGAGTTGAGCGGTCTGGCCGATCTTCTCGTCGCCAGCCTCGGAGGGGTGTGTTCACTGGTGATCTTTGCTTGGGCAGCGGCCAGGGCTCAGCTGCCTGGGTTCAATTCTGAGTTCATCAATCATTCCCTCTTGCTTGACAAGCTGGAGAGCCAAAAAGCACCCCTTTACTCTCTATGGTATTTGCTTCAAAAACTGATTGTCGGCAGTGATGGACGCGATCAGGTGCTCGTGGGGGCTGGGCTGCTGCTGCTGGGCTGCATGGCAACGCTCAAAGGCGTGATCCTGACCGGCCTTCTGCGCAGCGCACGCCTGCAGCGTTTCACCTGTCTGATCGGCGGCATCCTGCTCGGCACAGCGATTGCGCTACCGGTTCCATGGCTGCAACGCATTTCGCCGATCATCAACACCCAGACCCATTATCTCGGCACCATACCCGCCAACACGTTCATGTCGGCGACACAGCTTGTTGCCAACATTGGCACGACTCTGGCTTTCTTCGGTTTGCAGCTGTGGGGGCGCAACCCCAGCGCCTCCAGCTTCTGGATGATGATCCTTACCGCCCTGCTGGCCAGCATCGCCAAGCCTGGCATCTCGCTAGCACTTCTTGTGGGGATTGGCGGTACGCTTGCCCTTTCCTGTTGGCGCGCCCGGGCCATCCGCGCTGATCAATGTTGGCAGCTTCTGATCAGCATTGCTCTCTTGCTCTCGCCGGCGATCGTGATTCATCATTTCTTCCTCAGCGGTCACGGCTGGCTAAAAATCAAGGCCGTTCTATCTCCCCTGACAATATGGAGAGCCTATTCTGGGCAGATTCCTCTTGACCTCCTCTCCAGCTATGCCTTTCCGCTGCTAGCCCTGCTGATGATCTTATTGTATTCGTGGCGGATGAGAGCAACCATTGCCGGCAATATGTCGACACTCAGGGGCTTGCTTCCCTGCTGGCTGGCCAGCCTGGCAGCGCTACTAATCTTCGTGTTGTTAGCCGAGCAGGATAACACTGGGTATCTATATAATGGCAACTTTATATGGGGCGCAATCTCTGCCAATACGGGACTGCACTTGGTGTCGCTAATTGCCATTCTCGAGCTACCAGGCCTCCCCTATCGACTGCCTCCAATTATAGCGCTGTGCGCCGAGGCTTGCGCCGGGATTCTCTATATTTCAGAATACGCAGCCAGCGGTTCCTTTTACTGAACCCTTAGGCCGTGGGAGGCCGCAGCTCCTCGGACCCAGCATGATTCCAGCTACACTTAAATTGGTGTCCGCGGGGTGACCCAGACGATGAGGGACTCGGCCTCCAGCCCTGGATCGATTGCCAGCCATCGGGGCATTCAGCGACAGTTTCTCAAATATCTTGTCGTCGGCGGCCTCTCCAACGGCTGCGCCTATGGGCTGTATGTGGCCCTGAGTGCTTTTGGCCTGTCACCGATCACCAGCATGACCCTGGTCTATCTGGCAGCCTGCAGTATTGGCTTCAGCGCCAACCGATCGTGGACTTTTGCATCGCGATCAAGCGTGCCCACAACCCTGATCAAATACTTGCTAATTCAAGTAATTGGCTATCTTACCAATCTGGCCATCCTACTGACACTTCACTATGGTCTTGGCTTCCCCCACCTGCTGTCTCAGCTGGTGGGCGTCGCGATTGTCGCGGTGGAACTCTTTATCCTCAGTCGCTGGTTTGTCTTCGCTTGAGGCAGCGTCATTTGCAGACTGAGATCCCGATGCCTAGGAACCGGCCGAGGGCAGCCGCGCCATCAGACTGCCCATCTCCAGGGCCTGCAGGCCATAGCTCCAGCCCAGGTTGCTCTTGATGCCGGCCCGCTCCAAAGCCTGTTGCAGGGTATCGGTGGTGAGCACACCAAAGATCACCGGCACGCCGGTGTCACGGGCCACCGCCGCGACACCCTTGCTCACCTCGGCCACGACCACATCGAAGTGGGGCGTGTCGCCGCGGATCACGGCCCCCAGGGTGATCAGCACTTGATAGCGACCACTGGCCGCCAGCCGCTGGGCCACCAAGGGGATCTCGAAGCTGCCGGGAACCCAAGCCACGTCCAATTGGGCGCTCGACTCGGCGGTGTCGATGCCGTGGCGGGCCAGGCAGTCGAGACAGCCGGCCAGCAATTTCCCGGTGATCAGATCGTTGAATCGGGCGATCACAATGGCGATGCGGAGCTCCCCGACATCGCTGAAGCGACCTTCGAAAACTGCCAAGGCGGCCTCAAACCACGAAGTAGCTCACGCCCCAGTTCAGCAGCACCAGGGCCACCCAGGCGATGCCGCCCAGCAGGATCAGGCGGTTGGAGCGGCCGCTGTCCTCGGTGCTGGCGTAAAGCACCGGCACTGCAACAATCAGTGCAAAGGAAAGAACCACCAGGGCCAGAACCGTGAGGGTGTTGATGATCTGCATGGGGTGGGGAAGCGCTCCGGCCAGGTCAAACCGTGGGCGGATTCTCACACGACGCCCCGGGCCTGCCGCCGCGCCCGCCGGCCATCCTTCACATGTTGTCGGATCGCCGGGGCGGCACCCGTACGATTCGAACCCACAGCAGCAGAGGAGTCCATGGCGGCGGATCCGACGCGGCAGCTGTCGCCGCTCGCTGGCGCTGAGCAGCAAGGCCAGCTGTTCGATCTGGGCAGCTTCGCCGATGGACCGGCCCGAGGCCTCAGCCGTTCCCGGGACTCCCTGACGCCTCGGCGCGACCCGGTCCCGGCCGCCCCGCCCGAGCTGGATCCAGACGTGGAGCTGGAGCTGGAGGGGCGCTCGCGACCGCGGCACCGCGGCGGCGCCGTCCCGGCCCCTCCCGGCGACGACCCGGCGCCCCAAGCGGCGGACGGCAACGGGCCGGCGACCCTGGCCGCCACCAGCAGCACGGCAAACCCCGACGCCCCCAGCGCCGATCCAGCCGCTCCCAGCCCGGAAGCGCCGGACGGCGACCTGCCCCGCTGGCACCACCACAGCCTGGTGGATTCGGCGCGGCTGACGCCGATGCTGCGCCACTACGTGGCACTCAAGGCCGCCGCCCCGGAACGGGTCCTGCTGTATCGGCTGGGCGACTTTTTCGAGTGCTTCTTCGAGGACGCGATCCAGCTCTCGCGCCTGCTGGAGTTGACCCTCACCGGCAAAGACGCCGGTCGCGACATCGGCCGGGTGCCGATGGCCGGCATCCCCCACCATGCCGCCGAGCGCTACTGCGCCGAGCTGGTGCGCCGCGGCCTCAGCGTCGCCCTCTGCGACCAGCTGGAGGCCACCGCCGCCAAGGGGGCGCTGCTGCGGCGCGACATCACCCGGGTGCTGACCCCCGGCACGGTGATCGAGGAGG
>CAYOCW010000041.1:0-1834 GCA_964402615.1 uncultured Cyanobium sp. | reverse complement strand
CGCCGTGGTGGTGCAGGGAACCCGCTGGGGGCTGGCGGTGGCCGACGTCAGCACCGGCGAGTTCCGGGTCACCGAGCGCCAGGACGGTAGCGCCCTGCACCAGGAGCTGCTGCGGCTGGAGGCCGCCGAAGTGATCTGGCCTGGCGGCGGCGATCCCGGCTCGGCCGGCAGCGATCGCAGCGCTCCGGCCTGGTGCCCGGCGGGCCTGCGCCTGACCGACTGCCCGCGCACCCCCTTTGAAACGCCGGAAGCCCGGGCTCGACTGCAGCGGCGCTTTCGACTCGCCAGCCTGGAGGGACTCGGCCTCGGGGAGCTGCCGCTGGCGCTGCGGGCCGCCGGTGGCCTGCTCGCCTACCTGGACAGCACCCGCCAGCTCGCCGCCGGCGATGCGGACAACCCGGCGGCGGGCGAGGCCGCCAGGCCCGAGCACAACTCCATTCCCCTGGATCCGCCCACGGTCTGGTTTGCGGGCGATCAGCTGGTGCTGGATGCCCAAACCCGCCGCAATCTGGAACTGACCCGCACCCAGCTCGGCGGACAGCTGCAGGGCTCCCTGCTCTGGGCGCTCGACCGCACCGCCACCGCGCCCGGCGGTCGCTGCCTGCGGCGCTGGATCGAGGCGCCCCTGGTGGACCGGGCGGCGATCCTGGTGCGCCAGGAGGCGGTCAGTGAGCTGGTGGAGCAACGCTCGCTGCGCTTGGCCCTGCGGCGCCTGCTGCGGCCGATGGCCGACCTGGAGCGGTTGGCCGGTCGGGCTGGCGCCGGCAGCGCCTCGGCCCGCGACCTGGTGGCCCTGGCCGATGGCCTGGAGCGGTTGCCGCAGCTGGCCAACCTGGCGCGCGGCAGCCGCAGCCTGCCGCTGCAGGCCCTCACCGAGCCGGAGCCGCGGTTGGCGGAGCTGGCCGCGGAGCTGCGTCACGCCCTGGTGGAGACCCCGCCGCTGTCGCTCACGGACGGGGGCCTGATCCACGATGGCGTCGATGCGCTGCTGGATGGCCTGCGCAACCGCCTCGACGAGCAGGAGGCCTGGCTGGCGGAGCAGGAAAGCAGCGAGCGCCAACGCAGCGGCAACCCGAACCTGCGCCTCCAGTACCATCGCAGCTTCGGCTACTTCCTGGCGGTCAGCCGCACCCGGGCCGCCGCGGTGCCCGATCACTGGATCCGCCGCCAGACGTTGGCCCATGAGGAGCGCTTCATCACGCCCGAGATCAAGGCGCGCGAGGGGCGGATCCTGCAGCTGCGGGCCCGGGCCGCCCAGCGGGAATACGAGCTGGTCGTCAACCTGCGCCAGCGGGCCGGCACGGAGGCGGCCCGGATCCGCGCGGCGGTGCGACGGGTGGCGGAGGTGGATGCCCTCGCCTCGCTGGCCGAGGTGGCGGCCAGCGCTGGCTACTGCCGCCCCCAGCTCAGCGACGGTCGTGAGCTGGTGATCGAGGCGGGCCGGCATCCAGTAGTCGAGCAGCTGCTGGTGGAGGACCCCTTCACCGCCAACGACCTGCGCCTGGGCGGTGCCGACGACCCGGCGGGCAGCCGAGGCCGGGCGCCGGATCTGCTGGTGCTTACCGGCCCCAATGCCAGCGGCAAGAGCTGCTACCTGCGCCAGAACGGCCTGCTGTTGCTGATGGCCCAGATCGGCTCCTGGATCCCGGCCCGATCGGCCCGGCTCGGCCTCGCCGATCGCATCTTCACCCGCGTCGGCGCCGTCGATGACCTGGCCAGCGGGCAATCCACCTTCATGGTGGAGATGGCCGAAACCGCCAACATCCTCCACCACGCCAGCGAGCGGTCGCTGGTGCTGCTGGACGAGATCGGCCGCGGCACCGCCACCTTCGAC
>CAYOCW010000040.1:0-14786 GCA_964402615.1 uncultured Cyanobium sp. | reverse complement strand
CGGATCGTGTAGGGAACGTTGAGGCTGCTGTCCTCCAGCTCGTCCCACTGGCGTCCGACAAAGCGCTTGAGGTTGGCGAAGGTGTTGCGGGGGTTCAACACCAGCTGACGGCGGGCGAGCTGCCCCACCATGAGCTCCAGATCCCGGCTGAAGCCGACCACCGAAGGCGTGGTGCGGCTGCCCTCGGCATTGGCGATGACCCGGGGGCGACCGCCCTCCAGCACAGCCACCACCGAATTGGTGGTGCCCAGATCGATGCCGACGATGCGCCCCATGAAACCCCGGGGGGCTCCCGGGAGGGCAGGGCTGAATCGCTGGGCGCGGACCATCGACCGACGAGGAGGCTGTTAATCCCAGCTTAAACGGGCTGACCTGGGCTCTCCCTAAGGTTGCTGGAGTGCCCTGGCTGCTGACTCTGGGGCCACTTCCCGAGACCAGCACATCCCAGACCCGCATGCGCCCACCCGACCTGCCCCAGGCCGCCAGGTCCGAGGCCTTCACGCGGAGACGTCGACCCTTGAACGAGCGGTGGCTCGATCAGGGGTTTCGGCAGATCACCTTTGTGCTGGCTGCGTCTGTCGGGCTGATTCTCTTGGCAATCCTGCTGACCGTCAGTCATGGAGCCCAAGATGCCTTCCAACAGTTCGGCCTAGGGTTCATCACCACTTCAAGCTGGAATCCCGTCAATGATTCCTATGGTGCTTTGACGGCAATTTATGGAACCGTCATCACCTCCTTGCTGGCCCTGCTGTTGGCCGTCCCCCTAGGGGTTGGAACGGCATTATTCATTACGGAAGATCTGATTCCAGTTCCCCTGCGGGAGGCCATCGGTCTGATGGTCGAGCTGCTTGCGGCCATCCCCTCGGTGGTCCTCGGCCTCTGGGCGATTTTCGTGATGGAGCCCGCCATTCGTCCCCTGCTCCAGGCTCTGCATCAGCTGTTGGGTTGGATCCCCTTGTTTTCCACGGTGCCCCAAGGCCCTGGCATCGCCCCGGCCGTGCTGATCCTGGTGGTGATGATCCTGCCGATTATCACCGCCATCTCCCGTGATGCCCTCAACCAGGTGCCAATCGAATTGCGACAGGGTGCCTATGGCATTGGGGCCACACGCTGGGGCGCAATTTTTAACATCATTCTCCCGGCTGCGGTTTCTGCCATCATGGGGGGTGTGATGCTGGCCTTGGGTCGGGCCATGGGAGAAACAATGGCTGTTACCATGATCATTGGCAACTCTCTTAACTTCAGTCTATCTCTTTTAGCGCCTGGCGCGACCATCGCTTCACTCTTGGCCAACCAATTTGGCGAAGCGGATGGTCTTCAGGTATCTTGTTTGATGTACGCAGCCTTGGTGTTGATGGTGCTGACGTTAATCGTCAACATCATTGCTCAGTGGATCGTACGTCGTCTCAGCCTTCGCTACTGAACCACCTCACCACCTGAGGCCGTCTTGCCATGCAGGCTCCTGCGCAACGTCCGATCCACAGTCAGTTCGA
Source organism: uncultured Cyanobium sp. (assembly GCA_964402615.1). GTDB lineage: Bacteria > Cyanobacteriota > Cyanobacteriia > PCC-6307 > Cyanobiaceae > Cyanobium. The sequence continues at coordinate 13,293 of CAYOCW010000040.1, read as the reverse complement.
GCGAGGCTCGCTCCACTTCAACCGCAGCCTGCTGCGGAACCGCTTCAACTGGCTCTGCTCCGCCATCGCCACGTTGTTCGCAGCGATTGCCGTACTACCGCTGGTTCTGGTCCTGATGTTTGTGCTGATCCAGGGTGGCAGCCGCATCAGTGTGCAGTTGCTCAGTCAACTGCCCCCCGCACCGGGACTCGATGGTGGAGGCATCGGCAACGCCATCCTCGGGACGCTCGTGGTTGTGTTGATTGCCTCGCTGATTTCCATCCCCTTCGGTATTGGCGGCGGCATTTTTCTCGCCGAATATTCGCGATCGGGTTGGTTTGCTCAAGCAGTTCGATTTGCCAACGATGTATTGTCGGGTGTTCCATCAATCATTAGCGGCGTATTTGTCTATGGCGCTGTTGTCGCTAGCCGACTCTTTTTTGGTCAAAGTTACAGCGCTGTTGCAGGTGGCATTGCCCTATCTGTCCTGATGTTGCCCACCGTGATCAAGACGACTGATGAGGGATTGCGGCTGGTGGGACAAGAGTTGCGATGGGCATCCTACGGGGTTGGCGCCTCCCAATTCATGACGATCACTCGGGTTACTCTGCCCGCGGCATTCACACCGATCGCGACTGGCATCGTGCTGGCCCTGGCCCGGGCGGCGGGTGAAACGGCTCCACTGATCTTCACCGCTCTTTTCTCGCCCTTTTGGCCAGACGGGATCTTTAATCCGATCGCCACGATGTCCGTGCTGATCTACAACTTTGCCACCATGCCTTACGAGGCTCAGCACACCCTGGCCTGGGCCGCATCATTCGTGCTGGTGGTGATGATCCTGCTCGCCAACATCCTGGCACGCTGGATCTCCAGGGTTTCCCGCAAGTGAACTGGTCCAAGCACGTCTCGGCTCAATAGATTTCGACAACTCAGCTGTTCTTCCATCGCCACCAACCTTTCTGAAACCAAGCCCATGGCCTACAGCACAACTGCCAATTCCTCAGCCGATAACACCTGCATCGGGATTGAAAATGTCACGATCTCTTACGGCAGCTTTGAGGCCGTCCGCAACGTTCATCTGAATTTACCCAAAGGCAAAGTCACCGCATTTATCGGCCCCTCAGGCTGTGGCAAAAGCACGGTGTTGCGGGCCCTGAACCGCATGAACGATCTGATTCCAGGCTGCAGCCTGCGAGGCCGGGTGATCTTTGACGGTGAGGATATTTATCACCCTCGGATCGATCCCGTTGAGGTGCGGCGGCGCATAGGCATGGTGTTTCAAAAACCCAATCCATTCCCGAAAACCATTTATGAAAATATCGCCTTTGGGGCCCGCATCAATGGCTACAGGGGCGACATGGATGAACTGGTGGAGCGTTCGCTGCGTCAAGCGGCCGTCTGGGATGAATGCAAAGACAAGCTGCAAGACAGTGGACTTGCGCTCTCTGGTGGTCAACAGCAACGACTCTGTATCGCCCGGGCGATTGCCACCGAGCCGGAGGTGATCCTGATGGATGAGCCCTGCTCAGCTCTGGATCCGATTTCCACGCTGAAAATTGAAGAAACGCTCCACGAGCTGAAGCGCAACTTCACGATTGTCATCGTCACCCACAACATGCAGCAAGCGGTGCGAGTCGCCGACATGACCGCCTTCTACAATGCTGAAGCCGTTGAGGGGGGCTCCGGCAAGGTCGGCTACCTGGTGGAGTTCAGCGACACGGAGCGAATCTTCAACGCACCGGCACAACAAGCCACCCAGGATTACGTGACCGGTCGCTTCGGCTGAATCCAAGCAGCCCCGCTGACCGCACAACCCAGAGCTGGATCAAGGTTCGATCCAGCCAGTCGCTGCGGCTCAGGGCTGCATCGGGCTTAGCCCCCCTTGATCCGGCGCCGACGGCTGGGCCAGACCGGCCTGATGCCGTGCCTGATGGTCGTGGCCTGCCGCCGAGATCCGGCTGGTTGGAACCGCTGCGCTTGGCGTGGTCACGCGGCAGGGCTGGCTGGTGGGCCTGAGCCAGGGCCTGTTCAGGTGGCGATCAGTCGCCAGCAGCCTCCAGAACCATTCCCCAATTTTGCCCAAAAAAGCCGGCCCTTGGGCCGGCTTTGAACAACGGAGAGGGAGGGATTCGAACCCTCGATAGAGTTGCCCCTATACAGCATTTCCAGTGCTGCGCCTTCGACCACTCGGCCACCTCTCCAGGAAGGGCCAGATGGCAACCTAGCAGCACGACCCCCCATCCCGCCCCCCTGAATTGCCGACCATGCCTCCTCGATCGTTTCCGGTCACCGTGCACTGGCGCCAGGCCGGCCGGGTCATCACCCACCAGGTCCCTGAGGGGGACTACATCCTCGCCAGTTTTGAGGCCCAGGGCGATCCGCTGCCGTTCAGCTGCCGCAATGGCTGTTGCACCGCCTGCGCCGTGCGGATCCGTAGCGGCAGCCTGGATCAGCGAGAGGCCCTCGGCCTTTCTCAGGAGCTGCGGCAGCGGGGCTATGGCCTGCTCTGCGTCGCCAGGGCCGTCGGACCCCTGGAGGTCGAGACCCAGGACGAGGATGAGGTCTATGAGCTTCAGTTCGGTCGCTACTTCGGTCGCGGTCGGGTGAATGCCGGTCTCCCGCTCGACGACGAATGACGCCCCCTCGGATGGCCGCCCCCGGCGGCGACTCCCCGCTCGCCATCTCCCGGCAGGCGCTCCACGGCAGCGGGCTCACGGATACCGAGGTGGCTCGGTTGCTGGAGGTGGCCCGCCAAGCGGCGACGGCGGGAGCGCTGCCGCTGCGCCAGCTGTTCGGCAAGCTCGACGGGGTCCAGGAAAAGGGGGCCGCGGGCAACCTGGTCACCGAGGCCGATCTCGCCGCCGAGGCGGCGGTGCTGGACACATTGGATCGCGCCACACCCGACATCCCGGTGCTGGCGGAGGAGAGTGGACGCCGGCAGGGGAGCGGCAGCCTCGAATGGTGCGTGGATCCGCTGGATGGCACCACCAACTACGCCCATGGCTTTCCGTTCTTTGGCACGTCTGTGGGGCTCACCTGGCAGGGGATGCCCCTGCTGGGAGCCCTGGTGGTGCCGGCCATGGATCAGCAGTTCTGGGCAGCCCCTGGCCAGGGGGCCTGGTGCAACGGCAAGCCGCTGCGGGTGAGCGCCTGCCAGCGGGTGGCCGAGGCGCTGCTCGCCACCGGTTTCGCCTACGACCGCATCGAGCGGCTCGACAACAACTACGCCGAGTTCGCCTATTTCACCCACCGCTCGCGCGGCGTGCGGCGAGCCGGCGCCGCGGCGGTGGATCTGGCCTATGTCGCCCTCGGGCGGCTGGATGGTTACTGGGAGCGGGGGCTGTCGCCCTGGGATCTGGCCGCCGGAGTCGTTCTGGTGGAGCAGGCCGGCGGCGTCGTCAGCGCCTATGACGGCGGTCCGCTGGACCTCCAGACCGGTCGCATCATCGCTTGCGCGCCGGGTCTGCAGGCGGAGTTGATCGCCGGCCTGGCCAACTGCCGGCCCCTGCCAGGCAGCAGTTATGGCGCCGCTGAGCTGGATGAACCCGTCAGCAGCGGGGCTTGATCGCGGTCTCGACCGGCAGCCGCAGCGTCAGCTCCCTGCCATCGCCGCTGCACAGCCGGGGAATCCTGACGGGCCTTCCCCCCCCCTGCATCCATAGGATCGCGCCATTCAGCGGATCGGTTTGATGGCCCTGCAACCTGCCGCCGGCGTCCGGGACCTCAACCCCCGCGACGTGGAACGCCAACGGCGGCTCTGTGAGCTGCTTGCTGATGTCTATCGCCTCTGGGGCTATCAGGAGGTGGCGCCCCCCACGATCGAACGGCTGGACACCCTCCAAGCCGATGGTGCTATTCCCTCCAGAGCTCTGGTGCGCCTCGCGGCCGATGAACCCCTTGGTCTCCGACCGGAATGCACCGCCTCGATCGCCCGGGCCGCCGGCACTCGTCTGGCGGAACGACCGCGGCCGTTGCGGCTCTGGGCCTGTGGCACCACATTCCGCAGCGTGCTGAGCGACAGCGGCGGCCTGCGCATCAGCGAGGATCTTCAAAGTGGCGTCGAGCTGCTAGGTGTGGCGTCCGCTGCCGCCGATGCCGAACTGATGCATCTGCTGCTGGCCGCGGTGGCCAGCCTGGGCTTGCAGCCGCAACACCAGCCCACCCTGCTGGTGGGCCATCAGGGCCTTCTGAACAGCGTTTTGCAGCCCATCGACCCCGGCCAGCGCGCTGGGGTGAGGCGGGCCCTCACGGACTTTGACCGGCTGGCCCTCGCCTCCCTGGAGCTGCCTCAAAACCAGCAGCTGGCGCTGCAGGCGCTGGTGGCGCAGCGGGGCGAACCCCAGGCGGTGCTGGCAGCCCTGAAAACCCAGCTCGGCTGCTCAGAGCTGCTGCAGAGCCTGGAGAGCATTCTCGAGAGCGTCGCCCCCCGTGCCAGAGCCCAGGGTGTGCGCCTGCAGTTGGATCCCACTTTCCAACCCCACTTCGATCTTTACGACGGCCTCGTGCTGAAGCTCGTCTGCCAAGGTCCCCATGCGCCGGTGGAGATCGCCAGCGGCGGCCGCTACGACGCCCTGGTGGCTCGCTTCAGCCAGGACCCCGGCAGCGCGGCCGGGACGGGTTTTGCCTTCTCGATCGAGGCGATCGCCGATCTGGTGGGCCCTGGCCAGCCCGAGCTGGCCAGCAGCGCTCCCTGGCTGGTGGCGGCAACCGGGCCCGACGGCCTGGCTCGGGCCCTGGGCCGCATGGCCGAGCTGCACAGCCGTGGCGAGGCGGCTGAGCTGTGCCCGTTGCCCTGCCGAGATGAAGCGCAGCTGATGGCCATCGCCGCGCAACGGGGTTGTCGTGGAGCGGTGTGGCTGGCTGGGTAGCATCCCCATTTGCGCCTGCGGCTGATGGCCCACAGCATCGTCACCGACATCTGCAAGGGTGTGGCCGACTGCGTCGACGCCTGCCCGGTGGCCTGCATCCATCCCGGATCCGGTCAAAATCGCCAGGCACTGCCGTATTACCGCATCGACTTCGACACCTGCATCGATTGCGGCATCTGCCTGCAGGTTTGCCCGGTTGAAGGGGCGATCGTGCCCGAGGAGCGGCCTGACCTGCAACGCGAGAGTTGAAACGGTTCGGAGATTCCACCCTGGGGGGCGCTTGAGGCTGACTGCCGACATGTCTAGGGTTGGCAAGACTTCACACGCCGTGGCATGACCGTGCTGGAACAGGGTCAGATTCAGATCCATACGGAAAACATCTTCCCCATCATCAAGAAGGCGGTTTACTCCGGCCACGAGGTGTTTCTGCGGGAGTTGATCAGCAATGGCGTCGATGCGATTGCTAAGCGCCGCATGGCTGCCCTCGCCGGTGACTGCAGCGAGGCAGCCGAGGGCAAGATCAATATCCGTATAGATCGTGAAGCAAAAACAGTCACGATTTCTGATAATGGCATCGGTATGACCGCCGATGAAGTTAAGCGCTATATCAATCAAGTTGCCTTCTCAAGCGCTGAAGAGTTTCTTGAAAAGTACAAGCGTGAGGGCGATGCCATCATCGGTCACTTTGGGCTTGGCTTCTATTCTAGCTTCATGGTTGCCCGCCAGGTTGAGCTGATCAGCCTCAGCGCCAGGCCCGCTGCTGCTGCTGTGCGCTGGAGCTGCGATGGTTCGCCCCGGTTCAGCCTGGAAGAGGCCCAGCGCAGCGAGCCGGGCACGGATGTGGTGTTGCATCTGATGGAGGAGGAGCTCGAATATCTGGAGCCAGCGAGGATTCGCAGCCTCGTCGTCACCTACTGCGACTTCTTGCCGGTGGAGGTGCAACTCGAGGGTGAAACGGTGAATCGCCGCACAGCGCCGTGGCGTCAGTCGCCACGTGAGCTGACGGAAGATGACTACTTGGAGCTGTATCGCTATCTGTATCCATTCCAGGGTGATCCCCTGCTGTGGGTGCATCTAAATACCGACTACCCTTACAGCCTGCAGGGCATTCTCTATTTCCCGCGCCTAGGCGGCAGGGTCGATTGGGAAAAGGGTGAGATCCGTCTCTATTGCAACCAGGTATTTGTGAGCGACTCGATTAAAGAGGTCGTGCCCCGCTATCTGCTGCCGTTGCGGGGTGTGATCGATTCACCCGACATCCCTCTCAACGTTAGCCGCAGCGCCTTGCAGACCGATCGCCGCGTGCGCTCAATTGGCAGCTTCGTCGCCAAAAAAGTGGCGGATCGTCTCAAGGAACTGCAGCGAGACAATCCTGAGCGCTACGCCGAAATCTGGGAATCTGTTTCCCCCTTCATCAAAATCGGCGCCATGGAGGATGACAAATTCGCCGATCAGGTGGCGGAGCTCATCCTGTTTGGCACCACCGCAGAGGCGGCCACGGCCGACTCGCAGGCCAGCCCTACCGATGGCGAAGCGGAGTCCAAGGGGCTGCTCGATCCGATCGCCTCTGGCGAGCGCCGGTTCACCACCCTGGCCGGCTACCGCAGCCGTCTGCCGGCCGACAAGTCCACTCGGGTCCTCTATTGCACGGATGAAGCCGGCCAGGCCAGCGCCCTGTCGCTGTGGAAGAGCCAGGGCGCCGAGGTGCTGCTTGCCGATGGTCTCATCGATGCCCAGTTCATCCCCTGGCTGGAGCGACGCCACAGCGAGTTGAGCTTCCAACGCGTCGATGCCGAGCTGGATGCCGACCTGCATGAGGACACGCCCGAGCTCAGCGATGCCGATGGCAAGGATGCGGGCGAAAAACTGCGGGACATCTTCCGCAGCGCCCTCGGCAACGACAAGGTGACGATTCAGGTGCAGGCCCTCAAGGGCGACCATGCCCCCGCAGCGCTGATCCTGCTGCCCGAGCAGATGCGGCGCCTCAACGACATGGGGGCCCTGATGGAACAACGGCTGCCCGGCCTGCCCGATCACCATGTGTTGCTGATCAATCGCCGCCATCCCCTGGTGGAGGGTCTGTTGCAGCTTTCCGCTGGGGCGGTGCTCACCTCCAGCGCTGGCCAGTCCCCCAGCCAGGAGCTGGCAGCCGATCTCAGCCGCCATGTCTACGACCTGGCCCGACTCGCCGTCGGGGGCCTGGAGCCCAACCAATTGGCGGGATTCCAGCAGCGCAGCGCCGAGTTGATGGGGCGGCTGATGCAGCGCGGCCTCTGACCCGGGCTCGACGAGCGTCGGCTAGGCAGGTTGGAAGTGGCCAAGCCGACGCCCCGGTCCGCCAGCCCGCTGCTGCGCTCCTGTGGCGCCAGCAGCCTGGCGCCGCGCCGACCGAACCGCGGTTTGATACATTCGACCCTTGCCAGACCTTCGGGTCAGGTTCCCGTCGTTCGCCTTGCATCCAGCCATGTCCCGTGTGTGCCAGCTCACCGGCAAGCGCGCCAACAACGGCATGGCCGTCAGCCATTCCCATGTGCGCACCCACAAGCTGCAGCAGGTGAACCTGCAGGAGCGGCGCTTGTGGTGGGCGGAAGGCAACCGTTTCGTGCGGCTGCGCCTCTCCACCAAGGCACTGCGCACGGTTCAGAAGAAGGGGCTCGGCTCCTATGCCCGCGAGCTTGGCATCGATCTGGGCCGGCTCTGAAACCCCGGCCTCCTCAGCCAGCCCGGGAGATGACCAGCTCGTGAACACCCCCCCGTCAGCGGCAGCCAGCGGCGCGACGAGTCTGTGGCTGTCGCGACGCGATTTCTTCCGCGCCGTAGGGTTTCTGGGCTGTTTCGCCCTGGCGGCCCAGCCAGCCCAGGCGCTCGGTGGAACGCTGCCTGGGCTCGATCAGCCGGCACCCGGCTTCGACTTGGAGGGTGTGGCCCCGTCGTTGCCCTCCAGCCCAACGGCTGCCAATGCGGATGCGGCCATCCAAGCCACGCGTCTCGCCTTGGCTGACTTCCGCGGGCGCTGGTTGGTTCTGTATTTCTATCCTCGCGATTTCACCAGTGGCTGCACCCTGGAAGCTCGCGGCTTCCAGCGGGATCTGGCGGCCTTCCACGCCCAAGGAGCTGAAGTGGTAGGCATCAGCGCCGACAGCCCCAGCGACCATGCCGCCTTCTGCGGCAGCGAGGGTTTGAGCTATCCGCTGCTCTCCGATCCGGGCGGCGTGGTCAGTCGCCGCTGGGGCTCCTGGTTGCCGCCCTTTTCCCTGCGTCATACCTTTCTGGTCGATCCTCAGGGCATCCTGCGGGCTCGCTGGAATGCCGTGCGGCCGGCGCAGCACAGCCAGGAGGTGCTGACCGAGCTGACCCGACTGCAAGCCAGCGGCACCCCTGGGTAACCTGCGACAGCTCGGCTGAGATGCCTTCTGTCCCCCACCCCTCGACCCGTGCTGCCAATCCTTGGCCGTCGCCGCGTTCTCGCCCTGCTGGCCGCTTCCGGACTGGCAGCGGGCCTGCGGGTCAATTGGCTCAACCCGCTGGCCCGGGCGGCCGGGGCAGATCCCGTCGCTTCGCGCCTCCGCTTGCTAGCGGTGGCCGACAGCGGCAGCGGCGACGCGGCCCAGCGCGCTGTGGCGGTTCAGATGGCCCAGCGGCATCGCCAGCGCCCGGTGGAGCTGGTGCTGCTGGCTGGCGATAACATTTACAACGACGGTGATATCGGCCTGGTGGGCAGCCATTTCGAGCGGCCTTACCGCGAGCTGTTGCACGCTGGCGTTCCGTTCAAGGCAGTGCTTGGCAACCACGATGTGCGGCGCGATGGCGGTGCCGGACAACTCGCCTATCGGGGTTTTGGCATGGAGGGTCGCTGGTACAGCTTCCGGCGAGGGCCGGTTCAATTCTTGATGCTGGACACCAATCCAGGCGATCACTGGGCCACCCAACTCAGCTGGTTGCGTCGCCAGCTGGCAGCCAGCCAGGCGCCGTGGAAGGTGGTGGTGGGCCACCATCCGCTGTATTCCGAGGGTTTCTATGGTGATGACAAGAGCTTGATCAGCCGGCTGGCACCGCTGTTCAAGACCTATGGCGTGCAGTTGTACATCAATGGCCACGACCACAACTATGCCCGCACCCCTTCGCTTGAGGGCACCACATATCTGACGGTTGGTGGCGGTGGTGCTGCCCTGAGGCCGGTGAACCCGAGACGCCCGAACGCCAGGGCCGTCAGTGTCCATAGTTTCGCCGAGCTCGACTTCACGGAAACCGACCTGCATCTGCAGGCGTGGGATCGAGATGGCACACGCATCGACGATCTGCGCCTGAAGGTCCGTAACTGATACGGCGGTACCGTCGGCTCGTGAATTTCGAGTAACGTTTTATCAGCCTCCAGACCCGTCAGCCGTCCAAGGTCAAGTTCAGCGCGGATCCGCTGACACAGTGTTTTTGCGACAGCCAAGATCGGGAGAATCGGAATCTCGTCAGGGTTGACTGACTCTAGTGTCGTCATTCATTTTTGATGCCCGTGAATCCGACTCAAGTATCACCAGATGCGACTCTCGCCCTCGTCAAAGGGGTGGTCATTCCATTCCTGTTCAAGCTCGCCGGTGCCGTTGCCCTCTGGACCATCGGCAACGGGTTGATTCGCTTCGCTCTGAAGTTCGTTCGACGCTTGCTATTGAATAGAGGCCGGCTCGATGCCACCGTGATCGCTTACCTGATCAACATTCTCGGCGCCCTGTTGCGCGTGGTGCTGGTGGTGGCGATTCTGGGCTTCTTCGGCATTCAGACGGCGAGCTTCGCCGCTCTGCTCGCCGGCGCCGGCGTGGCGATCGGCGTGGCTTGGGGCGGCATGCTCACCGACTTCGCTGCTGGTGTTTTTATGCAGATCTTCCGGCCCTTCAGTGTGGGAGATTTCGTGGATCCCCATGCAAATCAACGACATCAGCGCGGCATCCTGAATCAGCCCGCCGGCGTCAGGGCGGCCAGCAGCTGACGATGCACCTCCGCCTGGCTTTGGAGCGTCGTCAATCGCTGCGGATCGGGCGGCTGATCCAAGGCCGCCGTCCAGGCGGCCAGCAGGTTCTGCCTGGACGCCGGCCCGAGGTTGCGGCAGTCGCAGCCGATCGCGGCAGCGGCCGCTGCAACCTTGGGGTCGTAGCTCAGGGCCGCCACGGGAGCCCCGGCCAAGGCCGCCAAGATCAGTCCGTGCAGGCGCATCGCCACCACTAGCCCGGCCGAGGACAACAGCTCGATCGCCTCAGCGGGTGTTTCCGGCCTGATCACGCTGCTGCGCGCCACCAGTGGCTCGGGCACCAGGCCCGCTTTGCTCAGGTCCGTCAACAAGCTGCTGTCCTGATCCCGGTGGAAGGGCAACCAGATCACCGCTCGATCCCTGCCCTCGGCCAGGGCGGCCACGGCGTCCAGATAGGGTCGCCAGTCATCGGCCTGGAGCGAGGCCACAGGTCGCCAGCAGAGCAGGATCGGCCCTCCGGGGCCGCGCCAGCTGCCTGGTTGGAGCGCCCAAACCGGATCGCTACCCACCAGGCCGTGACGGCAACCGAGTTGTGCCGCCAACCGCGCCGATTCGGTATCGCGCCAGCTGGCGCCGCTGATCTGGGCCAGGAGAAAGCGCACCAAGCGGCGACTGCGACGTCGCCGCAGCGGGCCGAGCCCCTGGGCCCAGAGCAGCACGGGCTTGTTGAGGCTGCGGGCCGCCAGAATCAGCAGCGCATAGTACAAAAGGCTGCCAAAGCTGGTGGCATCCTGCAGCAGGCTGCCGCCTCCGAGCACCAACGCCTGGCAGCGGCCCAGGGCGGCCAGCACAACCGCCGGGCGACGGCGATCCACGCTGGTGGCGCCAAGCACAGCAGCCAAGCAGGCCTGGTCGTGGACGGTGATCAGTGGGCGGCAGCCCTCGGGAAGCTGGCCCAGCAGAACAGCCAGCAAGGCGTCATCCCCCAAGTTGTGCTCGCCGTAGTAGCCGCAGAGCATCACCGGGGCGGGGGGGGCCGTCAGGCTGGCCATCTGGCGCTCGCGACTCGGCCGCAGCATCGCATCCACAACCGCAACCGCTTGGCGCCGCGGCTGTCGTTCCTGCCTAGATTGCTGTCGTCATCACCGTTGCAATGCACGCCCTCTCGCTGCCCACCTGGTGGATTCACATCACCTCGGTGTTGGAGTGGCTGCTGGCGATCCTGGTGGTTCAGACCTATGGGCGGCAGCGCCGCGAAGCGGGTTGGCGTTGGTTGGCTCTGGCGATGCTGCCCGCCCTGATCAGCGCCATGGCGGCCTGCACCTGGCATCTGTTCGACAATGCCGATGAGCTGCGTGGCCTGGTGGTTTTCCAAGCCGGCTGCACGCTGCTCGGCAACATCACTCTGGCTGCAGCCGCCTGGTGGTTGCAGCAGCAGCAGGCGCAGACTGCGGGCCAGCCGTCGGCAGATTCATGAGCGGCGACGCTGTTCTGATCCTGCTGGAGCGGCTGGGGAAGCTGGATCCCGCACCACTGTTTGTGCTGTCGCTGCTGCCCTATCTGGCGTTTCTGCGCTGGGCCGGGCGCCTGGCCTCCTTCCCGAAGCTCGCCCTGCGCGGCTTTCAGCTCACCCTGGTGTTTGTGGCGGTCACGATCGGCGCCGCCATCGTGGCCCAGCTGCGCTTCGGTCGGCAGCTGGCCGATGTCGATGCCCTGCATGGCGGCGCCGAGGCCCTGCTCACCCTCAGCAATCTGCTCGTTCTGGTGGGGTTCCAGCAGGCGTTGCGGCGGGTCGCCCCGCGCTGACCGCCTGCCCCGCCCCGATCGCTGCGCTGTTGCCGTCTGCGGGTGCCCAAGTCGGGAGGGGGTGACCGGCGGGTGCCCCCGACAGCCGCTGCGGAGTGAACAAGTCTTACGGCGAGGCCAGGAATCCCGGCTCGCCCCGGAAGATGGGGCGTCGGCAACTGCCCCATGATCACTCCAATTCTGGCCCTGGCTCCCGCCTCCATCTCCTGGTCGCCGAAGGTGGCCCTGGTGATGATCGTCTGCAACGTGGTCGCCATCGCCATCGGCAAGGCCACGATCAAGCAGCCCAATGTGGGCTTGCAACTCCCCAGCCCCAACTTCTTTGGTGGGCTGAGCCATGGCGCCATGTTGGGAACCCTCTCCCTCGGCCACATCCTCGGCTTCGGAGCCATTCAAGGCCTGGCGGCTCGCGGCGTTCTCTGAAGTCTCTGAGCGGGTTGCGCGGCGGCTGACAGGACCGGGCCAGATCTTCTGCTGGTCCGGTCCATTCTCGGCTTGGCCGGGTCAGTGCCGCGGCAACGCGCTTTCGGTCCAGCCGGTGCTGATCCCGACCGGGCAGCGATGAACGCTCAAGCCACAACGGCGGCGCGGGAGATGGGCTGGCTGAGCAACGGGAAACGCTCCAGGATGCGGTCGGTCATCTGGGCGGGGGTGAGCCCCAGCTTGTGCTTGCTCTGCTCCGGAGAGGCGTGATCCACCAACACATCTGGAATGCCGAGGCGCAGCACCGGCACCAGCACCTCGTGGTCGTTCAAGCACTCGACCACCGCCGCGCCAAAGCCCCCCGCCAAGGCTCCTTCCTCCATCGTGACCACCCGGCCAATCCGCTGGGCCTTGGGCACGATCAAGGCCTCATCGAGAGGCCGCAGGAAACGGGCATTGATCACGGCTGCCCGGACCCCCTTTTCTTGCAGCAGGCCCGCCGTGGCCATCGCCGGCATCACCATCGAGCCATAGGCCACGATCAGCAGTTCATCCCCCTCGGTGAGCAACTCGCCGCGGCCGATCTGCAGCGGTTGCCAGCCTTCTTCCATCAGCGGCACCCCCTCACCTTCCCCGCGGGGGAAACGGATGGCGCAGGGGCCGTCATGGGCGATGGCTGTCACCAGCATGCGCTGCAACTCCGCCTCATCCTTGGGAGCCATCACGGTGAAGTTGGGCACGCTGCGCAGATAGCTGATGTCGTACTGGCCTTGGTGGGTGGGGCCATCCGCTCCCACGATTCCGGCGCGATCGAGCACGAACGTGACCGGCAAATTCTGAATGCCGACATCGTGAATGAGCTGGTCGTAGGCGCGTTGCAGGAATGTGCTGTAAATGGCCACGACCGGACGCAGACCCTCGCAGGCCATCCCGGCAGCCATGGTGACCGCGTGCTGTTCGGCGATGCCCACGTCGTAATACTGATGTGGCAGCGCTTTTTCGAGCAGATCGAGACCGGTACCGGTGGCCATTGCGGCGGTGATCCCCACAACCCGGGCATCCTGCTCGCAAATCTTCACCAACGTTTGGCCGAATACCTTGCTCCAACTCGGCGGCTTGGGTTTGCTGGAGGGATAGGCCTTGCCGGTGGCCAGGTCGAAGGCCGACTGGGCGTGATAACCCACCTGATCCGCTTCGGCGTAGGGATAGCCCTTGCCCTTGGTGGTGGCCACATGCACCAGCACCGGGCCCTCGCAGCGA
>CAYOCW010000039.1:3812-14832 GCA_964402615.1 uncultured Cyanobium sp. | reverse complement strand
ATCAGCACGAAGATCGGGTGGATCAGCAGGATCAGGCTGGCCCACACCACCTGGGGTTTTTCCACCTTGCGGCCCAGAAATTCCGGCGTGCGGCCCACCATCAAGCCGGTGAGAAACACCGCCAGCAGCACGAACACCAGCAGGTAGGCGATGCCGGTGCCCTGGCCGCCGACTACCACCTGCAGAAACAGGTTGAACAGGGTGGTGAGCAGGGTCAGCGGCATGGCGGCATCGAGCGCGCCGTTCACCGCGCCGGTCATCGTGCCGGTGGTGACCACGGCCCACAGGCCGCTGAGCGCCGCCCCGAAGCGCAGCTCTTTGCCCTGCAGATTGCCGCCACTGATCCAGCTGGAGAGCAATGGATTGCCCGCCTGCTCGGCCGCCATCGCCACCACGGCGCCGATGGCCAACAACGCGAACACCAGGATCAGCAGCAGGGTGCTCTGACGCCGGTTAACCACGAACCGACCGAAGGCATCGATGCTGGCTGCCGGGATGATCAACATCGCCCAGGTGCTGACCAGGTTGGTGAGCAGGGTGGGGTTCTCATAGGGATGAGCCGAGTTGGCACCCACGAAGCCGCCGCCGTTCTCGCCGAGCTGCTTGATCGCCTCGAACAGGGCGATCGGACCGCGGGGCAACAGCTGCTGGGCTCCCTCCAGGGTGGTGATCTGCAGCGGTGGAGCCAGGGTCATCGGCACGCCGCAGACCAGCAGGAACAGCGCGAGCAGCAGCGAACCAGGAATCAACACCCGGGTGAGTGAGCGCAGCAGATCCCGATGGAAGTTGCCGATCTGCCGGCCGCTGAACCCGCGGATCACGGCAAAGCCCACCGCCAACCCAGTGCCCGCTGAGACGAACATCAGGAACTGCATCGCCCCCAGCTGGGCCAGGTTGCCCAGGGCCTGCTCCGGCACCAGATGCTGCTGATCGGTGTTGGTGAGAAAGGAGATCGTGGTGTGCAGCGCCAGGTCCCAGCGCAGTCCCCCGAATCCCAGGGGGTTGAGCCAGCTCGGCTGCAACAGCAGCAGCGCCAGGGCTGGCAGGGCGAACAGCGCATTGCTGATCAGCAGCGGCGCCAGGTAACCGGCGCTGGATTCGGCACTGCGACCGGGATCCCCGATCCAGCGCAGCAGAGCGTCCTCGATGGGATTCAGCCAGCGATCCCAGGCGGGTTGGGGCCGTTCATCGAACACCTCAAACAGATGTCGGCCCAGCAAAGGAGCCGTGAGCACGACCGCCGCCAGGGTCACGGCGGCCAGTAGCCAGGGGAGCATGCAGGCCAGGGAGACCATCAACCCCCCCAACTTCCAGCGTCTGCCGCTGCTGGCACAACTGCAAAAAGATAGAGAAGGTGCGCTGGCGGTGCAGATGCATCGCCTCCTTGCGCGAGAGCTGCAGACGGGACTGCGGCACTGGCACCATGGCAGCCCATCAAGGTGCACGCCCGTATTCGGACGCGGCCTTGCGGCGCCAGCGGTTGCCGCGTAGTCCACCCAGGCAGAAGCGGAGGCCAGGGCGCCAAGGCGTTCTCGCTGGTGCTCGTTGGGCTCGATCCTGGAGGATCAGCCGACCCGGAGACCCTCCAAGACGCCCTGGCTGTGGAGTTCAACCAAGGCGTCATAGCCGCCGATCGCCCGGCCATCGATGAACACCTGGGGCAGGCTGGTGCGGCCGCTGCGTTCGGCGATGACAGCCCGCTCCGCCGCGCTGTTCACCTGCAGCGACTGGTGGGGGATGCCGAGGGTGCGCAGCATCCGCAACGCCCGGGCCGAGAAGGGGCAGCCGTTCAACACGGCGATCTCCAGCACAGGGCTGCTGGCTGGCTGTGCGGCACGGATGGCCTGCGGCACGGGACGGATGGCCTGTGCCACAGACCCGATCGGCAGCGGCTGGTCGGCCGCCTGCTGCTGCGGCTCCGCCGCCGCCACCGGAGCCGCCAGCAGCCCCACCAACAGATCAGCCCCCTTGCGCACCGGGCTGCCGTGTTCGAGATGGCCTCCCCACACCTGGCAGGCCCCATCCGACAGGCTCAGATGCAGATGCACGCCCCGGGGCGACAGGGTGCCGTTCAGGGTGATGATCTCCAGATCCCCCTCGATCCGCGTGGGCTGAGGTTGGCCAGGGCACTGAAAGGTCGCCCCGGACAGATCGCCCACCACCCCCAGCACAAAGCCCGTGGCGCCATGGGCGATCGCAAACTCCTCCAGGCTGCGGCGCAGATCGCTGCCGGGAAGCAGATGCAGCGGCACAACCTGCATGGGCGGGAGGAGAATCCGGGCGAGTGCAGGCTACGCCGGCGCCTTCGCGGCCTCGCTGGGCAGAAGTCCCGACTCTGGCCATACTTGCGCCAGCCACCAGGCCGGCCGCGTCACGGGTCCCATGAGCGACACCACCTCCGCCCGGACCAACGCCAACGACGCTGGCGACGCCGCGCCGGGCGAGACCCGACCCGCCGGCAGCGTCGTTGCCGCCACGCCAGCCCAGGGAGAGATACTGCAAGCGCATCAGCGCCGCTTGCAGTCCCTGGGGGCGGAGCTGCGCCAGGCCCGGGAGGCGCAAGGCCTCAGCCGCCAAGACCTGGCCGATCGGCTGCGCTTGGGCCAGGAGCAGCTGCGGGCGCTGGAGGAGGGAGACACCGGGCACCTGCCCGAGCTGGTGTTCGTGATCGCCCAACTGCGGCGGGTGGCCGGAGCCCTGCACGTGGATCTGGGAGACAGGTTGACGCCCCTGCGCAGCCGCCCAGCCGCCAAGATCAGTCCGCCAACCCGAACCACCGCGACGCTCCCAGCCGCAGCCGCCAGCGCGCCAAGCACCGCTGCCGCGGCCACCCAACGCCCGCTGGCGTCGGCCGCGCGGTCGCGGGACGAGCGGCGCGGGCTTCAGCCCAACCGTGCCGTGCCGCTCTGGCGCCGGGCCGCAGGAGGGACCGTTCTGGCGCTGGTCCTCCTCGGCCTTGGCCTCGCTTTGGGGCTGCGATGGTGGCCTGGCGACCAACGCACCCACAAGGCAGCATCGCCCCGCAGCGAGCTGGCCATGGCCAAGGGCAGCCGCCAAACCAGCCCCGAGAGATCGGCGCGAGTCGGGAGCCGCGCCAACGGCCGAGGGCCCGCCGGCAGTCTGCAGCTGCAGGCTCAAGGGCCGAGCTGGCTGGAGGTGCGCAGCGGCAGCGGCGAGCTGCTGTATCGCGGAACATTCAGCGGTTCGCGCCGTTTCCCCCTGGATGATGGTCTGCGCCTGCTGGCGGGGCGTCCCGATCTGGTCGAGGTGAGCCGCGACAACGAGCCCAGCCGCAAGCTCGGCCCGATTTCCGCGGTGGTTTGGTACACGTTTTCCCCCACAACATCTTCCCCCACAACATCTTCCCCCGCAACACCCGCCGAAGGCACAACGGACGAAGGCACAACACATCCTTGATGCGCCCCGATAGCCGGCTGAACATCAAGGATGTGTTGTGGCCTGCTGCGCCAGTGGGAGATGGACGGGCAGCGGCGGAGCTGGACGCACATGGCGTCAGTCTTCCAGCTTGGAGCCCCCACAGTCCTGCCAGGAGTTCAGCAGACGAGCCAGCTCCTCTTTCATCGCACTGAGCTCCAAGATCCGTTGATCAATCGATGCCATCTTGGTCGTAATACTCTGTTTGAGCATCGAACAATTGCAGCGGCCGGAGCGGCGCACCTCCAGGATCCTCGCCAACTCAGGGATCGACACATCCATTGCTCGGAGGGCGCGAATGATCGCGAGATCTGCAAGATTGTCTTGATCAAACAATCGGTATCCAGCCTCCGATCGTCCCCTGGGCTGGAGCAATCCCGCGTCGCAGTAGAAGCGAATCGTCTTGACCGAGAGGCCTGTACGCCTGGCCACCTCGCCGATGCGCAGGCCGGGAGTGGGCAGCGATGGCAGCGACCCCTGGCGGGCCATAGCCAGAACCCTCCATTGCATGGAAGCTTCACAAGCTTAGGCAGCGGCAGGACTCAGCATGCAGAGGACGGGACTGCGGCAGATCACAGGCTGAGCGTTGCTGCAGCAGACCCACGCCCGAAACGCTGCTCCCGGGGTGTGTCTGCGCCGCCCCGAGGCAGACTCCAGGGATGGCTTTCCGCTGGCTGACCCTGCTGCTGGTCCTGGTGGCTGCCCTGCCGGCGGCTGGCGGCACCCCGACCTTGAAGGTCGAGGTGATCTCGATCGGCGATGGCGACACGATTCATGTGCGCCAGGCCGAGAGGGACATCACGGTGCGGCTGGCCTGCATCGATGCCCCGGAGAAGGCCCAGAGGCCGTGGGGCCAGCAGGCACGCGACTCCCTGATGCAGCGCCTATCACGCGGACGGGAGGTCAGCATCCATCCCCACGCGACGGATCGCTACGGCCGCCTGGTGGCCGAGGTGTTCTCCGACGTCAACGTCGGTCTGGCGATGGTGGAAGGCGGCCAGGCTTTTGCTTATCGGCGCTATCTGAATGGCTGCGCTGCCAAGGGCTACCTCGATGCCGAGTTTCGCGCCAGCCAGCGGCACCATGGCGTCTGGCAGCTGGACGGTGGCATCACACGCCCCTGGGATTTCCGCCGCAGCCGTCGCTCCCACAGCGAAGCTAGGCCCCCAAGGCGTCACGTCAACAGCCATCGCGATGGCGTGGCGCGAACGTGATCCCCGCGAGGTCATGCCTGACCAGCAGCCCACAGACCGCCCGCATCGTGTTGGCGAACGCTGCCGCGCTGAAGCTGGATCATCCGCGGCTCCGTTGTGAGTGGATCAGCAGGATTGGCTCTGGGGGCAACCGCCCAGCTCCTCCCCAGGGTGTATTCACCGGGCCGGTTCCCCGTATCTGCCGTCACCTGCAAGATCGTTGGCGCTGACCAAGGATGAATGGCGTACCACCGAGATCATTCCTGCATGCGCGAGGTTGTCTTCCGCGTCCTGGCGGAAGGCCCGGGCCACCTCGAAGCCCGGGCTGATGCCCCGCCTCTCTGCATCACGGCCCCGACCCTGGAGGAGCTGCAGCATGAGGCCCGCGAGGCCTTGATCCACCACCTCGGACCAGCCCATTGCACCTACCGGGTGCGGCTGCTGCGGCCTGCCAACCAGCCACGCAGCGCCATCCGGCCCCTGCAGCGTCCGCCGGCTCTGCACAGCTGAACCGGTGGCCCTGTTGCGCCTCGGCAGGCGCGCCACGGCTGGCTGGTGATCGCCGGAAGCCGCCTCGACCTAGCCCATCGGGCTGCTGCGCACAGCAAGCGGGATCTCCCGTTCGGCGCTCTCCGACGTGGGCGTCTCCACCAGAGGAACCAAGGCGGGCGGATTGGGATCTGTTTCCGGTCCGATCACATCAACGGACACACGCTGCACAATCAAACGATAGCGAATCGGTTGCAGATTGTTGATATAAGCCTGCACATCAGCCACCTGTTTCGGCGAAGGTAGCCGCGGATTGGTCACTCGCACTGAAGCACGAATCAGAGGAGGATTCTGACTCCAGTCGATCCGCACATTGATCAGTTCCGAATCCTTGCCGAGCGTGATCGTGCGATTCTTGAGCGATGCCGTGATGGCGTGCTCGATCTCCACCAACGCAGCCGTATGCCGGGCCTGCGCCAGCAGCGACAGAAAGCTGCCGGAGAGGGGAATCAACAGCAGCGCTGTGAGCATCAGGCTGATCACCCCCAGACGGCTGCGCCAGAGATTCACCCTCAACTCCGGCTGGCTGAGGGCCAGACAGATCAAGGCACCGCTCAGAATCCCGAGCAGGTTGGCGGCAAACAGCAGCGCGGCACCCCAGGCCTCGTGCCACTGCCGGGTGGCCAGCAACAAACCGAAGGCGCAGACCGGTGGCACCAGCGCCACGGCGATCGCTGTGCCCGCCAACGACGACACGGCCTTGGCGCTGACGGACGCATAGGCCGCCAGCGCCCCGGCCACCAGGGCCACCCCCAGATCCAGCAGGTTCGGATGGGTGCGGGCCGCCACTTCAGAGCCCAAGAGTGGTAATCCCACCAGCGAGCCCAGCAGCAGCGCCAGGCCCACGGTGATGGCAAGGCCGATCAGCAGCGTCAGCAGGGCGCGCCCCACCAGCCGCAAGCGACCCTGGAGGATCCCAAAAGCGGCGGCCCGCAGCGGCAGCATCCAGGGCGCGATCAACATCGCGCCGATCACCACGACGCTGCTGTTGGCCAACAAGCCCAGGGTGGCGATCAGTCCGGCGGCGAGGGTGAGCACGATGAACGCCTGATCGGAGCGGGCATCGTGCTCGAACTGCTCCGCCAGCGATGGGTCCGACAGCGCTGGCTCCTGCAGCGGCGGCTCCGGCGTTGAGGCTGCATCCATCTGCCGCTCCTGTGACAGCTCGGCTCACCATGGCGAATGCGCCGGGCCCGTCCGGTTCGGTCTTGACCCAGAGCGCAAAGCGTCACCATTCCCGCCGCCGACCAGGATCCAGGCCAGGCTTGCTCAGCTCTGCCACCAGGCCCAAGCTTGCTGGTTGATCAGCAGACCGATCAGGGCGAGCACCAACATCAGGATCACTTGATCCAAGCGGGCGTCCGGAATGCGGATGTCTGCAACCAAATGAATCAGGTTGGTGAGGCTATAGACAACACTCAGCCAAAACTGAGCTGCACGCCACGGCACACTGGCGCTCCAACCAACCGGATCGGCGCTGGCATGCACAGCTACCAGCAGGGCTCCCACCGGCACCAAGAAGTAGAACAACATCGCCAGGAACAGGCGTGGCAACCGGGAGGGAGCCACCTGGCTTTTGATCTCCACCGAGAGGCCATGGAACAGGGGCATCAGCCCGAGCTCCACATGAAAGAGCATCACCAGCAGCCAGGCGGCCCAAAGCCCCGCCAGCCGCACGGCATAACCAAAGGAAGCCGTTGGCAGCATGGTGGGCCTCAGCAATCGCTGCCGTTGCCAATCGCACGGCTGCGACCGGGCCAGACGAGGCGGGGCTGGCTGCAGAGGCGAGTCGGGGCCAGCGCCACCCCGATCGCCAGACACTGCGGCCGATCCGATTGCCAACCCACGGACTGAACCATTCGGGGTGAACCTCAAGGATTGCTGTATAAGATCAGCCTAGGCAGCTTGCGATAGCCCTGGCTGAACTGCAGCAGATGGCCACCAGTCTTGCTGCAAGGAAGCAGCATTTGGTTCAGGCTTGCCGCTCTGTTTGGTTACTTGGCTGGCACGCTGTAGGGCAGGGAGGAGTGATGCAGGATGATGCGAATGCTGCCGTCGGGCTCGCGCATGAAGGTCCAGGTTTTGTCCACGGTGGTGACGGCGCCCTTGTCGTTGGTCAGGTCCACATTGCCCATCGTGTTCGCTGTGATGCCGTTCAGCTGGATCACGTCATTGCGAACCATGCAGGATTTCCAGGGCTTGATGGCAAATCCACTGTCCTTGGGATAGTTGGGATCCGCACCCACGAAGTAGGCCAAGGCGCCGGCCTTGGTGGGACGGAAGGTCTGGGGCGGGCTGGTGAGCGTGGGCTTGAAGGCCACCGGGCCATATTGGTAGGCATAGGCCTTGTCCAACACAGCGTTGGCGGTCGCCTTGGCCTTGGCGATACCGCCCGTGGCATAGGCCTTGCTGATCGCGAGCAGACCCGCGCACCAGGCTTTCTGCGCCTGCAACACCTGAGCCTCGCTGATATTGACATCCATGCGCTTTGGCGTGCCGGCTTCGAACGCCTCAACCGCCAGCGGGGTCGTGAGCGCAAGTGCCATGAGGAACGCTCCGCCAGTGAAGACCTTTCCGAGTGAACGATGCATGGGCGGGTTTGACCTGGGCCGTGTGAGGATAGAGGAGAGGGTTCCAGAGGGGTCTGGGATGTCAGGCGGCGCGGCAGCCTTGGCGGCGCGGCCGTGCTTGAGATCCGTGCTGCCGCCTCCGGCCGGACGGGCGGCGGCGCGAGCGGCGGGGGCTGGCCGCCACCGCCAACCCCATACAATTGGTGCCCTGATGGCGGCCTCCCCTGGCGTCCGATTCCGCCCCATTCGCTGCCCAGGGAGCCCCGGTGCGGGGCCTGTTGCGGCGCAGCCTGCACGACCGGGGGCAGCGGTTAACCCCCCAGCGGCAGCGGGTGCTGGCCCTGTTCGAGCGGCTGGGGGAGGGGAGCCATCTCAGCGCTGAAGACGTGCACCAGCGGCTGCTGCTCAGCGAGGAGCGGGTGTCACTGGCCACGGTGTACCGCACCCTGCGCCTGCTCAGCTCCATGGGACTGCTGCAGGAGCTCGAGCACCCCGAAGGCCGGCGCTTTGAGCTGGCGGGGGACAGCCATCGCGATCACCACCATCTGGTTTGCGTGCGCTGCGGTCACACCGAAGAGTTCGAGAACCCCTCGGTGCTGGAGGCGGGCCTGGCGGCGGCCCGGGGCCATCGCTTTCAGCTGCTGGAGTGCGTGCTGAACCTGCGGGGGATCTGCCCGGCCTGTGCCGCCGTCGAGAGGCGCTGAGAGCACAACCGGGCCAGGCCGCCACCGCCGGGCTGCGGCGCCAGCGGCCCTCCGGGCTGCGGCGCCAGCGGCCCGGGGCCGGGGCCATGGCCCACGGGCGGCCGCCCTCGCGGCTGGCGACTGGCGCTTGCTGCGGCCCGGTCCGCTGGGTTGGTTTTTGAGAATCGCTTGCAAAAGAGCCGGCCACTTGTTTAGGTTGCGAGTCATTCTCAACAAGCCGGTTTTGTCGGCCGTCCGCTCGCTCCTCTCGCCATGGGCTTCCGCTTGCTGCCTGATCCCGCCATCGCCGCCGTGCGCATGCCGCCGGGACAAACCGTGCTGATCGATCCCCGCCTGCGGCCCCGGGACCACTGCCTCGAGGTGATCGAGGGCATGGCCCGCGTGTATTGCCCCTGCGAGGAGACCGAGGGCATGACCCTGGCCTTCCTGCAGCCCGGCGATCAGCTGCGCACCGACCGGCTGTGCAGCGAGGGCGTCTGCCTGGAAGCCTTGACGCCGCTCTGCTTCCGCAGCGATGCCGAACCCAGCGACGGCCATGGCTTCGATGCCGTCAATGAATGGACCCTGCAGCTGCTGCGCATTCGCCATCTCGGCTCGGCCGAACAGCGTCTGCAGGCCCTGCTGGCGTTGCTGGTGCGGCGCCTGGGACGCCGCTGCGGCTCGTGGTGCGATCTGCCCTTTCGGCTCACCCATGAGCGCATCGGCGAGCTGATCGGCACCACCCGAGTCACCACCACCCGCCTGATCTCACGGCTGCGCGGCGAGGGCCTGCTGCTCGTCCCCAGCGGCGAAGCGGGCCTGCGCCTGGCCCCCGCGCTGGTGGAGTCGGCGCCGCTGGCGGCAGCTTGAGGCGGCCTGCTCCCGGCGGCCTGCGCGGCTCAAGCCTCAGCCGGCCCACTCGCGCCGCCGGGGATGGTTCGCCCGCGGCAGCCGATCCGGCTCCTCGGGGCCAGCTCCCACCTCCCCCTCCCGCCAGGTCGTCGACCCCGGCAGGCCCGGCATCAAGGCCGCAGCGGCGATCAGGCCCAGCAGCAGGATCAGCAGCGCCGGCAGCAAGGCTGCCCCCAACCGCTCATCGCTGGCGTACTGGAACACCCGCACCGGCAATGTGTCGAAATCGAAGGGTCGCAGCGCCAGGGTGAGCGGCAGTTCCTTCACCACATCCACGAACACCAGCAGGGCCCCCACCAGCAGGGGTCCGCGCAGCAGCGGCAGATGCACGCGCCGCAGCACCGCCGTCCAGCGGCAGCCGAGCACGGTGGCGGCTTCATCGAGGCTGACGGGCAACTGTTCAAAGGCCGCATCCAGCCCCTGCTTGGCCACGGCCAGAAAGCGCACCCCGTAGCCCCAGCAGAGCAGTGGCAGGGGGGCCAGCCCCAGGCCATTGCCGATCAGCAGCAACCCCAGCGCCAGCACGGCGCCGGGCAAGGCATAGCCCATGCCCGCCAGGAAGCCGAGGCGCAGCAACAGCGGCTGCCGCAGCCAGCGACGTGCTTCCGCCAGCAACAGCCCCGCTGCCAGGGTGAGGGCCGTGGCCGCCAGGCCCAAGCCAAGACTGCGCAGCAGCAGCACCGCCAGTTCGCTCCAGCTTTCCGAGCGCAGCTGATCGAGGCTGCAGAGCGCCCAAACCAGCGGCAGTCCGACGCTGATCAAGGGCGGCAGCAGGGTGAGCGTCAGGGCCGCCAGGGCACGCCAGCCGTGCAACCGCCAGGTTTCGGCCGGATCGCGGCGGCCGGGCGACACCCAGCGGCGGCTGCGGCGCCGCAGCCAGCGCTCGCCGCCCACCAACAGGCTGACGATCAGCAACGCCAGCAGCGCCAGCGCCACGGCACCGGCGGGATCACCATCGCTCTGCCAGCGTTGCAGGATGCCCACCGAGAGGGTGGGAACCCCCAGCAGCTCCACAGCGCCGAGATCGTTCACCACCTCCATGCCAGCCAGGGCGACGCCGGCGCCGATGGCGGGCAACGCCAACGGCAGCGCCACCCGGAACCAGAAGGCCCAGGCGCCAAGCCCCAGGCTGCGGCACACCTCCCGGGGTTGGCGGCCGAGGTTGGCGAAGCTCTCGCTGGCCAGCAAAAACACGTAGCTGTAGGTCGCCAGCACCAGCACCGCCACAGCCCAGCCCGGACCCTGCACCTGCCAGCTGAGCCGGCCACCGAGGTCGATCAACGTGGCGGCGAGCAGGTAGGCCGGGGTGGCCAGCGGCAGCAGCTGGGCCGGCCGCAGCCAGCGGCGGCCGGGAAACTGGCAGCCGCTGCTCAACCAGGCGTTGATGCTGCCCAGCAAGCCGCTGCCGAAACCCACCGCCAACACCAGCAGCGCCGTGTTGGCCAGCTGCTGCCAACCCTGGGGCCCCAGCCCGGCGCCGACGCCGGCGGCCAGAGTCTGCCGGGCCAGGCCGAGCAGCGGCAGCAAGGCCAGCACGGTGAGCAGCAGCACCAACAAGGCCAGCCCGGCCCGACCGGTCAGGCGCGACGGGACGCTCGCCACCATGCCGTCGCCCGCCATCGCCATCGCGTTCAATCGGTCAACCTACTCATGCCTGCCCTGCAGGCGAACCCTAAGC
>CAYOCW010000039.1:0-3712 GCA_964402615.1 uncultured Cyanobium sp. | reverse complement strand
TTCTTTGCCCCGACGCACGGCGTCAAGGCAAAGAACCGCAGACAGTTCAGCGGCGAGGTTGGCTGCGAACCGGCAGAAGCACGGGTTGCATCAAGCCACCGCCGCTGTTGTCGTCGTCGGAATCAAGCACGGACCAAGCCAGCACGAGCAAGCCGAGAGTGCCAAGGAAGACCAACAGTTCGATCATGGATCAGGTCCGCGTTTGGGTACTGTAACGCGATTTTTGGCGCTTGCAGCAGCGCTGGCGACCGGATCGGGCCTTCAGCCAAAGCCCTTGCCTGCGTCGCGGGCGACACAGGCCTGCAGCTGGCGCCGCAGGCTGGCGTGGTCCAGCTGGCGGCCGATCAGCACCAATTGGTTGCTGCGCGGGCCGCTCCAGTCGCTGTCGTCGATCGAAAAGCGCTTGCCGGCCAGGTGGAACACGTGGCGCCGCTCGCTCTCGTTGAACCAGAGGATGCCTTTGGCCCGAAACACCCCCGCCGGCAGCTGGTTGTCGAGGAAGTTTTGGAATTTGCGCAGCGAGAACGGACCATCGCTGCGGAAGGAGAGGGAGGTAAAGCCCTCGATCGCCTGGTGGTCGGCGCCTGCATGGTCGTGGTCGTGGCCATGGGAGTGGTCGTGATGCCCGTGTTCGTGCCCGTGTTCGTGGTCGTGCCCGTGGTCGTGGTGGGCGTGCTGAGCGGGGTGGCTGTGGGCATGGCTGTGATCACTCTTGTGGCCCTGCTCCGCCTCCTGATCGTGCAGGCAGAGGCCCTGGTCGTGGTCGCAGGCGTCGTGGTTCTGGCGCGCCACCACCCGATCGCTTTCAAACAGGCCAACGCTGAGCAGCAACGGCAGCGGCACCTGCCCCATCACGGAGCGCAGGATGCGGGCCTCGGGCTTGATCTGCAGCAAGCGGGCCTCCAGCTCGGCCAGCCGCTCGGCGTCGACCAGATCACATTTGTTCAGCAGGATCATGTCGCCATACACCACCTGGGAGCGAGCGACCTCCCCCTGCAACACCTCATCGCCAAAGTTTTCGGCATCCACCAGGGTGATGATCGAATCGAGGCGGGTGAGGTCGCGCAGGTCGCTGCCGAGGAAGGTCATCGCCACCGGCAAGGGATCGGCCAGGCCGGTGGTTTCAACCACCAGGTAATCCACCTTGTCGGGTCGCTCCAGGATGCGATAAACGGCATCGAGCAGCTCGCCGTTGATCGAGCAGCAGATGCAGCCATTGCTCAGCTCCACCATCTGATCGCCGGTGGCGACCACAAGCTCGTTGTCGATGCCGATCTCGCCGAACTCATTCACCAGCACAGCGGTCTTGAGACCGTCCTGGTTGGTGAGGATGTGGTTGAGCAATGTGGTTTTGCCCGCCCCGAGAAAGCCGGTGAGGATCGTCACCGGCAGGGCGCCAGCGGCGAGCTCGGCGGCGCTGCTGCTGGCGGCGGTGTCCGCCGGGTCGACCGCTACTGCAACGCTGGACGGCGAGGTTGCGGCTGGCGAGGCAGCGGCTGGCGGGGTGGGTTGGGGCGTGGCGCTGCTGACGCCGGAGCCGGCGCTGGTGGGGCTTGGGGTCATCGACGGGGTTGGGGGTCGCTCGGCGCGAAGGACGCGATCCAACGCCCATGCTGACGCGGCGGCGGCAGGGGCGCAGCGCGGCGCCATGGCGGCAGTCAGGGGGCTTCCCAAATCTCGTCGGAGGGTGTGGCCTCGCATGGCTGCGGCATTGCAGCGACCGCCGGGTCGACAGTGCCGAAGCCTGCCAGCAAGGCCCCCGACTCGGCATCGCCGGTGGCGGCGGAGCGGTCGCGGAACCAGCTCGGAACGGCGAGGTATTGGGCGGCGTTGCGCTCGTTTTCGCGCGCCTCCACCCGCCAGCAGCAGCTGCGGCCCCGATCGCGCTCCCAGAGCAGGGAGTTGGCCCAACCCCAGACCAGCTGGGCGGAGGCCTCCATGCCGACGTTGTCCATCACCCGCAGGTCGAGGGCACCCAGGTCATGCAGCTGGCGCCAGGTGTCGAGCAGCGGATCGTCAGCATTGGCGAGGAAGGTGTGATCGAACTGATCGGCCAGTTGTTGTTGGAGCGGCCGCAGGCTGGAGAAGTCGACCACAAAGCCGTGGGCATCCAGCTCCGAGGCCTGGAACCAAAAGGTGAAGCTGCGGCTGTAGCCGTGCACAAAGCGGCAATGACCCGGATGGCGCCATTGGCGGTGGCTGCAGGGGTAGCCGCTGAAGCTTTTGCTGCAGCGAAAGGAGGCTGCGGACGCGGACATGGCGGGGGGACGGGAGCGGACCGAAGGCGCGGCTGCTTCCGCACCGTACCCAGCCCGGCGCCAGCTGCGGGCCCTGCGGCCAGCATGAGGCACACTGACAGGTTGCCGGGCCCCGCCCGACAGTCCCCGTGCCCTCGACGCGCAACGCTTCGCCCGTGTCGTTTCCTCCCGACCTCTCCTCAGCGCCGGCCGCCACCGCGGCAGCGCCTGAGACCACCGCGGCAGCGCCTGAGCCCCGTGCTGCGGCACCGTCGTCCGCTGACCTCGCGGCGGGGCCACCGGAAGTCGGCCCGGATCCAGGCGCCGCCGCGGGCCCGTTCGCCGAGGCGAAGCCCCTGCTGGAGCTGTTGCGTTTTGATCACCAGGGGCTGATCCCCGCCATCGCCCAAGACTGGATCGACGGGGCCGTGCTGATGGTGGCGTGGATGAACCGCGAGGCGCTGCTGGCCGCCTTCGAGCAAGGCGAGGTGCATTACTGGAGCCGTTCGCGACAGCAGCTCTGGCCTAAAGGAGCCAGCAGCGGCCACCGGCAGCGGCTCAAGGCCCTGCGCTACGACTGCGATGCGGATGTGCTGCTGCTGAGCGTGGAGCAGCGGGGTAATGTGGCCTGCCACACGGGAGCGCGCAGCTGCTTCTACAACGCCAGCACACCGCCCGGCGGCGGCGGAGCGGAGGCGTTGCCGCCGCCGGCCGATGCCTGCACGGAATTGAGCCGCGTGATCGAGCAGCGCCGCCGCGAGCCGCAACCGGGCAGCTACACCAATCGGCTGCTGGAGGGAGGCGACAACCGGATCCTCAAGAAGATTGGCGAGGAGGCGGCGGAGTTCGTGATGGCCTGCAAGGACGACGACCCGGAGGCGATCGCCAATGAAGCGGCGGATCTGATCTTCCACCTGCAGGTGGCCCTCAGCGCCCATGGCGTGCCATGGCGCCGCGTGCAGCAGGTGCTGGTCGATCGGCGCGGCGCGGCCCGACGCGACCGATGAGCGAGCTGCAGCGGCCGGAGCCCTTGGGCCGTGAGCGGCCGGACGATCGGCCGCTGACACCACGGGAACGCCAGGAGCTGGCCTGTCGCCTGCGCTTGGCCGATAACCGCCCGCAGCGTTGGATCTGGGCGCTGGCTTCCTCCCTGCCGCTGCTGGGCTTGCCGGTGTTGATCCTGCATGCCGTCTCGCGTCGCACCGTCGTGCCCGCCCTGTTTGGCCTCAGCGGCCTGGCGATGGGAGCCTTTACATCGTTAACGCTGGTGGCCGTGCTGCGCCAGCCGGGCGATCCGCCGCCGCCGCCCAACCAGGTGCCGCTGCTGCTGATCCTGGGTGGCATGGGCTGCTTCAGCCTTGGCCATCGCCTCGGCCAAGACCGGGCTGCCGTGGATGCGCTCAAGTGGCTGAAGCTGGATCGCTGAGAGAGGCGGGGTGATCGGCTCGGGGAATGCTGTGCTCAAGACCAGCAGG
>CAYOCW010000038.1:12793-15592 GCA_964402615.1 uncultured Cyanobium sp. | reverse complement strand
GCCGTGAATGAAAGAAATTGTGGCCAAAAGAAGGAAGAGAATCGGCTGTCCGCTGCGACAGGATTACTCGATCCAAGGGCCTTGCGAAGTTTCCACGACTTTTCGCTAAGCGAAGCCGAAAGGGGGATCAGGTCAGAAGCCATATGGCGTCGTATTGGGCAACATCCAAGGTCATCCCATAGTGTACCCGTTCACGGGTTGCAACACCACCCCGCACGCATCGAGCCCCGACGACTCAGGAACGTGCAACCCATTGATCTGGCGATTCTGCTGACGATCTCAGGGAGCTGGCACAAGGGAGGGCATGGTGGCGTCGCGATGATGGGCGATCCAGGCTTGCTCCAGGAAGGGCCAGATGTCTTGGCCCTGTGAGCTGGGTGCGGTGCTAGCTGTGACTGACAATCAGGCACGCCCGGTGATTCTTGTCTAGCTCTCCATTCCTGTCCTTCAGAGCTGCTCTGCTGGTCGATGACCCAACAGCAACAGCTCGCTGCGCAGGGCCTGGCGACTGCTGTTCTGTCGTAGCTGATCGGCGAGCTGGCGCCACTGCAACCAATGCTGGCATTGTCCCGCTTGAATTTCTTCCATCAGTTGTCGTCTCGATTGGCTCTTCTTAGCGTCCGCGTATTTGATGATGATCCCGCTTAGAATTTGGAGATCACGTAGCTCACCCAGGTGATCTTGGGCTTGTCGTAGTTTCTTAATCCAGCCCTTTAGTTCCGGAGAGATCCAGCTATCCAACGCCTCAAGGCTATAGCGGGCTCCCTTGATTCGCTTGCGCAATTCATGCACGGCATCATCATCTGGATCATTGCACATCCAGCCCGGGTGAAGAAATAATCCAGCCGTAAATGGTTCCTGCCATTCATAGAGCCAGTCCGTCAGGGGCAATTCGCCTAAGGCTGTAAAGCGTGGTCTTTTTTGCCACTTGTCAAGACTAGTCAGCAGCTTCAAGTAGGGAGAACTGTGTAGCGATTCAATGACCGTTTCAAAGGCTCGCTCCCGTTCCTGTTCGATTTGCCTGATGACGGCAGTCAATGCCAAAGATGCACCCTTGGGCAATCGCGGCATGATCTTCTCGCCAAGATGCAACTTCATGACATCAAGATCACGGCAAAGGCTCGTGCAGCGGGCAACAGCAGCGATGCGACTGATCCTTACACAATTGGGAAGCTCCAGCGCTGGAGCAAACTGACCCAGTGCCGTACGCAGGCGTCTCAAGCTGACACGCATCTGATGCAGGGGTTCCGGGTCAAGGTCGGCCAACACCTCCGCCTGCAATTGTCCAACCCGTCTGACCTGGTGTTGGATGAGCGCTTGGGCGAAACGACCACTGCTGAGCCCCGCAGGCTGGGCCGCTGGCTGAGCCCCGTCAGCAACCGTCTCGACGCCAGACCCCGAGGAGCACTGCGGATGCCCTGCCGCCTGACGCCTCGATGTGTTCTCCAAAACATCCATGCCTGCTCATCTCAGTGCTGATTTGACGCTACCCGATTGTGGTTGGCCCCAGCGAATTCCTGCGGCCTCCATGCTCAAGCTGGCCGACTGCCAGGAGGGCCACGGATCGTCTTTGCAGCTGTCGGTGCAGCTTTCACTCCGCCCCCAGCAGCAACGCTTGCGCACTCGCCAGGCAATCGGCCTCATGGGCGGGCTTGTCGCGGCGCCAGCGGGCGATGCGGGGAAAGCGAACGGCGATGCCACTCTTGTGGCGACTGGAGGGTTGGATGCCCTCGAATGCCAGCTCAAAAACGAGCAGCGGTTGAACAGCTCGCACCGGCCCAAAGCGCTCGGTGGTGTGGGACCGAATCCAGCGGTCCAGCTCGGCGATTTCTTGGTCGCTCAAGCCCGAATAAGCCTTGGCGAAGCTGACTAGGCGCGGCGCAGACGGATCGGCCCCGGTTTCAACGTGGCTGCGCTGCGTCGCCTCCAAGACCGTGGCCATCGCGGCTGAACCGTCGCTGCCATCTCGCGGCGCAGTCTCCCATAACCCGAAGGTGTAATCGGTGAACAGATTGGCGCGGCGGCCGCTGCCGGCCTGGGCATAGAGCAGCACCGCATCGAGCCGTAGCGGCTCCAGCTTGTGCTTCCACCAGTGGCCGCGGCGGCGACCGACTTGGTAGGCGGATTCGGCGTGTTTGAGCATCAACCCCTCGGCTCCTACCGCCCTGGCCTGGTCTCGCAGGGCGTCAAGCTCCGTCCAGGCGCTGAGCGGCAACAGGCTGGAGAGGCGCAGGCGCCCGGCCGCGGCGGTTGGCGCCGCCTGTTGCAGGTGTTGGTGCAGGGCCTCCAGGGCGGCGCGGCGTTGGCTCAGGGGTGTGGGGCGCAGGTCGTCGCCCCCCCGCTCCAGCAGGTCATAGGCCACAAACGCCGCCGGACATTCGGCCAGCCGCGCCCGGCCGGGCGCCTTGCGGCCGAGGCGGCGCTGCAGCATCGCAATGGGCTGGGGTCGCTCGGCCTGCGGCGGCCAGATCAGCAGCTCGCCATCGAGCACCGTGCCGTCGGGCAGCAGATCGGCCAAATCGAGCAGCTCGGGAAAGGCGGCATGGATCAGCTCCTCGCCGCGGCTCCACAGGAAGCTCTGGCCGGCGCGGCGGATCATCTGGCCGCGGATGCCATCCCATTTCCACTCCACCAGCCAGTCGCTGGCCGGCGTGTCGCTCAGCTGGCCCGGCTCCAGCGGCGACGCCAGAAAGAACGGATAGGGGCGGCTGGGCACGGCGTCATCGTCGCCCGGTTGCAGCAGGGCGCGGTAGGCCTCGGCGCTGGCTGTCCATCTGCCCATCAACCGGTGGGCCAGCT
>CAYOCW010000038.1:0-12783 GCA_964402615.1 uncultured Cyanobium sp. | reverse complement strand
CTGCGCCTCCTCCAGGCCGCTCAGTTGCCCCAAGGCGCGCAGCACCAGCCCCGGCCCCACCCCCACCCGGAAGCCGCCGGTGAGCAGCTTGTTCAGCACCAGCAGCTCTTGGGCGTTGAGCCCAGCCCAAAGCGCCAGCACCGCTTGGGCTTGCTCGTCGCCGCTCAGGGCCGCCGCCTGAGGCAAGAGCCGCTCCATCCAGACGTGCAGGGGCGGGCTGTCGCGGTTGGAGGCCCTGTCCGGGCCGTTGGCTGGATCGCCACCGCCCAGCAGCAGAGCGATCGTTTCGGCGGAATCGCCCACCTGGCTGTAGCAGGCCTCAAACAGCCACTCCGGCAAGCCCAGGTGCTCCAGGCAGATCTGGCGCAGCCGGCGGCCGCTGATCAAGCGGCGCCGCTGCTTGCCCAGCAGGCAGTGCAACGCCCAGGCCGCATCGGCCGGCTCGGCGGCGGCGAAGTGCTGCCGCAGCAGCTCCAGCCGCGAGGTGGTACCCGTGGCTTGATCGAGCCGCTCGAACAGGCCGCTGAAGGCTTGCATTCGGGCAGTATCGCCGGCACCGCTGCGCTGTGGTCGAGGCCCGGGGGGACCCGCAGGAGCGGCTGGGCCTCGAACAGCATCGGCTCATGGGCTGCTCGCCGCAGCTGACCCAGCCCCGTCCGGTTCGGCCCCCGCCTCCAGCTGCGCCTCCAGATCGGGCTGCACGGCCAGCTCACCCCGCAGCGGCTCGGCATTGAGACCCTCCACCTCGCGCAGATAGCGGGCCAGCACGTCCTGCTGACCGTGGGTGAGGTACACCTGGCGGGCGCCGCAGTCGCGCACCGTGCGCAGCAGACCGGGCCAATCGGCGTGGTCGCTGAGCACGAAGCCGCGCTCGTGGCCGCGGCGACGGCGGGCGCCGCGCACCGCCATCCAACCGCTCAGGAACGCGGTTTGCGGCGAGCGGAAGCGCTTCATCCACACCGAGCGGTGGGCCGACGGCGGCGCGATCACCAAGCGGCCGGCCAGATCCTGGTTGCGGGGCAGCTCCGACACGGGCCGGGTGGGCGGCAGCGGCACCGCCTGGGCCCGGTAGGCCGGCAGTAGCGCCTGCACGGCGCCATGCAGCAGGATCTCGTCCGTGACGCCCAGCAGCGCCAACTCGGCCAGCAGCCGCTGCGCTTTGCCCAAGGCGTAGCCGAACAGAATCGTCGTCCGCTCCGGCGCTGCCCGCCACCAGGCGCAGATCTCTTCCACCACCTCCCGGCCGGGGCGCCATTGGTAGATCGGCAGCCCGAAGGTCGCCTCGCTGATCAGCACATCGGCCCGCACCGGTTCGAACGGGGCGCAGCTGGGGTCGGCATCGCGCTTGTAGTCGCCGCTCACCAGCCAGCGTTCACCGCCGGCTTCGAGGCGGATCTGGGCGGAGCCGAGCACATGGCCGGCGGCATGGAATGACACGCGGGCGTCGCCGAGCTTGAGCTCCTGGCCGTAGTCGATCGCGTCCAGCTGGATGCCCGCCCCGAGCCGCTGGCGCAGGATCGCCTCGCTGGCGCCGATCGCCCAGTAGCGGCCGCTGCCAGGCCGGGCGTGGTCGGCATGGGCGTGGCTGATCAGGGCCCGGGGCACGGGCCGCCAGGGATCGATCCAGGCATCGGCCGCCGGGCAGTAGAGACCCTCGGGGCGGAGCTGCAGCAGGCCATCGGCGGGGAGCATGATCAAAGACCTCTTAGGATGCGCCAACGGAACCAACAACGGCCAGCATGTCATCGCGGTCTTCTTTAGGCCAAACTCTCAGCGTTTCGTTCATCAATCGTCGACCATGTGAAGGGCATTTTAGTCTTGAAGGTTATTTCAAGCGGATCGCAGAAGCACTGCGATCTATGGACGTTGACGTTCAATACAATACTTCTCCTTATACTAGCCAAGGGGTTTTGCGCAGGCTGAAAACCGTGGCATTCGCAGCGCGACACCAGGCTGACATCAACCACATTACCGGCGATATCCACTTTGCCGCCTGCGGCATGGATCCAGCCCGTACGGTTGTCACGGTGGCCGATTGTGGACGATTGCATCAGCTGTCAGGATTCAAGCGTGAGGTGTTGCGACAGTTCTGGTTTCAGCTGCCATTGACCCGGGCGGCAGCGATCACGGTGATTTCCCAAGCGGTGAAGGAGGATGTCTTGACCTGGGTTCCGGATCTGGATCCCGATCGTGTTCATGTGGTGCCGATTTCGATTTCTCCGCAGTTTGCCTTTGCACCGCAGCCTTTTCATCACGCCAATCCACGCATCCTTCAGATAGGGACAAAGGCCAATAAAAACATTCCTCGTCTAGCTCAGGCACTGCGAGGCCTGAACGTTACACTCGTCATCATTGGCAAGCTCAACGATGCCTTGATCCAAGTGCTGGATGACAGCAACATCCATTATGAGAATCATAGCAACATCAGCGAAGAACAGGTTATCGATCTCTATCGAAGTTCCGATCTCATCGCCTTTGCCTCAACCCTGGAAGGTTTTGGCATGCCGATCCTGGAGGCCCAGGTCGTTGGCCGACCCGTGGTCACCAGCAACTGCACCTCGATGCCCGAAGTGGCTGGTGGCGCCGCCCTCTTGGTGGATCCCTATTCCGTTGAGTCGATTCGGGACGGTATCCTGCGTATCATCAATGACGCGGATTATCGTGATAAGCTCATTCAAAAAGGGCGGCTCAATGCACAGCGCTATACGACTGAAGCCATCGCCTCCGAGTATCTGCGGATATATCAATCGATCCTTTGCAATCATCGCTAAACATGGATAAACTCGCCTTGATCACCGGTATCACGGGCCAGGATGGCTGCTACCTGGCCCAGCTGTTGCTGGAGCGTGGTTATGCCGTGATCGGTATCCTTGAGGAATCGCGTCATTCCAGCCTATGGAATCTCGATTATCTTGGCATTTTGCCCAAGATACGACTCTTGAAAGCCAAGCTTTCGGATTCTGTTGAGATCCAGCGGCTGTTGCTCGAAACCAAGCCGAACGAAGTCTATAGCCTTGCTGCCCAAAGCAGTGTGTCGGTGTCTTTTCGTGAGCCGGCTCTGACGATGAGCACCAATACCCAGGCGGTGATGAATTGGCTGGAGGCTATCCGCTCTCTCGATCCCTCGGTGCGCCTCTACCATGCTTCCAGCAGTGAAATGTATGGCCAAGTCGACAATGCCTGTGTCACCAGAACAACCCTGTTCAATCCGATCAGTCCCTATGCCGTCTCCAAGGTGGCGGCTCATCAGCTGGTGCGAGCCTATCGTCAGGCCTATGGTCTTTATGCGGTCTCTGGCATCCTATTCAACCACGAATCGGCGCTACGCAAGGTTGGCTTTTTCACCCGCAAACTGATGGATGGCGTGCTTGGTCTCGCCAATGGCACGATTCAGAGCCTTTCCTTCGGCAATCTCGATGTGCGTCGCGACTTCGGCTACGCTCCCGATTATGTGCAGGCGATGTGGTTGATGTTGCAACAGGAGCTGCCTGAAGATCATTTGATTTGCACCGGCCAGTCGATGTCACTTCGGGACATTGTTATGCATGTTTTTCGGTGCATGAATGTATCCTTGGAAGCCATGCATATCGATGCCGGTCTCTATCGGCCAGCGGAAATTACTGATATCTACGGTTCGCCGGATTATGCAGCGCTCAAATTGGGCTGGCGCAGTGCCTACAATGCTCCACAAACGATGGAGCGCATCCTTGAAGAGCGCCTGGCCATGCAGCAGCGGGGCCAAACGATGCCCTGCTGAGGCCCACATCCAGCTCCGCCGCTCGGACACTCGGCCCTCACCGATAGTCCTCAGGCGCTCAGCTCCAGCATCCGCTGGATCGGCAGCAGCGCCCGCTGGCGCAGATCTTCGTCCAGCTCGATCGCCGGCTCCAGGGTGTCGAGGCAGCGCCAGACCTTTTCCAAGGTGTTGAGGCGCATGTAAGGGCAGGCATTGCAGCTGCAACCATCCAGCCCCGGCACCGGAATAAAGCTCTTCTGGGGAGCCCGCAGCTGCATCTGATGCAGAATCCCCGGCTCCGTGAGCACCAGGAAGCTGGTGGCGGCGCTGCTGGTCACCCGTTGCAGCAGCTTGCTGGTCGAACCGATGAAATCGGCCAGATCCAGCAGCTGGGGCTCGCATTCCGGGTGGGCGATCACCTCGGCCTCGGGGTGCTCCAACTTCAACCGCAGCAAGGCCGCCTCGCTGAAGGTTTCATGCACGATGCAACTGCCGGGCCAAAGCGTCAGCTCGCGGCCGCTCTGGCGCGCCACCCAACGGCCCAGGTTGCGGTCCGGGGCGAACAGGATCGGCCGGTCGGCGGGGATCTGGCGCACCAGCTGCACCGCATTGCTGCTGGTGCAGATCAGGTCGCTCTGGGCCTTCACCGCCGCCGAGCAGTTGATGTAACTCACCACGTAGTGATCGGGATGGCGAGCGCGGAAGGCGGCAAACTCCTCAGCCGGGCAGGCATCGGCCAGGCTGCAGCCGGCGGCCATGTCCGGCAGCACCACAGTGCGGCTGGGATTGAGAATTTTGGCCGTTTCGGCCATGAAGTGAACGCCGCAGAACACGATCACCTCGGCATCGCTGGCCGCCGCCCGGCGCGCCAGTTCCAGCGAATCGCCAATGAAGTCGGCGATGTCTTGGATCGGCTCCTCCTGGTAGTAGTGGGCCAGGATCACGGCGCGCCGCTCCCGGCGCAGCCGCTCGATGGCGGCCACCAGGTTGCTGGGGGCTTGTGCGGCCGCTCCCGTGGCCGTTGCAGAGGCCAGCGGGGCGGAGTCTGGGATTGCGGGAGCCGTAAACACCAAAGCTGCGCTGTCCGGCAGGATGGATCCAGCCTAGAGAAGCTGCAGCGTGGCGGATCTCCAGATCGCCGTCGCCGGCGATCTCCACGACCAGTGGGATGCCAGCGACCAGCAGCTGCTGGAGCGGCTGCGGCCGGATGCGCTGTTGCTGGTGGGCGATCTGAGCGACGGCCACAGCCGCATCCCCAGCCTGCTGCGCAACCTGGACCTGCCCCTGGCCTGCGTGCTCGGCAACCACGACACCGGCAAAGACGCCAGTGGCGGCCGGCTGCGTCGGCAGCTGGAGCTGTTGGCGGAGCGCCACTGCGCTTGGGCCTTGCGGCAGCTCACCCCGCCAGGCCTGGCGGTGGTGGGGGGGCGACCGGGCAGCGCCGGCGGCGGCTTCCAACTGTCCAAGGCGGTGCGGGCGGTGTATGGGCCGGTCGGCCTGCGCGAATCGGCGGACCGCATCACCCGGGCGGCCCTGGCGGCCGACCCGAGCCTGCCGCTGCTGCTGCTGGCCCATTGCGGCCCCACGGGCCTGGGCTCGGCGGCGGCCGATCCCTGCGGTCGCGATTGGGTCCGCCAGCCCTGCGACTGGGGCGATCAGGACCTGGCGCTGGCAATCGAGCAGATCCGCCGCCAGCGCCCCCTGCCGCTGGTGGTCTTCGGGCACATGCACCATCGCCTGCGCCAGGGCCGTGGGCAACGCCGCAGCTTCGCCCGTGACAACCGCGGCACGCTCTATTTCAACTGCGCCTCGGTGCCGCGCCATGGCCAGGATCTCCAAGGCCGGGAGTTGCGCCACTTCAGCTGGATCCACTGGCGCGATGGTGTGCCCGTGCAGCTCGCCCACCGCTGGTTCGGCCTCGCCGGCGAGCTTCTCTATGAAGAGGTTCTCTGGTCCCTGGACCCCGGCCCCCGGCTGGCCAACCCGCCCTCCGCGGCGGCGGAGGCCGCCTGATGCTGATTTACGTCTGCCTCAGCAGCCACGGCTACGGCCATGGCTCCCGCACCACGGCGGTGCTGGCCGAGCTGGCCAGCCTGCGGCCCAGTTGGCGGTTGGTGCTCTCCACCGCCCTGCCGGAGCGGTTCCTGGCCCTGGCCTTCGGCGCCACGATCTACGAACACCGGCGTTGCGCCTGGGATGTGGGCGTCGTCCAGGCCGATGCCCTCGGCGTGGACGCCCAGGCCACTTTGCAGGCCTTGGCCGGCCTGGAGGCCCAGCTGCCGGACCAGCTGGAGCGGGAAGTGCGCTGGCTGGCCCAACAGGGGCAGCCGACCTTGATGCTGGCGGACATTCCACCGGCGGCAGCCCTCCTGGCCGAGCGGCTGGGAGCACCGCTGGTGTGGCTCGGCAACTTCGGCTGGGATGCCATCTATGCCGCCATGGGCCCAGCCTTTGCGTCCTGGAGTCAGCGCAGCCTGGAGCTCTATCGACGCGGCCAGCTGCGGTTGGAGTGCCCCCTCAACCTGCCGATGCCTTGGGGGCAGCCGGCCCTCTCGCTCGGCCTGACGGCATCCCGGCCGCGTCTGCCCTTGGCGGCGCTGGCGGAGCGGCTGCGGCTGCCGGATGACCGCCGCCAGGTGGTGCTGGTCAGCTTCGGTGGCCTCGGTTTGCAGCTCGACCCCGCCCTGTTCCAGCGCTGGCCCCAGCACGTGTTCGTGGGACCGGATCCAGCCCTGGAGTCCCTGACCAACGGCCGCAGCCTGCCCGAGGGGGTGCGGCCCCTGGATGTGATGCCGCTGGCGGAGCGGTTGATCACCAAGCCGGGCTACAGCAGCTTCTGTGAGGCGATGAGCCAGCAGGTGGGCATCCATCTGGTGCCGCGGCAGGGATTTGCCGAGGCTCCGGTGCTGGAGCGAGCCCTGCAGGATCACAGCTGGCACCGTCGGCTCGACCCGGAGGGGTTCCAGCGCGGTGAATGGCAGCTGGATCAGCCGCTGAGGGCTCCACGGCTTGGCCCGCTGCCGGTGAACGGGGCCGTGCAGGCCGCGCGGGCCATCGCCCACTGGGCTGAGAACAGATCAGCAATCCCGATCGTTGACGCAGCTGACTTTGCCAACGCTGAGCATTGAGTTCGGCCCAGTCCAGTGACCATCACGAATGGGGGGCGATTCGCCGATTGGGCTCCGAAGTAGGCGCTTGCTCGGCCGTCACAGTCGGGCTCGTCTTTCTCAGTTGCCATCGGCAATCTTCCGGCACCTTCCGTTTCTGTTCAGCATCGCGATCAGGCTGGCTTCCTGGGGTCCTGCCCTCGAAAGCCGCTCCGGAAGTTCCG
Organism: uncultured Cyanobium sp.; assembly: GCA_964402615.1. Classification (GTDB taxonomy): domain Bacteria; phylum Cyanobacteriota; class Cyanobacteriia; order PCC-6307; family Cyanobiaceae; genus Cyanobium. Next base: position 5,716 of record CAYOCW010000038.1, on the reverse strand, counting down.
GCATGGTTTCGGTCCCTGCGATCGATCGTCCGCCGGCTTTGTCCTCCGCAGGCTCCGTTTTGTTCAACCCTCAGCGCTCCAACCTGGTTTTGGCAGCCTTGGCGCTCGGTTTCACCGTCGCCGCTCCCGCTGCCAAGGCCACCGAAGAAGCTGGTGGCTGGTCGACCGCCCTGACTTCATCCCCGACCGCCGCCGCCGCAACCTCCGGCTCCCGGCCGGGTTCCACGCTCCTGGTTGCCGGCAACGCCAGATCCACCGACCCTCTGCCGCGATCTGGGCAGGCACCGTCAGGCGCCGTGGCGATGTTGACGCCACCGCCCGTCGCTCCCCGCATTTTCGCGATCACCCCTGAGCGTCGCGCTCTCCTCAACACGATCCGTTACGCCGAGGGCACTTGGGCCAACGGCGACGACATCGGCTATCGGATTCTTTTCGGCGGCAGCCTGGTCAACAGCCTCGATCGCCATCCCGACCGCGTCATCCGCACAGCCCGCTATGCCAGCGCGGCGGCTGGTGCCTACCAGTTCATGCCGATGACCTGGGGCATGGTCACCCGCTCCCTGGGGCTGAGCGATTTCAACCCCGACGCCCAAGATCAAGGGGCGCTTTTCCTGATTCATCGTCGCGGCGCCCTCCCCCTGGCCGATCAGGGGCAGCTCACCCCCCAGCTCGCCTCCCTGCTGGCACCGGAGTGGGCTTCCTTCCCCACGCTGCGCGGAACCAGTTACTACGGCCAACCGGTGCGCGCGTATCACGAGTTGCGCCGCTTCTATGAGCGCAATCTCGCCGAGCTGCGCCAGAGCATCCCCGTCATCGAGCCTGTGGCTGCCCGCCCAGCGCCGCCCGCCTGCAACGACGACAGCCTCGAATGCCAGCTCAACTCCGTCTCGGCTGGCGAACTGGCCCAATGAGCCCCGCGCTCGGCCGCGGATCGCGACCTTGAGTTGGCTGCACTCTTTGCGCTGCTCTGTGCTCAGCGCATCGGATTCCAGCTGACATCGCCGAGGTCCCGGCGTCTGCCCAGCAGCGCCGGGCCAAAAACAGGCAGGGATCTTAATCCTGGGATTAGGCTCCATCCTCCAGGGCTGGTTCAGCTCCCGCACGCGATGGCCATCCGCTCACCATGGATATCACGTCCCAGTTGATCGAAGCCCTGCTGCAGCGCGGCGTCAGACGGGTGTACGGGGTGCCGGGAGACTATGTGCTGGGCTTGTTCGACCGGCTGGAACGCTCACCGATCGAGCTGATTTGCATGGCGGGTGAGGAGGGGGCCGGCTTCGCTGCCGACGCCCACGCCCGCCTCACGGGACTGGGCGTCGCGGTGGTGACCTATGGCGTGGGCGCCCTGAAGCTGCTCAACCCGGTAGCGGGGGCCTTCGGCGAGCGCTCGCCCCTGTTGGTGATCAGCGGTGCTCCAGGCCTGCGGGAGTCCGATGAGCACGCCCTGCTGCATCACCGCATCCGCTCCAGCGACACCCAAGAACGCTTCTTCAAGGAAGTCTGCGTCCAAACCGCCTGCCTGGATTCCGGTCGCACGGCGGTGGACAAGATCCTGCGGGTGCTGGACGCGATGCGCCGCGAGTCGCGGCCTGGCTATCTGGAGCTGCCCCGCGATTCCCTGACCCGCCCGGTGCCGCGACCGTTGCCGCCTCTTGAGCTGCCGGGCCCCATTCAGGTATCCGAGCTTCAACGCCATACCGGCTTGGCCCTGTTGGAGTGGCTGCGCAGCCGCGAGCGACCCGTGGTGCTGGCGGGGGTGGAGATTCATCGCTTCGGCTTGCAGCAACAGCTGCAGCAAGTGCTGGAGCGGGAAGGCTGGCCGTTTGCTACCAGTCTGAGCGGCAAATCCCTGCTCAGCGAACAACATCCCCTCTATCTGGGGGTGTACGAGGGCGCGATGGGGCCGGCCCCAGTGCGGCAGGTGGTGGAAGGCAGCGACGGCTTGCTGATCCTGGGCATGCCGCTCAGCGATCTCGACACGGGTGTCTACACGATGGAGCTCAACGCCGAAACCTGCCTGCGGGTGGAGATGGACCGCGGCCTGCAATGGCAGCAGGGAGATCAAGACACCCTCGACCCGATGACGTTGTTGCAGGTGTGGCAGGAGGCGGAGCCTCCCGCCCGGCCCGCCTCCTACAGCTCGCCGGTGCGCCCATCGCCCGCGGCAGCCTTTGAACCGCGGCTCGATCAGGCGCTGACGGTGCAGCGACTGCTGCTGGCGGTCGATGCGCTACTAACGGACAGCACGGTGGTGTTGGCGGATACGGGCGACGCCACGTTCGCCTCCCTGGCGTTGCATCTGAAGGATGCCAATGACTACATCAACAGCGGCAACTGGGCCTCGCTGGGCTTTGCCCTACCGGCGGCGGTTGGCGCCTGGGGGGCCCATCCCGAGCAGCGACCCCTGGTGCTCGTGGGCGATGGGGCCCTGCTGATGAGCGCCATCGAGCTGGCCACCCTGGCCCGCTACCGCATCCCCGCCCTGGTGGTGGTGCTCGATAACGCCGGCTATGGCACGGAACGGCCGATGCTGGATGGCCCCTTCAACGATGTGGCGCCGGTGGACCACGTGGGTTTAGCCCTGGCGATGGGCTTCCGGGCGGCGCGGCGGGTGAGGCTGGAAGACGAGCTCTGGGACTGCCTGCAGACGTTCCTGCAGGAATCCGATGGGCCCACGTTGGTGAGTGTTCAATTGGATCGCCACGATGCCTCCGATGCTCTGCGCAACCTCACCGCCGCCTTGGGTCGCAAGGTCCAGGCGGGAGTTCGGAGCTGAAAGACGTTGCTGGCTCACGCCACAGCAGCTCCATTTGATCAGAGTTCTCGGTCAGAACGGCAGCAACAGTGCCGATCAGAAATGCTGTTGAAGCAGAGCCAATGATCATCTGATCGTCACCTCAGCGAGAGTCTCCTCAGCCAACAATTCGGTATCCACCCGCCGGGCCGGCCGGTGTGCCGGACCTCGCACTCCCACTGAGGCCAGGCACTTTCCTGTCCCGATGCGGCGACAAGCCCAAGCGGATTGCCTTCGGGGTGGCGCCCCTGGGCATCATCTCGATCGGCATCGTGCCGAGCCGCCGCCCTGGCCCTGGCGCCGGCCGCCGCCTGGGCCCATGCCGATGCCCACCCCGGTGCTGGTTTCGTGGCCGGCTTCCTGCATCCGATCCGCGGCCTCGATCACGTGGTGGCGATGGTGGCCGTCGGCCTGTGGGGTGCGGCGCTTGGAGCACCGGCCCTGTGGGTGCTGCCGGTGACCTTCCCGATGGTGATGGCCTTCGGGGGGCTGCTCGGCCTCCTCGGCGTTCCGATTCCCGGGGTGGAGATCGGCATCGCCGTCTCAGGTCTGCTGATGGGGCTGATGGTGCTGTTCGAACTCCGGCCACCGCTCTGGCGGGCGGCGTTTCGTTCAGGCGGCCGCTGGGGGTCTTGCCGCTGGCTGCCGCGCTCGCCTGGTTGTTCGCCCTGGCGGCGGGCTCGGCACTGGCCGGCCATTGGCCTGCGGGTGGGCGGCAGCTGGATCACGGCTGCATCCCTGCTGGTGCTGGTTTGGCGAATGCGCCACCCCCCAGGAGTGTCCCAGGGGCTTTCCAGCCACACTATGGAGGCAACGGTTCCAGCGGCTCACGCCCTGGAGGCAACGAGGAAAGTCCGGTGGGGAGCAGGTTCGTCCTGCGCCGAGTCCGGCACTGTCCCGCAGCTGTGATGGGGGCTCCGGCTTCCTCAGTCAGAACGCTCGCCGTGCCCAGCCCCTTCATCACCGGCGCGGACCGGTTCTCTCGATGACCCAAACCTTTTCGGCCAGGTCCCTGGCCATGTTCAGCGGTGCGGCAGCCCTGGCGTTGCTGCTCGATCAGCCGGCCCGGGCCCATGGCATCGCCCACGGCGGCCTGGCCGCCGGTGTCCTGCATCCGATCAGCGGAGCCGACCACCTGCTGTTGCTGATCGGTGTGGGTGCCGCAGCAGCCAGCATCTCCCCCCAGCTGCTGCTCTGGGCCCTGGCCGGGGCCATCGGCGGAGGGGTGTTCGGAGCCATGGGCGGCACGCTGCCGGCGCAGGAGGTTCTGGCAGCGCTGGCGATCAGCGCGGTGGCGGTGCTGGTGCTACGCAGCCTTCGTTCCCCGCAGAGTCCCCAGTTGGTGGCGTGCGCCGCCCTGGTGGCCGCAGCGGTAGCGATTCACGCCATGCTTCACGGACTGGAGGCCCCGGCTGATGGCTCCGCCGCTCTTTGGTGGCTGGGGGCTTTCACGGGTTCGCTGCTGGTGAGCGGCGGCAGCTTTGTGCTGCTGCGCCGCCTGCCCCTGGCTTGGACCCAAGGGGTGGCCGTCCTGCTCGCCCTCTGCGGCGGCGTGGTGGCGCTGGGGTCTGCCGGTCTGTTGATCGGCTGAGCCGGCCTCGGGGACGGATTGTCAGCCGGAGGAGGAGCAGCAGCCTCCCCTCAATACCCTGTCCCCTGGCTGATCAAGCAAACGCGGGGAAGAGCAGGGAGGCGTTACCCCGATCCAAAGCTTTACGGGCGCTGTTATCAAGGGCCACATAAGAATCAAAATTAGCCATGAAGTGGCCAACAGCTTCTTCAGGTGCAAACGGCCAATCGCGGCCAAAGAGGATTCGATCGGGCTTGGCAAAGGCCAGCAGGCTTGGCAGAGCTGCTGGGCTGGCTGAGAGGGCTGTATCGAAATAAAAGGAGCGGAAATCGTTGAGGATGTCCTTGAGCTTTGGGCCGAGCTTTGCCGCAATGGCGATTGCCATGCGATGGCTTGCGTAGGGCACAAAGCCTCCTGCATGGGACAGAATGATGCGAAGCTGCCGATGGCGCCTTAGGCAGCCATTGGCTACGAGCTGATCGGCGGCGCGTCTGGTGTCGAGGAGGAAATCAGCCGCAAATGCTGGCATTCCTGGCACGGCTGGGCAGGGTGGTTCAGACGGGTGAATAAACAACACCGCATGGCGACGGTTCAGCTCCTCCAGCAACGGTTCATGGTTGGATCGCCCAGGTGGGTGCCATGGGTATTCGCCATCAAGTCCTCGTGTTGTTGGCTGACGCGATCGTGTTCGGCGGCGGATGGTGCGTGGGTTGGATCTGCTCGCTCTTCAGCCGGGCAAGAGCAGGCCTGCCTGCATCCGCGAAGCCATCTTGCTGCACTGCCTGCACTGCGGTCACGCTTGATGCAATTCAACCTGGTGGTGGACACCCGGCCCGGGGCCCTGAAGGCGGTCTTGGTCAGGCCCCGCTACTGGAACCAGCGGCTCAACCTGTCCAGTAAAAGCCACCCCCCTCAGTGTTGACGCAGGACGCCTGTCCCGTCCACGCCTCAAATCCCCAGCCGCTCCCAGATCACGCCCAGCTGGGCCCGGTGCAGATCCGTGGCGAAGCACGCCTGCAGCTGCTGCGGCGTCAGCCGCTGGCTGACCTCGGGATCGCTCTCAAGATTGGCGCGGAAATTGCCTCCCTCCGTATTCCAAGCGCTGTGGGCGTGGCGTTGCACGATGCGGTAAGCCTCCTCGCGGCTCAGGCCGCTCTCCACCAGCGCCAACAGCACCCGCTGGCTGAACACGACGCCGCCGTAGAGATTCAGGTTGCGGGCCATGTTCTCGGGGTACACCCCCAGACCCTGCACAACTTCGGTCATCTCGCGCAACATGAAGTGCAGCGTGACCGAGCAATCGGGCAGCATCATTCGCTCCACGGAGCTGTGGCTGATGTCGCGCTCATGCC
>CAYOCW010000037.1:8710-15639 GCA_964402615.1 uncultured Cyanobium sp. | reverse complement strand
CGGGCGTAGACGATGCCGGCCTCACCACGCCGCTCGCTCAGAAACGCCAACAGCTGCTGACTGAGGTTCTCCTTATCGCGCAGCAGGTAGCGGATGTTGGGCCGATCGAAGCTGGCCAGGAACACCCGACCCTCCTGCAAGCGCAGGCGCTCGCGAATCTCCTCGCGGCTGCGAGGGTCGGCGGTCGCGGTGAGCGCCAGGCGGGGAATGGAGGGAAAGCGCTCCGCCAGCACCGCCAGCTGTAGGTATTCCGGCCGGAAATCGTGGCCCCACTGCGACACGCAATGGGCCTCATCAATGGCGAACAGGGCCAGGGGCAGGGCGTCGAGCCGCTCCAGAAAACCTGGGCTGAGCAAGCGTTCGGGCGACACATAGAGCAGCTTCAGCTCGCCGCGCTGCAGGGCGGACCAGGTGGCGGAGGCCTCACCGGGTTCCAGGGCGGAATGGAGCGCAGCGGCGGGCACGCCAAACTGGCGCAAGCCCTCCACCTGGTCCTGCATCAGGGCGATCAGCGGCGAAATCACCACGCCGATCCCGGCTCGGCACAAGGCGGGCACCTGATAGCAGAGCGACTTCCCGCCGCCCGTGGGCATCAACACCAGGGCCGAGCCACCGGCCACCACGTGCTCCACGATGGCCGCCTGGGGGGCCCGAAAGCTGTCGTAGCCGAACACCTGCCGCAGCACCTGCAGCGGCTGGGGCCTGGTCGCGGCGGGGGCGTCTGCGGGGAAGGACATCGACGGCCAGGGCGGAGAGCGGCAGGGAGGCGTCGCCCCCACTGGTCTGATTCCACCAGGTGTCACAGGCTGACGCCAAGCCTCTCACCCCCCCTGGCTGATGTTGAGCTGGGTGGCGGCTGGGCAGGCCCGACCAGAAGAACCCGGTTGGGGATAGCCCCACGAGCGGCCTGATCTCGACGGGCCTTCTCGCGCGGGGCGGCAGCCCTGATGGCCCACAACCTCGGCCCTACAGCCCGCGCTGGTGTGGAGGGTGCAGCGCTGCGATGATGCCAGTGGACACCGCGCATTCGCGACCCGTCGTCATCACTGCTGCAGATTCGGTGACGATTAACAGCCATTTGCGAGGGATGAAAATTTTATTGAAGGATAGATTGTTAAAGACGTGCTCATTCACAATGACGGAATCCAATCCAGCCATAGCCGCAAATATAAATCCCAGGACTGTTACTGACTGGGGGCCGTATCTCAGCAATCGACAATGGGGAACGGTACGAGAAATGTATAACCTGGGTCCCATGAACTACCATGGCAACAATGATGGAGCCTGGTCAAATCTTGGGTACAACGAGTCACGCTCAACGGCCTATCAATTCGGCGAAGATGGGATTTTTGGAATCTCAGATAGCGATCAGTATCTCTGCTTCTCACCGGCATTTTGGAATCATCACGATGATCATATTAAAGAGCGATTTTTTGGTCTTCCCGGTCTCTTCGGTGAAAACGAGGGGAAACTCGGTGAAGACGTCAAGGAATTATACTATTATTTAGACAATGCCAAGGATCACTCCTACATGCGAGCCCTGTATAAGTATCCATGCTTTGGCTTCCCCTACAAGGAGCTGATTTCTGGCAATCAATCGCATGAGAAAGTTCTGCACGAATATGAGTTGCTGGATACAGAGGCATTTGCAGACAGAGATTATTTTGACATCTATATTGAATATGCCAAAGATATAGCCACAAACTCAATCTATGTGAGGATTCATATCAGAAATCGCTCCACTCAAACAGCTTCTCTGACTGTCCTGCCCATGCTTTGGTTTCGTAATGTATGGGACTGGGGGCAAAAGACAGCTAAACCTAGACTGACCAAATGTCATGCGGTTGATCAAGATACATCGACAACCAGAGCCGGAATAAAAGCCGAATATAGTCCTGATCAAGAGTATGCGGCGCCGTCATCATTTTATCTCTGGGGCACCTGCTCTAAGGGCGCAATACCATCGATCATCATGACAGAAAATGAAACAGATCCTAAGACACGACAGTGCAAAGAAGAACGATGGGAAGAGCATCGCAAGGTTACCTACTGGAGACATTTACAGTTCGCTAGTTCAGCTGTGATAAAACCGATCACTTCTGAGCGCTGGAAGAATTCAATCTCGGATCATATTATTGCTAGAAATGCAGCAGATATACATGACGAACTAGGAACAAAGGCGGCATTTATATTTGAGAATCCTGACTTTGAAGCTGGAGGATGTTGGGAGATTTATTTGCGCTTATACACGGGAGAAATGCCAGAGCGTGATTCCGCTCTCAACACAATGGAAACCTGCCAGAGCGTCATCGCGTCAAGGCGTAACGACTATCAATCCTCATGCAACGAACCTGGGGGCCTATCTGACTCGCATAGAAATATCTATCGCCAGTCCTTGGCAACCTTATTATGGAATAAGCAGTTTTATCATTTTAATGCATCAAAGTGGTTTTTCTTTCGGCAGCTCTTTATCGATAGACATGAGCAGGCAAAAACCAAGTCACCGAACTTTCTAGAAGCGGCAAAAACCGATCTCAAAGCACAGTTTTTGCTAGAACTCAATGAAAACTGGCAACACATGGCCAAGCCTAAGATTATGATCATGCCTGATAAATGGGAATTTCCATACTTTTGTGCCTGGGATACAGCTTTCCATGCCGTAACTCTTGCGCTCGTCGATGGGAATGCAGCCATGCAGATGCTGGATCAACTTGTCAGTTCGGACTGCATGCATAGTAGTGGGCAAATACCGGGTTGTGAATTTGAATTCTCCGATGTTCATCCACCTATTCATGCCTGGGCAATATTAAAAGTCTATGAGCAGACCTATGATCGAAGATTTCTCGAAGAAATGGTTTGGAAGCTCTGGAAGAACTTTGCCTGGTGGACAACACAACGAAAAATATCACGGCGACATGTCGACCCTGAGCAACAGGGCGAAGTTGTTGCTGAAACGCACTGCTACCGTGGCGGTTTTTTAGGGCTTGATAATATAGCTGTTGTCGATCGTAATCACTTCACGGAAGATATTGTTTACGTTGAACAAGTCGACAGCGCCGGCTGGGTGGCCTTATTTGCACTCAACCTTCTGCAGATTCTTGTGATTCTTGGCTCAAGTAATAGTGTCAATTCATCCCACGTTGCCATGGCAGAGCACTGTTTAAAGACATTCTTGGGGATCGAAAAAACGCTCAATCAAATCTCTGAGAAATCGTTTACTCCTTCCTGGTCAATGGAAGATTATTGGTACTATGACATTCTGCGAATTGAACTAAAGATGTTCAAAATGGATCTCCCCTTGCGTGTGCGCTCACTTGTCGGCATTATTCCGACGCTAGCAACACAAGTTATTAGCGGCAAAATAAGCAATCCTATCATTCAAGTCATCGAGTCTTTCTGCAATCATGTTGATAATAAAGCAACACTTAGTGATCATATTAAGCAACTACATCGGCCACCAAATTCTCCAGGCGACGTTGATACAGACGGTCAAGATCTGCGTACATTTGAAATTGCCTTGGTGAATGAGAAGAAGTTTGTGGTGATGCTTGATCGCATTCTCAATGAAAATGAATTTCTCTCGGATTATGGCTTGCGATCATTATCAAAATATCACGACGAGCATCCATTTAGCCTCGAAGGATTGCTTGAGAATAAATATGGAAATATACTGCCAATTCACATTGGCTATGAGCCCGGTCGATCGGCCTCAGGTGTTTTCGGATCGAAAAACTCAAATTGGCGAGGCCCCATCTGGGTTCAAATGAACTATCTGTTTATCGATATGCTTCGTCAACGATCAAGGTTTCAGGACGAGCGAGACTGCAAACGACCTTTCCCGACTCTTAGCGAAGAGAGGCTCACTTACGCCGAGATAGCAGATCAGCTAAGCTTGAGATTGATTCGCTTATTTGAGTCAAAAGATGAGCTGGGTCGGCCTTGCCATGGTCAAAACGATCGCTCTATTCAGTTCTATCGAAAGCAGAATTGGACAACAACTTATCCTGAAATTAGCGAGTCGGAATTGATTCTGTTCTATGAGTTTTTTCACGGAGAGAATGGATCCGGTCTGGGTGCGAGCCACCAGTCCTGGACGACAATAGTGGCCAACCTGATGCACGATCTTCTGTCGCGCTAATCTGCTCGCATCGGCCTGGACGTTGGCTGGAGCGATTCGGCTGGCTTGGTGGATCCATGACCCTGGGCGATTCCCCGGTGTCGGTCGATCATCAGACGCATGGGTATTATCGTTATCCTTGCCCAGCCGACTCACAGCCGCCGGATCACGTGGATCACCCGCCCCCAGAGTTCACTGCCGGGTTGGTCGAGGGGCAGGGGTGGAAAAGCCGGATGGGCAGCTTTCAACCACCAGCGCTCGCCCCGGCGCTGCAAGCGCTTGACCGTGAAGCCATCGCCCAGCCAGGCGATGACAATCGCGCCATTGCGTGGTGAAGAATCCCGCTCCACCAGCAGCAGATCACCGTCCTGGATGCCGGCGCCATTCATCGAGTCGCCTCGCACCGGCAGCAGCAGGCTGCGCTGGGGCTGGGTGATCAACAGGCGATGCAGGTCGAGCGACACCATCGGCAGCACGCCTCAACCGGCAGCGGCTTGGGGATCGGCGTCCGCCCGGCGCTCGAGCAGCTGGGCACGGCGCAAATCGGCCAGGCCGATGGCGAAGCCCAGCCGCTGGCTGGCCAGCACCAACTCCTGAGGGGAGCGGCAGTGGCGCAGGGCCCGCTGCAGGGCCCCATCCGCCTCCGCCGCTTCCACCAACCGCTCCAGCTCACTCCAGCTCATCGATCGGTGGGCACAACAAGGAACACCAGCCTGGCAGGGTTTGCGGTTTCGGCCAACGGCCCGAGGGCGCAACATCACGATGATCCAGAACGCTTGCCGCGCTTCAGGGCTTGTAGGCCAGGCGCAGCCCGGGTAGCGAGGCGGTGGCATCCACGAGCGGGATCGTGTTGTTGCCCCAGCCATTGCTCTGAAGCGCGGCGCTGGCCCCTGCAGGTTTGGTGCCGTCGCCGCCCAGGGTGTTGCGCAGCCAATCGAGCAGCAGGGCGCCCAGCGGACCACCGCCTTGGTCGTAGGTGGCGCCGAGATTGAAGTGATCGCCGCCATTGGCCAGCACCAAACGACTGCCTTGCACGCCCTCCGCCAGGGCCTGCTGCACCGGCTGCAGGGCTTCGGGACCGGAGGGCACCACCCAGTCGCGGCTACCGCTCACCAACAGCACCGAGGCGCGCAGGCCCTGGCTCGCCCCCTGGTCGAACAACAGCGACAGCATCGGGCTGACCGCCGCGACGGTTCTGACCCTCGCATCGGGAACCCAAGCCTTGTCGGCGCTCTGCACAAAGCTGCACTGCAGCACCCAGCTGATGTTGCGGCTGGGATCGTTCGCGTTGGTGCAGCTTTGCTGCAGCCTTGCGGCGCTGGGACGGATGCCAGCCAGCTGCAGCACCGTGGTGGCGCCCCAGGATTGGCCCAGCGCTGCCACCGCATCGGTGCGCACCGGCGCCGGCAGCTTCAGACGGCCATCGCCGACGGCGTCGATCACCGACGACACATCCAAGGGCCGCAGGCGCAGCTGGTCGGGCGTGGGTGGCGGGGCCAGGCCCTCCAGCATCTCCCGCTGTTGATCACTGTCGCTATCGATGTGGCGGGGCAGGGCCACCGTGTAGCCGTGGCTGGCGAGATGACGACCCCAGCCCTCAAAGCTGGTCGGGGCATCCCAGAGGCCGTGGGAGATGGTGACCAGCCGGCCATTGCCACCGCTGACCGGGGCGATGACCACCACCGGCAGGGGTTCGGGTCGATGCGCCACCACGAGGCGCTGCTCGCTGCGCTGCACCGTCAAGGGACCCGGATTGGCCAAAGCTGCGCTCACGCTGGCGGCGGACAGCTGCTGCACCAGCGTCACACCATTGCTCTGTTGCTGCATCAGCCGGGTGAGGGCTCGCAGGAACTGATCCAGGTCGAGGCTCACCGTCTGGCCGGGGATCGCCTTCAGAACATCCACCAGGTTCAGCCCCTGCGGAGACGCGGCGGCTTTTTGAAAGGCCTGCTCGATCACCTGGCTGTCCAGCTGCTTCGGCAGTCCGTCCACCTTGCCCAGGGTGGAGAGCATCAGCAGCACCTGGTTCAGCATCGGTGTGCCGACCAGCTTCTGGGCCACGGCCGGCGCCTGAAGCGGCAACGGCTGACGAAACACCCGCAGCATCTGGCGACCGAGGGCGCCATCGCTGGCCTGGTCCAGCTGGGCGAGATCACTGTTGCCCCGCAGCAGGCGTTGGGGATCCCCCAACTCCGACACATTGATGCTGAAGCTGGTCTGCAGCACCGGCAGCCGCAGCAGGATCCTCTCGATAGCCCCAGCGGGGCTGGCCGTCGCCAGCAGGGTGGCCAGAGCGCTGAACAGCAGAGCGGAGGATCGACGCGGAGCGGGGCGAGCCACAGGCAGCAAGGGTCAATGCTCTTCAGTCAACCAGGGATCGGCGGCAGCGACAGCACGCCGGCCGCGGTGTGCGGAGATCCTGCCGGCGTTGCCGCGGCCTGTACCGAAATCCCCGCAGCTTGAACCGCGTGACTAGGGCCCGGCTGGCCCTGCTGCCAGGGATGAAGCGCACCTGGCGGCCGGCTGTGGCCAATCGCCCTACAGCCATCAGGAGCTGAGGGGCAACTGGGGTAGCCAGCGGCGGATCAGTTCCTCCGTCCGCACCATCTGGTAGCGGGTCGTTTCATCGGGTTGCCGCCGGTAACTCTCCCGCACCTGGCTGAGTCGAGCCAGCATCGCCAGCACCACCGGATCTGAAGGTTTCATCGAGCTGCCCATGCGCCAGCGGAGGATAGGCATCCGGACGCCGCTTGTCGCGGGCGGCGGAGCGATGGGCGGCGGAGCGATGGGCGGCGGCGCTCGCCACTGGAGG
>CAYOCW010000037.1:0-8610 GCA_964402615.1 uncultured Cyanobium sp. | reverse complement strand
GGGCGGCGGAGCGATGGGCGGCGGAGCGATGGGCGGCGGCGCTCGCCACTGGAGGCGATGGTCGCCGCCCTCAAGCAGTGGCGGGGCGTTTGATGCTCAGCTGCGACGCAGCCATTCGGGAGCGCCGCTGAACCAGTCGCCCAGGTCATCGCGGCGCGGATCAAAGGCCCCCTGCGGGCCTGGTTCGCCGAGGTCCAGCTGGGCGAGAAAACCATCCAGCCCGTCACACGGTCCAGCGTGCTGCTGCTGGCGTCTGGCGCGGCGCAACCAGCTCCAAACCGTGGGATCGCGATCGGCATACTTCTGGACCAAAATTCGCTCCTGCAGGCTTACAGGCTGGGAGTCGGCAATGCGGTTGATGATCGCCTGAAGCCGTAGACGGGTGTTGGGGGTGAGCATCAGAGGTGCCCAATGGGTTGGCTATGACTAGCGACATCCGCAGCCTGCTTGGTTGCCTAGGGCACCGATAGGACAGCCATGTCAGGGCTTGCTTGCCAAATGGCGAGATAATGTTGCCAAGGCGACATTTTGACTGGAGCTTCTGGCGCCTATTGGCAACAGTTGGCGCCACGATGTTGGCATTTGCTGGCAGCAGCCTGGCGCGGGCGCGACGGACCAGAGCTCGCCGCCCCTTTGCCGCGCCGCTCGGCCATGGCTGGTCCGTGGCGCTGTCCGAAACCGGGCTGGTCCGATGCCGGCTCCACCGCCCGCGGCATCGGGTGCGGGCCCGGAGCGGTCAGCGGTGCAGGAGATGACCTTTCTGCGGTTCAGATTTTGCCTAACCTGCTCAGCATGCTTCCACCGCTGTTCCATCTTTCGATCCCCGCCGACGATCTCGAGGCCACCCGGCGTTGGTATGTCGAGGGCCTGGGCTGCGGCGTTGGTCGCTGCAGCAGCCACGCCCTGATCCTCGATCTCGGCGGCCACCAACTGGTGGCGCAACGACGCACCCAAGTCAGCCAAGAGCCTCCGCAGATTGGGATCTATCCACGCCATTTCGGTCTGGTGTTTCCCGATCGAGCCCGCTGGCAGGCGCTGTGCGATCGCGCTCGCACCGCCGGCCTGCGCTTCGCGGTGGAGCCCAAGCTCCGCTTTGCCGGTGAAGTCACCGAACACTGCACCTTCTTCCTGATCGATCCCTCCGGCAACTGGCTGGAGTTCAAGCACTACAGCCGCGCCGAGGCCGTGTTGGGCTGCCATGGCTTCGAGATGGTGGGCGACGACGAACGCCGGTGAACCGATCCGCTGCAGTCCAACAGCCTTGGCGCTGGATTCGCCATGCTGGCGTTCAGATCCCTTGCCTTGCGTTGCACCGCCATCCTTCTCGCATCGGGGCCGCCGCCATCGCCCAGGCCTGGCGGCGGCATTCCCGGGGTCGTTTCTGCCTCTCGCGCCGAGGCGTGCGGCATCTCGGCCATGGTTGAGCGCGGTGCGGGAGGGGCTCCAGGTCTATCGCTGGCGCAACGCTTGGACCGCTCCCTGGCGCGACTCGGCGCCACGCTGCTGATTCCGCTGGTCATTCTGGCGCTGGCCTGGACCCAGGAGCTGCTGGATCAGCTGTTGTTCGCCGGCCGCTGGAACCTGCCGATGGTGCGGGGTGGCTCCTTGTTGGGGGTGTTCACGGCGCCATTCAGCCATTCCGGCTTCCCCCACCTGATCAGCAACAGCCTCTGGTTTGTGCCGCTGTCCTGGCTGGTGCTGCTGCATGGCCGCGGCGCCTATCTGATGGTGTGGGTCGGGGTGATCGTCAGCGCCCTCCCGGTGTGGTTGTTCTGGCCCGGCGGCAGCCACGGCCTGTCGGGTGTGAACTACGGCCTGCTGGGTTATCTGCTGTCGGTGGGTTGGCTGCACCGCAGGCCGGCTGCCGTGCTGCTCTCGCTGCTGGCGTTGCTCATCTACGGCGGCTTGCTGCCCGGGCTGCTGCCCTTTGTCTCCCCGGCGCGGGTGAGCTGGATCGGCCACGTCAGCGGTTTTCTGGGCGGCGTCCTGGCGGCTCGCCTGCTGCGGCCCGACGACGAGCGGCGACCGCAAGCGCGACGGGCGGACCGGTCCAGCCGCGGGGATCGCCGCTGAGGCGAGGGATGACCCAAGCACAGAAAAGCCCCCGCGGCAGGAGCGAGGGCTTTTCCGGAGCTGCCGGACAAGGGCGGGCGCTCAGGGCCGACGAAGTGGGGCGGACGTCGGTGGGAATGATCTAGGGGAATCGCTGCGGGGCAGTGAACCTCTCGCCAAGAAACTTGATGTTTTCGACGAGCGGACAGGTCCGATGCTGCCCTCAGGCGTTTTGGGGGGGAGCCTGGAGCCACTGGGCCATGCGTTGTTCGTGGCGGACCAGCTGATAGCGGGTGCGTTCGTCGGGCTCGCGGCGATAGTGATCCCTCAGCTCGTGCAGCTGGGAGTTGAAAGCGTTGTAAACAGGGTGGTTGTCGTTCAAGGGATCAGCCCTGGCTGGGGTGACAGAGAAACCTTAACAGAACTGGAAGACGGTGTCACCTGACACCCTTTCGCACTGTTGCCAGCGCCTCAGGGCGGCTGGCGCCGCGCCGCCGCCAGGCAGCTACGGGCGATCACCCCCTCCTCATCGGCCGGAATCACCAGCCACCGCACCGCCCCCAGCCAGGCCAGCTCCTGGCGCAGCTCCGCCTGGAGCGCCTCATCGTGCTGGCCGATGCCTCCACTCAACGCCAGTCCGTCCACCCCCTTCAGGCAGGCCGCCATCGCGCCGATCGCCTGCAACAGGCTGTGGCGAAACACCTCGATGGCCAGACGGGCGCCGGCATGGCCCTGGGCGGTGGCCTGGCGCAAGCTGGCCATGTCGCCGCTCAACCCGGAGAGGCCCAGCAGCCCACTGGCCCGATTCAGGCCCGCCTCCAGCTCCTCCACGCTGACGTTGTGGCGCAGCAGATGCAGCAACAGCCCCGGATCCACCGAGCCGCTGCGGCTGGCCATCACCACCCCCTCCAGGGGGGTGAATCCCATCGTGGTGGCGATGCTGCGACCATCCAGAATCGCCGCGACGGAACAGCCGGCCCCCAGGTGGCAGCTGATCAGCCGCAGGGGACGGCAGGCCGCCGCCCAGGGCTGGGAGGCCACCACCTCGCTGAGGTGCTGGTGGTTCAAGCCATGGAATCCGTAGCGGTGCTGTCCATGAGCCCGCCAGGCCTGCGGCAGGGCGTAGGTGCGGGCCGCCAGCGGCAGATCGGCGTGGAAGGCGGTGTCGAAGCAGGCCCAGGCGTCCAGCTGGGGCCAGCGGGCGCCCAGCCAGCGGATCGCCCGCAGGGCCGGACCGTTGTGCAAGGGTGCCAGGGGCAACAGCGCCTCCAACTCCGCCAGCACGCTGGGCGTGAGTCGGGTGGGAGCGAGGAAGCGCTCGCCGCCATGCACCACCCGGTGCCCCACCAGCCGCAGCTCCGCCAGCCAGGGCGCCAGGGATCGCGGCAGCCAATCCGCCAGCACCGCCTCCAGGGCGCCCTCGCGGTCCTGGTTGGCCGCGCTGGCGGCGGTGCTGACGGCATCAGCCTCGGGGTGCCAGGGGCGTTGATCGCGCCAGCGGCAGACCCCCTGGGTGTCGATGACGCAGGCCTTGAGGCTGGAGCTGCCGGCATTGAGCACCAGCACGGCACGGGTCATGGCGCCTCGCCGGGCAGGGTCCAGCGCCAGTTGGTGATTTCGGGGGCATCCATCCCGTGGGTGTGGGCGTAGCTGCGGTGGCTGAGGATCGCCTCCTTCATGCGCTCCTTGATATGGGCGGCGCGCGACCCCAACGCGGGCACCCGGTCGATCACATCAATCACCAGGGAAAAACGATCGGTTTGGTTGTTGATTGCCAACTCTAGTGGCGTATTGATGTTGCCCTTTTCTTTGTAGCCACGTACGTGAAAGTTGGCATGATTAGTACGTCGGTAGGTAAGGCGATGAATTAACCATGGATAACCGTGGAAATTGAAGATCACGGGCTTGTCAGGCGTGAACAGGCTGTCGAAGTCGCGATCGCTCAAGCCATGGGGATGTTCACTGGGCTCGGTTAGGGCAAACAGCTTCACCACATTGATCACGCGCACCTTGAGATAGGGGATCTCCCGCCGCAGAATCTCCACGGCAGCCAGGGTTTCCTTGGTGGGGATGTCGCCTGCGCAAGCCATCACCACGTCGGGTTCATCGGGAGCGGTGTCGCTGTGGTCATTGCTGGCCCAATCCCACAAGCCGATGCCTTTTGCCACATGGGCCCGAGCCTGATCAAGGCTGAGATATTGAAGATGCTTCTGCTTGTCGCTCACGATGATGTTGCAAACGTTGGTCTCCCGGAAGGCCAGCTCCGCAACCGCCAGCAAGCAGTTGGCATCAGCCGGCAGGTAGACCCGTACCACCTCACCGTTTTTATTGCCGGCAAGATCAATGAAGCCGGGATCTTGATGGGTAAAGCCGTTGTGATCCTGCCGCCAGACGGTGGAGCTGATCAGGCAATTCCAGGGACCGATCGGCGCTCGCCAAGGTGCATGGTGAATGCAGGATTCCAGCCACTTTGCATGCTGGTTGAACATCGAAGCCACCACATGGGCAAACGCTTCGTAGGTGTGAAAAAAGCCATAGCGACCGGTGAGCAAATAACCCTCCATCATCCCCACTAAGGTGTGTTCGCTCAGCATCTCCACCACTCTTCCGTTACGGCTCAGTTCGCCACCATTGAGGTCTTCCGGCAAAAACTCCGCCATCCAGACCTTCTTACTGCGTTCATAGATCGTTTGCAGGCGGTTGGAAGCGGTTTCGTCTGGCCCGAACACCCGCAGGCTGTCAGGATTGAGGCCGATGGCATCGCGCAGCAACGCCCCCAGGACCATGGTATTTTCATGTTCCACGCCGCCAGGAGTGGGAACCTCGACGGCATAGTTGCTGCTCTCCGGCAAGCGCAGCTTGCGCCGCAGCAGTCCGCCGTTGGCATGGGGGTTGGATCCCATGCGCCGCCTGCCTTGGGGCGAGAGGGCCTGCAGTTCGGGGCGCAAGGTTCCCTGCTCATCAAATAACTCCCAGGGGCGGTAACTGCGCAACCACGCCTCCAGCAGCTGCAGCTGGGCCGGATCGTGGCGGGGATTGGCGAGGGGCACCTGGTGGGACCGCCAGAACCCCGCCAACTTCTTGTCTCCCAGGGCGGCGGGACCGGTCCAACCCTTGGGGGAGCGCAACACGATCATCGGCCAGTAGGGCCGGTTGGCCTCGCCGCTGCGGCGGGCTTCCGCCTGGATCGCCTGGATGCGATCCAGGGCGGTGTCCATCGCCTGGGCCATGGCGGGATGCATGAGCGCCGGGTCGTCCCCTTCCACGAACAACGGATCCCAGCCATAGCCGCGCATCAAGCTCTCCAATTCCCCATGGGGAATGCGGGCTAGCAAGGTGGGATTGGCAATCTTGTAGCCGTTCAGGTGCAGCACGGGCAGCACGGCCCCATCGCTGATCGGATTCAGAAACTTGTTGATGTGCCAGCTGGTGGCCAGCGGCCCCGTTTCCGCTTCGCCATCACCCACGCAGGCCAAGGCGATCAAGTCCGGGTTGTCGAAGACGGCGCCGCAGGCGTGGGAAAGCACGTAGCCCAGCTCACCACCTTCATGGATCGAACCGGGGGTTTCCGGCGTGCAATGGGAGCCGATGTGACCCGGGAAGGAGAATTGCTTGAAAAATCGCCGCATCCCCTCACGATCAAGGCTCTTATCGGGATAAATCTCGCTATAGCTTCCATCCAGGTAGGCGGGGCCGAGCACGCCCGGGGCGCCGTGGCCAGGGCCCGACAGATAGATCATGTCCAGGTCGCGCTGGCGAATCAGCCGGTTGGCGTGGGCCCAGATGAACGACTGTCCGGGTGTTGACCCCCAGTGCCCCAGTAGACGGTTCTTGATGTGTTCCGGCTGCAGCGGCTCCAGCAGCAGCGGATTATCGCGGAGATAGATCATACCAACAGCCAGATAGTTGGCGGCCCGCCACCAGGCGTGGAGCGCCTCGAAATCGTGGTCGGCCGCTGAAGTCGGGATAAACGACATGGGTTCAGGCTTAGGGAGAACGGGGTGGTGATCCGCAAGCGGGCGGCCGTTGGATGGCAGGTCCTGGCCAAAGCCAAGTGCCCCGCAGCGCCAGCGTGCAAGCGGACCGGTCACAAGCCAGGGATCGCTGACAGGACAGCCACGAAGCGTTGCGAGCTTGGGCTGAACGTGCCGCCTCGCTGACTCAGCGCAGCGAGCCGCCGCAGCTAGAACCGCGACCGGCGGTGCAGCCGTAGCAGTGGTCGGCCACCTGAATCGGCAGGCCGTCGAGATCATGGTGCAGCAAATCGCGCAGCTGGGCGCCTGCGGGCAGCGCCGCGGCAGCCAGCCCCATCCCCAGCTGCTGGTTGAAGTCGCAGTCGTGCAGCCGGCCCCGCCAATCGACGCTGACCAGCCGCCGGCACATCACCCGCTCGAGATTGGCGTCGGCGTGGGCCTCGCGCAGCAGGCGCTTGTAGGCCTGCAGCTGCCCCTGGCGTTCCAGCAGGGTGGCCCAGCGACCCACCGGCAGGTTCGCCAGCGCCAGCAGGCGGTTGAACACCACGCCGTGGCGTTCGAGCAAGGCCTGGCGGTAATCGGCCTCCAGCTCCGCCTGGTCGGGGGGCAGGCTGGGTCCCTGGGGATTGAACACCAGGTCCAGGGTCAGGCCGGATCCAGGCTGGCCGTAGCCGAGCCGGTTGAGCTGCCGCAGGGCGGCGATGCTGCTCCGGTAGACCCCGTGACCGCGCTGGCGATCGACGCTGTCTTCGTTGTAACAGGGCAGCGAGGCCACCACCGTCACCCGCTGCTCGGCCAGGAAGGCGGCCAGATCCTCCTGGCCTGGCTCCTGCAGGATGGTGAGGTTGCAGCGGTCGGTGACCGCCACTCCCAGCTCCCGGGCCTGCCGCACCAGCCAGCGAAAGTCGGGGTGGAGCTCCGGCGCGCCGCCGGTGAGATCGAGTTGCTCCAGCCGCCGGGCCGCCAGCACCGCCGGGATCAGCTCCAGCGTGGCGCGATCCATCCTCTCGCGCCGCTGCGGGCCCGCCTCCACATGGCAGTGGCTGCAGGCCTGGTTGCAGCGGTAGCCGAGGTTGACCTGCAGGGTGGTGAGGCGTTCGCGCCGCAGGTTGGGGAACGGGGCGGGCATGGTGGCGGCGGGCGGTTGGACGGTCGGCAAGCGCCGGGCCCGGGGCGGGCTGATGGGCGCCCAGGCTGGCAGCCGGCCGCGGTTTCTGGCGATGCCCGCCGCCGCTCAGTGCATCACCTCCAGGCTGGTGGTGCCGCTGCGCCGCAACAGTTCCCCCAGGGCGACCAGCTCCCGGGGGTGGATCAGGCCGATGCAACCGTCGGTGCCGCTGTTCTGCGGCTTGCCGGCGCTGGGATCGAGATGGATGCCAAGACCGCGGCGGCCGGTGGGGAACTCCGGCTCCAGGCCAATCCAGAGCAGCTGCCCCAGCTCCGGGCTGAGATCCTGCTGATCCGCCAGCGAGACGATCTCGCTCACGTGATAGGTGCCCCGCGGCAGGGGAGCCTGGCTGCCGAGGTGGTGGCGATCCCCCTGCTGCCGGCTGGCCCGGCCCACCAGCGCCTCGAAGCTGAGGGGCGCTTGGCCGGGGATCTCCAACCGCAGCTGCCAGATCGGATCGCCCGTGCCGCTCAGCTGGCGGCTGGTGCGCAGCAGCGTCATGCGGCCGGGCCCGGCAAGAGCGCGGGCGGCAAGGGCGGGGCCGACGCCGACCGACGCCGAGGGGGCCGCGGCCGCCCGCGCCACCGCTGGAGCCCAGCCTGTCCCCGGGGCCAGAAGGAGCGAGGCGGCGAGGGCCAGGAAGGCGCGATGCTGCATGGCAGGGCCGTCGTTGCGCCTGGTTAGCGGGCTCTGCGGTCGCCGCCCAGTCCGGCGGGGCAGCCGTCGCAGCGTCCCAGCCCACCGTCCAGCCGACCGTCCAGCCGACCGTCCAGCCCACCGTTGGCGGGGCCAGCGGCCGGCGCATCCGGCTGCCGCGACCCCCGCCTAAGCTTGAAGCCACGCTCGCCTGATCAAGGAGAAGCCGGTCGAGGTGTTGGCCCTGATCCCCCCTCGGTCTGGAAAGCGCTGATGACGGCAGATCCGCCTGCAGAGCAGCAGCCCCCCGATGCCACGGCGACCTCAATGCCAACCCGCCCCGCCCGCGCCGCCTCGGCGGATGGCGCCGACGACCTGCCGACCCTGGTGCTGCGGCGGCCGGACGATTGGCACGTGCACCTGCGCGATGGTTCGCTGCTGCAGGCGGTGGCGCCGGTCACGGCCCGCAGCTTTGCCCGGGCGATCGTGATGCCCAACCTCAATCCACCGGTCACCACCGCGGCGGCGGCCCGGGCCTATCGCGAGCGGATCCTGGCGGCGCTCCCCGATGGCAGCGCCTTCACGCCGTTGATGACCGCCTATCTCACCGACAGCATCGATCCTGAGGAGATCGAGCGCGGTCGGCAGCAGGGGGTGTTCAGCGCCTGCAAGCTCTACCCGGCCCACGCCACCACCAATTCCGCCGCCGGGGTCACCGATATCCAGCGGATCACGCCGGTGCTGGAGACGCTGGAGCGGATCGGCATGCCGCTGCTCATC
>CAYOCW010000036.1:0-15699 GCA_964402615.1 uncultured Cyanobium sp. | reverse complement strand
GGGCCTTGAGCATGTCCTTCTTGGTCTTGGCCTCGGCGATCTTGCCCTCCAGGGCGGTGAGGCTGCGCCTGAGCGTGTCGACCTGGCCAGCCTGGGAGGCCAGCTGGGTGTTGAGGGCCGTGGCCGTGTCGGTATAGGTCTTGCGACGCGACAGGGCCTCCCGCGCCAAATTTTCCTCGCCTTTCTTCAAGGCCAGCTCGGCGCGTTCGTACCAGACCCTAGCTTGAGCGTCCGCCTGCTCGGCCTGGTTCTGCAACCGCTTCTGAGCGGCGATCGCCGTCGCCACCGCCTGGCGTAGCTTCACCAGATCGGCCTGCATGTCGGTGACCGATTGGTCGAGAATCTTGGCCGGATCCTCCGCCTTGCTGACCAAATCGTTGAGGTTGGCGCGCAGCAGGCGACTGAGCCGATCGAAGAAGCCCATGGAGCTTTTGTGGGGCGATGTCCGACCCTAAACGGGTCTGGCCTGGCAGGCTGTTCCAACGCTTAGCGGATTGCCGCCCATGTCGAGCGGGCCTGCCGGCGGTCGCGGGGCTGGGTAGGGTCCAGCCATGGCCGTTCCGAACTCCTCGTCCGAACGCGAGCCGGTGCCGACTCCGGCCTCGCGGGGACAACGCCGACCGCAACGGCCCTTGGGCCCAGGCCTGCGGATGCGGCGCTTCGGCAACCTGGCGGTGCTGCTGCCATCTCCGGCAGCACCGCCGCAATCGCTGGCCGGATGCCTCGAAAAACTGCGCCAGGACTGGACCAGGGAGGGCCACGAGGCCGCCCTCTGGCAGGCCTGGCCAAGCCTCGCCGGCCCCCTGCTGGCGCCCCACTGCCAGCCCCTGCGGATCCACAACGGCGTGCTTTGCATCGGTGCGCCGCCCGGACCCTGGTTACAGGCGCTGCAATACAACCGCCACCAGCTGTTGGGAGCGCTGCGGGCCGCCGGCTTCCGCCTCCGCGATCTGCGCTTTCAGCAGCACCACCCCGGTCCTGCCGCAGCCCCCAGCTCAACCGATGCAGACACCGACTGGGCTTGCCATCCCAGCCGCATCGATGTCCACGGACTGGCGGACTGCCCCGCGTGTCAGCGGCCGGCACCGGCTGGCGAAATGGCCCGCTGGGGGCGTTGCGGCTTCTGCCACCGCGCTGAACTGGCGGCTCGGGAACCGCCGCCGGCGGCGATGGCGGGGCTCAACGGCTGAGCGACCGCCCCGTCGGCGGCCGGGCTGCAGCTCCGTCAGCGAGCTGTCGACGCGGCGGCGATCCGAGCAACTCCGCCGCGTTCACGGCGGGTCCGACTCGACGCTGACCCCGCCAGGGATCCCTGGCAACTCGCCCCGCGATCCGCGCTGCTGCCGCTCGGCCTCAGCGGCGAACGAAGCCCGCCAGTCCCGCTCCAGACGGCGGGCATCCGGCGTGCCCTCCAGCGGGAACCCCGCCAGAAAATCCTTGTCGGCGGCAGGCTGGTAGGGACCCTGCTTGAGCTCAAACATCACCGCGTCGGGGGTGAGGGCCACCAAGGAGTGAAACGTTCCTTCCGCCAGCTCGATGCCCTTCAGCGGTCCGGCGCTGTCGAGCCGCTCCCGACCGATCGCCCTGCCGGTGTCATCAAACAGCAACAGGCCGATGGCGCCCTGCAGCACTAGAAAGCACTCGAAGCCGCTGCCGGGGATCTCGCGCCGGTGGCGATGGGGCCGCACGTAGGTACCGGGCTGGAGCACATTCAAAAAGCGCTGCACCAGGTCGGCTTCGGCATGGAGGTTGTGGTTCAGGCGCCGCCGTGGCGCGGCGCTGGCGGCGGCGGCCACGGCGTCGAAGAGCTGCTGATCCAGCCGCTGCAGATGGGGTTGGTCCACAGTCCCTCAACCGGTGGCGCAAGGCTAAGGAGAAGGCTGATCGCGCCAAGCTGGCGAGCGCCGTCTCCAGCCCGGTGGAGCCAGCGCCCCCCATGGTCGGAGCCGAGGACATCGAGGCCGGCTTGGCGCCGCAGCATCGCGAGGCAAGGGATGGCCGAGCGGCAAGGGTTGACACGGCCCGAGTCCATCAGCCATCGCCGACCAGTTCGGCGCAGCAGCGGGCAAAGGCCTCGGCCGGATCCACAGCGGCGCTGATCGGCCGACCGATCACCAGCCGACTGGCGCCCGCCGCCAGCGCCTGGCGCGGCGTCATCACCCGGGCCTGGTCGCCCAGGGGACTGCCGCTGGGGCGAATGCCCGGGGTGACCAGCTCGAACGGCTCCGGCAGGCGGCGCCGCAACTCCGCCACCTCCCACGGCGAACAGACCGCCCCACCGACACCGACGGACGCCGCCAGAGCCGCCAGCTGGGGGACATAGTCGGCCAGGGCCGGGGCGATGGCCAGCTCGCGGCAGAAGCGCTGCGGATCCCAACTCGTCAGCACCGTGACCGCCAGCAGGGTGGGGGCGGGCAATCCGGCGGCAGCGGCCCCCTCCGCAGCCCCACCCCGCGCCGCCCGCAGCGCCTCGGAGCCGGCAGCGGCGTGCACCGTGAGCAGCTCGGCACCGAGGCCGGCGGCCTGGCGACAGGCCGCCGCCATCGTGGCCGGGATGTCGTGGAACTTGAGATCGAGGAACACCCGCAGATCGCGCTGGCGCAGCTCCGCCACGATCGCCGGACCAGCGGCCACAAACAGCTCCAGGCCCACCTTCACCCACCTCAGCCCCCGGATGGCCTGCACCAGCGCCAGGGCCGAGGCGACATCAGCCCGATCCAGGGCCAGGATCAGGCGATCGGCCGGCTCGGCGGCGGTCATGGGCCAGTTCCAGAGTCTTCAACCTACGAGCCCGTTACTCAGCATCCAGGCGACGAGACCGTGCCCCGAGCTGGACGGGGCCGGGCCATGCCTCGTCCTGAGGCGGAGACCAGCAGCTCGGCGGGCGGCTGATCCAGCCCCAGACCGGGCTGGAGTCGCTGGCAACCGAGACCTGGCTTCGATTCGCCCCTCAGGCCTGGCCGCCCGGGCGGGGAGCCTGCAGACCCCGCAGCGCCGTCAGCAGACTGGCCGGACTCTGGGGATCCACCAGCAGCACGCTGCCGCCGGGGGCCTTGGCCAGTTCCTGCCCCATGCCCATCCAGTCCTGCGCCAGCAGCAGCCGCAAACCCTCCGCCGCGGCCGGATGGGCCTCGATCACCCGAGCCAACTCGGCGGCCGCCTCAGCCCGGGCAACTGCCATCAGTCTCTGTTGCTGAGCCCGGGCATCCGCCTCCAGCAGCAGCGCCTCTTGCTTGGCCCGGGCATCGAGCACCAACGCCTCGGCCCGCCCACGAGCCGCATTCACCTGCGCCTCCTTCTCCCCTTCCGAGCGCAGGATCGCCGCCCGCTTTTCCCGCTCGGCGGTCATCTGCTGCTCCATCGCCTGCTGCACCCCGAGGGACGGCTTGATGTCGCGCAGCTCAACCCGGGTCACCTTCACACCCCAGGGATCGGTGGCCTGGTCGAGTTCTTTGAGCAGCACCTCGTTGATTTCAGTGCGGGTGGTAAATGTTTGATCCAGATCGAGCTTGCCCATCTCGGCCCGGATCTGGGTCAGGACAAGATTCACCATGGCCGCCTGCAGGTCATCCACCGCGTAGTAGGCGCGGGAATGCTCCAGCAGCTGCCAGTAGACCACGGCATCCACCTCGATACTGACGTTGTCGCGGGTGATGCACTGCTGCGGCGGGATGTCAAGCACCCGCTCCTTGAGGGATTCGTGGCTCACCACCCGCTCCAGGCCGGGCAGCACCAGGGACAATCCCGGCCCCAGCTCGCGGTCGTACTTGCCGAGGCGCTCCACCAGCCGCGAGCGGCTGCTGCTGGTGACCTTGACGCTGTTGACCCCGAGGGCGGCCAGCAGCACCAGCACCGGGACGACGAGAACTTCCATCACACCAGCACATCCCTGTCAACCCTAGGCAAGATGGGCCAAGCTGAGCGTATGCATCGGTGGTTGCGCCTCCCCTGCTCTGGCTAGGCCTGGCCGCTCTGCTGCTGCTCCTGGTGCTGATCGGCGCCGATCTCGATGGGCTGCTGCTGCTTGGCGCCCTGGCGGCGCTGCTGCTCAGCCTGGCCAGCGGCCTCCTGCCCCTGGCGGGACCGCTGCAGGTGGTGATCTATGCACTGCTGGTCTTCGCAGGCGGCGGCTGGTTGCGGCGTGCTTCCCAGAAACGGGCGGAGCGAACCATCCACCCGGCCCCGAGCGCCGAGCTGGCGGAGGTGATCGAAGCGTTCGACAGCCGCGGCGAAGGCAGGGTGCGCTGGCAGGGCCAGAGCTGGGCGGCCCAGAACATGGAGCCACAACACAGACTGGCACCGGGCAGCCGCGTCACGGTGCTGGGTCGGGAGGGAACGCGCCTGCAGGTGCTGGCCCAGCGCTGAACGGCAACGGACGGGATCCGAGCCGATCGCTCTGGGAAGGCTCAAGCCCGAGCCGCGACCCTCGGCACGGTCCGGCTCAGTCGAAGAACATCAGGCTGACCACCTTGCCCATGTCCTCGGCGCTGCGACAACTGGCCAGCAGCGTCTCACTGTCGTGGAAGGCGTAGCAGATCAGCTGGTCGCAGCGGCTGATGATCTCCTGATTGCACAGGCTGCTGGCCATCGGCAGAGGCAGTTCGTCGTGCTCGGGCCTGGCGACCAAATGCAGCACCCGCTCCAGCTGCTCGCGGGACTCGGGCGGCTGGCGCTCCAGGCTCTGGGGCAGCAACACGGTGAGCTGCCCCGGATCCACCGCCAGCACGCCCCGGATCACGGCGGCGTTGACCCCCTGGGCTCCGGAGGTGATCAGGCTGTGACCCTCCTGGGCGAGCGAGCGGGCCACCAGCTCGACCAGATGAATCGAGACGACTGGCACATGGCGACTGCCAAGAATGGCAATGCGACGCTTGCCGCGGTCCTGGAGCATGGCCAGTTCCTGAGCAAGCGTGTCGATCTGGTCGATCGCCGGAAAATCAAGGGACCGGGTCACCCGCTGGCCACCATCTAGCCCTGAACCTAGCAGCGCCCCACGGCGCCAGGATCAGGCGGCCAGCGAAAGACGCAACCGATCGAACAACGGTTTGAAACGGCAGTGCTCCTCCACCAACCGGATCGCGTAGGTGGCCTTGACGGCTTCGTTGAGACGCACATGACCGATCGCGGCCTCGATCACCTCCACCGTGGTGAGCGTGTCGTGGTCGACCTTCAGGACCGGAACCTCCAATTCCTCGGCTCGATGGAGCAATTGGGGCAGCGGTTCTCCCGCTCCGGTGAGGATCAGGCACTGGGTGGAAGCCTCCAGGGCCGCCAGCTGGATGTCGGTGCGGTCCGCACCCGTGACCACGGCCATGTTGCGGCGTCGACGGAAGAACTCCATCGCCGAATTCACATTCATCGCCCCGATCGACAGGGTCTCGACCAACAGATCCAGCCGTTCGCGGGAACACAACACCCGAGCACCCAAGCGACGAGCCAGCTCATCGACGGTGACGCTGCGCAGCAGCGGGCTGCGGGGCATGACCCCCAGCACCGGCAGGCCGAGACGCTGCAGCGCCGGCTCGATGTCGCGACGCACCGCGGCCAGCTCCTCCGGCCGCACGCCGTTGAGCACCACGCCCGCCAGCAGATCCCCCAGCTGGCGGCGGGCATCGAGCAAGGCGTCAACACAGCGGCAGTCGCTCCACGGGTGCACCAGCAGCACAGGAGCCTGCAGCCCCCGGGCCAGCGGCACCAACCCCAAGCCGTGGAGCTCGCCTTCCCAGAGCGTCCCGGCGGCCTCGAGCATCACCAAATCGGCGGCGCAATCCTGCAGCTGGCGCCGCAAGGCCTCGAGGCCTTGGCCAACATCCAGATCCCCCCGCAACAGGCGCTGCCGCAGGGAGTCGGGATCGAGCACCTGCAAGGAGGGCAGCAGCTGGGTGTCCGGCAGCCCGAGAGTGGCGCCCACAAAGCGAACATCCGCGTCGTGGAGCGGATCTCCCGGCTGCTGAATCTCGGCCTCCACACAGGTGGCCAACGGTTTGCCGAAGGCCAGGCTCACCCCCAGGCTGGTCAGCTGCCGGGCCAACCCCAGCACCAGTGCCGACTTGCCGCTGAAGGGTTCGCAGGAGCCGATCAGCAGCGGTAAGGGCATGGGTCGTGCTGGCCGGAGCCTCAGGGCTGGCCGCCAATCTAGGCAGCGATGTCCGCCGGCCATGCTGGAACGACTACGGATTCGGCCAGCCGTGAACGCGTCACCTGCCCGCCCCGGCGGCTCCGCAGCTGCGGGCTCGGACAGCAGGGCCAAGCCGGACGCTCCGCAGCGGCCCCCGACGGTGGCGATCACCGGCGCCGGCGGCGCTCTCGGTCAGGCCCTGCTGCGCCGCTGGCATGAGCGGGGCGCCCAGCTGATCGCCCTCAGCCATGGCGATCGCCCGCTGCGACCGCTCGCGGTGGACGGCCGGCCGATTCCCCTGCGCCAACAGCGCTGGCGGGTCGGAGAAGAGGAGGCGCTGCGGCCGCTGCTGAACGATGTGGACGTGCTGGTGCTGAACCATGGCGTCAACGTCCACGGCCAGCGCGACGCCGAAGCCACCTGGCAGTCGCTCGAGGTCAATGCGCTCAGCAGCTGGCGGCTGCTGGAGCTGTTCGCCGACGTGGTGGCCCAACGCCAGGCCGCCCTGGCCAGCGCGACACCGGACGGAGCGCCGGCGGCGCGGCCTGGGGCCGAAGCCTGGATCAACACCTCCGAGGCGGAGATCCAGCCCGCGCTCAGCCCCCTCTACGAGATCAGCAAGCGCCTGATCGGTCAGCTGTTGAGCCTGCGGGCGCCGCGGCTGAAGCGGCATCTGCGTCTTCGGCGGCTGGTGCTGGGCCCGTTTCGCTCCGCCCTCAACCCGATCGGCCTCATGGACGCCGACTTCGTGGCTGCCGCCATCCTGCGCCAGGCGGACTGGGGCTGGAACCTGATCGTGGTCACGCCCAACCCCTTCACCTATCTGGTGATGCCGCTGGTGACCGTCAGTCGCTGGCTCTACGCGAGCCTGCTCTGCCGGCAGTCCGACCGCCAAGCCGACCGGCGGGAGTCGACCAGCGGCTGAACCGGCCGGATGGGCGAACCCGCCGGCAGGCCGGCGACATCCCGACGGCGCGGCGGCAGGTCGGGGACGTCAGAACTCGCGATCGGTGAGGATCTCGCAGCCGTCGCTGGTCACGGCGATGGTGTGCTCCCATTGGGCCGAGAGGCTGCCGTCCACCGTGACGACGGTCCAGCGATCGCGCAGGGTGCGGCAGGCCTTGCTGCCGGCGTTGAGGATCGGCTCCACCGCCAGGGTCATGCCGGCCCGCAGGGTCAGGTTGGGCAGATCGCGGGTGCGGTAGTTGAAGACCGAGGGTTCCTCGTGCAGGTTGCGGCCAACACCGTGGCCGGTGTAGTCCTCGACGATGGCGTAGCCGTGGGCCACCACATGGTCCTGCACCGCCGCGGCCAGGTCGTAGAGGGTGCTGCCGGCGCGAATCGTCGCCAACCCCTTCATCAAGGCGTCCTGGGCGACGCGGCTGAGGTCGACGGCCCGGGGATCCACGTCATCGCCCACACAAATCGTGATGCAACTGTCGCCGTGGTACCCCTCGAAGCAAGCGCCGGTATCGACCTTCAGCAGATCTCCAGCCTGGATCAGCCGCCGAGAGCTGGGGATGCCATGCACCACCTCGTGATTGATGCTGGCGCAGATGCTCGCCGGGAAGCCGTGATAACCCTTGAAACTGGGAACAGCACCCAGTTCGCGGATGCGCTGCTCGGCATGGCGATCGAGATCGCCGGTGGTCAATCCCGGGGCGGCCAACTGCTGGATCTCGCGCAGCACAGTGGCCACGATGCGACTGGCCTGGCGCATGGTGGCGATCTCCCGCGCCGACTTGACCTCGACGCCCCGACGACTTTTCTGGATCGAGGGGCCACTGGCCGCGGCCGGGACCTGCGCACCCTTGGTGGCCTTGTCCTTGTGCGTGGCGGCCAGCAGTTCGGCGAACAGGTTCACGGCAGGATTCTCCAGCGGTGGATCTTTTTTCGTCACAAGCTACCAACCGCTCCGGATCGCTGACAGAACGCCATGGCCGACCCGCGTCCAACGCCCGAGCCCCCGACCGCGATCAGGCGCCCGCCCAGCGGCCGGTCCAGTCCAGCCGGCGCGGCAGCCCGCCTGCGCCAATTGCACGCCGGCTTGGCTCCCTTCGTGCTGGCGCCCATGCT
The DNA here is from genome assembly GCA_964402615.1 of uncultured Cyanobium sp. Lineage (GTDB taxonomy): Bacteria > Cyanobacteriota > Cyanobacteriia > PCC-6307 > Cyanobiaceae > Cyanobium. The sequence goes on along the minus strand of CAYOCW010000036.1, from coordinate 7,505 downwards.
GATCACCGTCTGCACCGGCGTGGGCTACCGGCTGCTGCGGGATTGGGGCGGGGTGGGACGCGACGCTGCCCACATCCTGATGGAGCTGCACGAGGGGGAATGGCTGAAACCGTGGCTGGGAGCCGGCGGGGAAACGCTGTACGTGCTGCTCAATGGCCTGGGGCTGCTGTGGATGCTGAGCAGTGGCGCTGGCCTGCTGTGGCATCGGCTGCAGACACGACGGCGTTAAGGGAGCAAGGACCTTGAGCCTGTACACTGGCTGTTTGGCCAGGCGCGGCGGAGCCCATCGGGATGGCAGCGGAAACCACGGAGCAATCCGAACCCCAGCAGACCAGCATCGACTCCAGCGATGCGATCAGCAGCACCGCCCAGGCGGAGCCGGATCTCCCGGTCGCCGAGGCAGGGGCTGAAAGCCCCGCGGTCTCGACGGCCGTCGAAGCGGCAGCCGCCGCTCCACGAACCGGCGTCCTCACCGGCCAGGCGCTGATCGCCGCCTTTGAGGCCACCCAGCTGCGGGATGACCTGCCCGAGATCTTTGTGGGCGACACGGTGAAGGTGGGGGTGCGGATCCGTGAAGGCAACAAAGAGCGGGTGCAGCCCTACGAGGGCGTGGTGATCGCCAAACGCCACGGCGGCCTGAATGCCACCATCACGGTGCGCCGGATTTTCCAGGGCATCGGCGTCGAGCGGGTGTTCATGCTGCACAGCCCTCAAGTGGCGTCCGTCAAGGTTGAGCGACGGGGCAAGGTGCGTCGCGCTAAGCTCTTCTACCTACGCGACCGCGTAGGGAAAGCCACCCGCGTCAAGCAGCGCTTCGATCGCTAAGTGGCAACAGTGCAGGACGGCTCCCTAACCGGCCTGCACTTCAGCCAAGACGGAGGGACATCACCACTGCGCCGTTAGTTCAGTTGGTAGAACGCAGGTCTCCAAAACCTGATGTCGGGGGTTCAAGTCCTCCACGGCGCGTCTGATGTTCCTAGATGATCAAGGCTTATTTCACTGTTCATTGTCCTGTTTTCGTTATCCTAAAGATGGAGCTGGATCTGCAACCAGGTGATGTTGTCAGGGTTCTCGAATCCGCCGCTCTCGGCTGGGTCAGAGCACGGGTGATTCGCGTCAAATCCGGGGGCCGTGTCGTCGTTCAGAGTGATCAAGGTCGCGAATTCACAGCCCGGGGAAATCAAGTCCGCTTGATCGAACCCGCAGGCTTCCGCCCTTAAGGCATTGACAAGAACCTGCGACGCAACCTGGTCAAATACTGTTCAGGCTCGTCACGCCCCTCTCAGCAGGTTCGCGCCTGGGCGTTCACGCCACATCGTTGACGATCAAGCCTGACACGAACATTGATTTGAAAATTATTTATCTTTTTGACAGCTCCAAGATCTTCGTCGGCAAATTTTTATTCACCCTGGCGTTCAATACAAAGAGGATCACCATCGAGTCTAGTCCGAATTAGAACCTCCCCCAAGCGTTCCTTCTCAGGCCATAGTTGGTGTGCAACGCGACCCTGTTCGCAGGTGCAGTGTTGATCGGCGGATTGCTCGAGGTTCCCAGCCTGTTCAAATCAAGCGCGTTCTGAGCCGGCACGCCAGAGCCGAACCTGTCACCACAGATCGGGTGGCTGTGCTGGATGTCGCCCCTCCCCCCTCGGCAGGGTGCGGCCCTGCTGCGCTGCAACCGCACTGGGCATCAAATCGCAGCAGGGGCAGCCGTGCTGACCCTGCTGCGGGACGAAACCGGCAGGCCAAGCGTTGCCAGCAACCCTCAAGCCACCCGAGCCGGCCCCCCGAAGCCAGGCAGGATGGCGGTCAATAGGGGCCGTCCCAACAGAACCATTGACGGACGGTCAGCCGACGGTGGATACTTGTTGAAGTCGGCCCTTCGGGCAGACAGGTCCTTCCCCCCACAGCGAGGGAAGGATTTAGCGCTCTCGGTTCGTTGTCGATCAGCGCAATCATCGGGCCATGGCTCGATTGGGACTGTAGTTCAATCGGTTAGAGCACCGCCCTGTCACGGCGGAAGTTGCGGGTTCGAGCCCCGTCAGTCCCGTCCACTCCCTGGAGAGCCTCGCGTGACCATCACGGGACCTGTGCGCGTTCGTCTTGCGCCCAGCCCCACCGGCACGCTGCACATCGGCACCGCTCGCACCGCGGTCTTCAATTGGCTGTTCGCCCGCCGTCATGGCGGACGGTTTCTGCTGCGCATTGAGGACACGGATCGAGAACGCTCGCAGCCCGAGTTCACCGCCAACATTCTCGAGGGTCTGCAGTGGCTCGGACTCGACTGGGATGAGCCGCCGGTGATCCAAAGCGAACGGATCGCCGCCCATCGCGCAGCCATCCAGCAGCTGCTCGATTCCGGCCAGGCCTATCGCTGTTATGCCAGCGAGGCGGAACTCAACGACATGCGCGAACGCCAGGCCGCCTCGAACAGTCCCCCCCGTTACGACAACCGCGGGCGCCATCTGAGCCCAGAGCAAGAGCAGGCTTACATCGCGGCGGGACGGGAGGCCACGATTCGCTTCCGCATCGACGACAACGCCACCATCCAGTGGCAGGACCTGGTGCGGGGGGCCATGGTCTGGAGCGGAGTTGATCTGGGAGGTGACATGGTCATCGCTCGCCGAGCCCCGGCCGATCAGATCGGCGACCCGCTCTACAACCTGGTGGTGGTGGTGGACGATGCAGCCATGCAGATCAGCCACGTGATTCGCGGTGAGGACCACATCGCCAACACCGCCAAGCAGTTGCTCCTCTACCAAGCGCTCGGCGTCGTTCCACCGGTGTTTGCCCACACGCCCTTGATCCTGAACAAGGAAGGACGCAAACTCTCGAAGCGCGATGGTGTGACATCAATCAGCGATTTTCGAGCGATGGGCTATACTGCTACTGCCCTCGCTAACTACATGACCCTGCTCGGCTGGTCCCCACCCGAAGGCATGGGCGAGCGCTTCAAGCTTCAGGATGCCGCCCAGGTGTTCGACTTCAGCCGCGTCAACCGCGCCGGAGCTCGCTTTGACTGGGACAAGCTGAACTGGCTGAACAGCCAAGTGCTGCACGACAGCACACCAGAAGCGCTGCGCGATCTGCTGCTCCCCTTCTGGCAGGCGGAGGGATGGGCCCGCGCCGGCAGCACGGCCGACCCCGGCTGGCAGACCGAACTGGCAGCTCTGCTCGGCCCTTCGTTGGTCACACTGAAGGATGGCGTCGACCAAGCGCGTCCCTTCTTCCTCCGTCCAGATGCGGATGCCGGCGCCCAGCAGCAGCTGGGGGTGCAAGGCGCCCGGGCGGCGCTGGAGGCCGTGATGGCCCAGCTACCGCCTGCATCCCAGCCCTTGCCAACGCAGGAGTTGCTCGCTCAGGCGGCGGCTGCCGCCAACGTCAAAAAGGGGCTGCTGATGAAGAGCCTGCGGGCGGCCCTGCTCGGCAGTCTGCAGGGACCTGATCTGCTCAGCAGCTGGGCGCTGCTGCATGCGATCGCCGACGATCGCCCCCGACTGGAGGCGGCGATCAGGGGTTGAGGGTCGTCCGGGACTCTCCCAGGCAAGGCCCCACACCCCCTCTCCCGCTCCAAACGGGCGTTCGCCCCCGTCGGGTTCCCGGTGCGCCGAGCCCAGCCCAGGACGATATGCTCAAGTATCCGATGTGCTGTAAAGAGGCTCGACCCGGATCGCCATCACGGCGCTGGGTCTCACCACCAGGTACTCCGCCTCAAAATCAGCTAACGGCACATTGACAAAGGCATCACTGCTGGCCGCGTTCAGCACACCGCTGTACCACTGCTGAAACGCCTCCAGGCTGGGGAACTGAACGGTTTCCATCTGCCCCCCCACCAGCCACAGGTGCACGGCATAGCGGTTGGGAACACGGGACATGGCGACGGCAGCGGATGAATGGGGGAAGCACCCCTCAGGATGGCGCAGCCAGCCAGACCTCGGGGTCCGATCCAACCTGGAGACAACGGGCATGGCGAGAAGGCGCACAGCCGCGGCGGCTCTGGCAGGCTGTGGGCACAGAACGAGGGATCTCGACGGCCTCTGCATGGGAGCTCGGTGATGGCGGTTCAGAAACCCCTGCTACTGCTAGTGGATGGTCATTCCCTGGCCTTCCGCAGCTTCTATGCCTTCAGCAAGGGCGGTGATGGTGGTCTGAGCACCAAGGAGGGTGTCCCCACCAGCGTGACCTACGGCTTCCTGCGGGCGCTGCTGGACCACTGCCGCGGCTTGACCCCGGCCGGCGTCGTGGTGGCCTTCGACACGGACCAGCCCACCTTCCGCCACGCGGCGGACGCCAACTACAAAGCCCACCGCGACGAAGCCCCCGAGCTTTTTTTCGCCGATCTGGCCAACCTGCAGACGATTCTGAGCGACGCCCTCGACCTGCCGCTGTGCATGGCACCGGGCTATGAAGCCGACGATGTACTCGGCACCCTGGCCCAACGGGCGACGCAACAGGGCTGGCGGGTGCGGATTTTGTCCGGTGATCGCGATCTGTTCCAACTGGTGGACGACGAACGCGACATCGCCATCCTCTACATGGGCGGAGGCCCCTATGCCCGCTCCAGCGGCCCCGTCGAGATCGACCGCCAGGCGGTGATTGCCAAGCTGGGGGTGGCGCCAGAAGACGTGATCGACCTCAAGGCCCTCACCGGCGACAGCTCCGACAACATTCCAGGGGTGCGGGGCGTGGGTCCCAAAACGGCAATCTCCCTGCTGAACGACCACGGCAACCTCGACGGCATCTATGGGGCGATGGAGCAGCTGCGCGGCAGCCTGCGGGCCAAGCTGGAAGCCGGCCGCGACAACGCCTTCCTGTCGCGCCAACTGGCGGCGATCCACCTGGAGGTGCCCCTCGACCCCGAGCCACGGCTGGGACTGGGGGCCGTGAAGCGGGAGCGGCTGGCGGACCGGCTCCAAGAGCTGGAGCTGTTCAGCCTCGCCCGCCAGGTGGACGACTTCGCCCGGCTGTTCTCGGCCGAGCCGCCCAGCCCTGCGGCGACGGCGACGACCGACACCCCGGGCCACACCACCGCTCCGAAGATCGAGCCAGCACGCCGACGTCGGTCGAGCGCCCAGGCGGAACCAACACCGGGCACCTCCACGACGGAAGCCATCAGCGCCGACGTTGGCGCGATGGCCCCCGCCATCGCGCCAACGGCCACGGGCAGCGGCGGCACCCAGCGGCAGACAGCCCTAGACCTGATCAGCGGCGGTGAAGATGGCGCTGCATCCCCCCCAGCTGGGGCACCGCAGCTGGAGCCGCAGCTGATCACCACGACCCAACAGCTGCAGGAGCTGGTGCGGCGACTCGAGGCCTGCACCGATCCAGCAGCGCCCGTGGCTCTCGACACCGAAACCACAGCCCTGAACCCGTTCCAGGCGGAACTGGTGGGGGTGGGTCTGGCCTGGGGAGCCGGTGCCAGCGACCTGGCCTACATCCCGATCGGCCACAGCGGCGAGAGCGCCGCCACCACGCCGGTCCAGCTGGGACTGACTGAGGTGCTGGCAGCCCTGGCCCCCTGGCTGGCCAGCGACCGGCATCCCAAGACCCTGCAGAACGCCAAGTACGACCGGCTGGTGCTGCTCCGCCATGGGTTGCATCTGGCCGGCGTGGTGATGGACACGATGCTGGCGGACTATTTGCGCGATGCCGGCGACGGCCATGGCCTGGAGGCGATGGCGGAGCGCAACTTTGGCTTCCGCCCCACCGGCTACAGCGATCTGGTGCCCAAAGGCAGCAGCTTCGCGGCCGTGCCGATCGGCGCCGCCGCTCTGTATTGCGGCATGGATGTGCATCTCACCTGGCGGCTCACCGACCTGCTGCGGCAGCAGCTGGAATCCCTGGGGCCGGCCTTGCGACCGCTGCTCGAGCAGCTGGAATTGCCGCTGGAGCCGGTGCTGGCGGCGATGGAGGCCCACGGCATCCGCATCGACACCACCTATCTCGCGGAATTGGGCTCCGACATGGCGGTCCAACTGCAACGGCTGGACACGGAAGCCCAGGCCTTGGCAGGCGTGAGCTTCAACCTCGCCTCTCCCAAACAGCTTGGCGACGTGCTGTTCGAGACCCTGGGCCTGGACCGGCGCCAATCACGCCGCACCAAGACCGGCTGGAGCACCGACGCCACGGTGCTGGAGAAATTGCGGCAGGCCCATCCGCTGGTGCCGCTGCTGCTGGAGCACCGCATGCTGAGCAAACTCAAAAGCACCTACGTGGAAGCGCTACCGGCGCTGGTGGAGGCCGAAACCGGGCGCGTTCACACCGATTTCAACCAAGCGGTCACGGCCACAGGGCGCCTGTCCAGCAGCAATCCCAATCTGCAGAACATTCCGATCCGCACAGCCTTCTCACGACAGATCCGCAAGGCGTTCCTGCCGCAGGAGGGCTGGAGCCTGATCAGCGCGGATTACTCCCAGATCGAGCTGCGCATCCTCACCCACCTCAGCGGCGAGGAGATCTTGGTGGAGGCCTATCGCAGCGGTGAGGATGTGCACGCGCTCACCGCCCGGTTGCTGCTCGAAAAAGAGACGATCAACACCGACGAACGACGTCTCGGCAAAACGATCAACTTCGGGGTGATCTATGGCATGGGTCCCCAGCGCTTCGCGCGCGAAACGGGTGTCAGCCAGGGCCAGGCGAAGGAGTTCCTGAACCGCTTTCGCGAACGCTACCCGAAGGTCTTCCAGTTTCTAGAACGGCAGGAGCGCTTGGCCCTCAGCCGCGGCTGGGTGGAGACGATTATGGGGAGGCGGCGGCGCTTTCACTTCGATCCGGCTGGATTAGGTCGGCTGTTGGGCCAAAATCCAGAGGACATCGACCTGGATGTGGCCCGCCGAGCCGGGATGGAAGCGCAGCAGCTGCGGGCAGCCGCCAATGCACCGATCCAGGGCTCCAGCGCCGACATCATCAAGCGGGCCATGGTGCAACTGCACAACGCTCTCGAACAGCAGAGACTGCCGGCCCGCTTGTTGTTGCAGGTGCATGATGAACTGGTGCTGGAGGCAGCCCCCGAAGCCGTGGAGGCGGTGCTCGACCTGACGCGTCGCACGATGGAAGCAGCGGTTCAACTCAACGTGCCGCTGGCGGTCGAAACCGGAGTGGGCCCCAATTGGATGGAGGCGAAGTGAGTGATGACGCTCTTGCCGCACAGCTGAACTGAGCTTTCCGAGCGGTAATGTTCCTCCGCATCAAAAAAGCCCCCCGGCGTGTACCGGGAGGCTGACGTCCCTCGAGGGGGAAGCGGGCTGGATCAGCCGAACTTCCCGGAGGTAGAGGCGATCAGGAAGGCCGCATAGGTGAGGAAGAAGCCCACAGTGAAGTGAGCCAGACCAACCACGCGGGCCTGGACGATCGAGAGCGCAACAGGCTTATCGCGCCAGCCGACCAGGTTGGCCAGCGGCGTGCGCTGGTGGGCCCAGACGATGGTCTCAATCAGCTCCTGCCAGTAACCCCGCCAGGAGATCAGGAACATGAAGCCGGTGGCCCAGATCAGGTGACCGAACAGGA